>NZ_JCADBL010000012.1:0-239698 GCF_059359015.1 Micromonospora sp. LZ37 | reverse complement strand
GACGACAACCGCTTCCCCGGCATGAATCCCCATCCTCACGAGAATCCACCCCGTTGCAACAACCACTTGAGCCCAAGGTCGGTGATACCGCGAAACGCCGCAAAGCGAGTCGATCAGCCGGCGGCGATCAGCCGGCCCGCGGTGGTCGGGCGGCGGGCGTCAGCGGCGGGCGTCAGGCCGGGGACTCGGAGCGGTCGCCGGCCCAGACGGTGTGGAACGAGCCCTCCCGGTCGACCCGGTGGTAGGTGTGCGCGCCGAAGTTGTCCCGCAGCCCCTGGATCAGCGCCGCCGGCAGCCGCTCGGCGCGCAGCGCGTCGAAGTACGCCAGCGACGAGGAGAACGCCGGCGTCGGCACCCCCGCCCGGGCGGCGTCGGCCACCACCCGTCGCCAGCTCGGCACCCCGGCGCTGACCGCTTCGGCGAAGTACGGCGCCACCAGCAGCGTCGACAACTCCGGCTCGGCGTCGTACGCCTCCCGGATCCGGTCGAGGAAGCGGGCCCGGATGATGCAGCCGCCCCGCCAGATGGTGGCGGTGCCGCCCAGGTCGATGTCCCAGTCGTACTCCCGGCTGCCGGCGCGGATGTGGTCGAAGCCCTGGGCGTACGCGACGATCTTGCTGGCTAGCAGCGCGCGCCGGACGTCCTCGACGAAGGTCTCCCGGTCGTCCACCTGCCACTTCTCCCCGGCGTCGCCGAAGGCGCGGCGGGCGGCCGCCCGCTGGTCGGCGTGGCCGGACAGCGACCGGGCGAAGGTGGCCTCGGCGATGCCGGTGATCGGGATGCCGAGGTCCAGCGCGCTCTGCACGGTCCAGCGGCCGGTGCCCTTCTGCTCGGCCTGGTCGAGCACCACGTCGACGAAGGGCCGGCCGGTCGCCGCGTCGGTGTGCGCCAGCACGTCGGCGGTGATCTCGATGAGGAAGGACTCCAGCTCGCCGGTGTTCCACTCCCGGAAGATCTCCGCGATCTCCGCCGGGCCGGCCGAGAGCCCGGCCCGCAACAGGTTGTAGGCCTCGGCGATGAGCTGCATGTCGGCGTACTCGATGCCGTTGTGGACCATCTTGACGAAGTGGCCGGCGCCGTCCGGCCCGATGTGCCGGCAGCACGGGACGCCGTCCACCTGCGCGGCGATCTTCTCGAACATCGGGCCGAGCTTCGCGTACGACTCGGCGGAGCCGCCGGGCATGATGCTCGGGCCGAGCAGGGCGCCCTCCTCGCCGCCGGAGACGCCGGTGCCGACGAAGTGCAGCCCGTGTGCGCGCAGCGCCTCCTCCCGGCGGCGGGTGTCCGCGAAGTGTGCGTTGCCGCAGTCGACGACGATGTCCCCCTCCTCCAGCAGCGGGATCAGCTCGTCGATGACCGCGTCGGTGCCGGCGCCCGCCTTGACCATCACGATCACCGCCCGGGGCCGCTCCAACGAGGCGACGAAGTCCGCGAGGGATTCCGACGGTACGAAGGTGCCCTCGTCACCGTGCTCGGCCAGCAGGCTGCGGGTGCGCTCCGGCGAGCGGTTGTGCACCGCCACGGTGAAGCCGTTGCGGGCCAGGTTCCGGGCCAGGTTGCGGCCCATCACCGCCAGCCCGGTCACGCCGATCTGCGCCGTCGCCTGCTCCGCCATCCGTACCCGCCACCTCTCGTCGGCCTGCCGTCCTGCGACCGTATCGCGGTCGGCGGCGCCACGGGCCCGGACATCGACGCTGGGTGAGCGGCGCGGCGCACCCTGTCGTCGCGGGGGCGACGGCTCTCGGCCCGCCCGGCCCCGGCCCGCGCCGGGTCGGGACGGTAATTCGGCTGCGACCGGGTCCGCTTCGGGGTTAGGGTGCGGGCATGCGTAAGTGACGCCCCACCTTCAGAGCCGGACCGCCGCCGTGGCAGCGGGTCCGTGCACTCCGGGCGTCCGCATTCCCACCTCTTCGGGTGGTCTCCGTGGTCGGGTCGCCCGGGTCGTTCCCGTCCGTCGACCGCCCGCCCGGCGGCGCGGTCCCCGCCGAAGGAGGCAGCGTATGCCCGCCAAGCGCAATCCGAAGAAGTCCCGCCGACCGGCGCCGTCCGTGGCGGCGGTTACCCCGCCGGATCTCGACGCGCTCACCGTGGCGCCGTCGACGCCGGTGCCGCCGTCGACCGGTACGGCGTCACCGACCGTTCCCGCCCGGGAGACCCCGCCACCGCCGCCGCGCACCGGGCCGGTGGTGCGGGGTGGTGGCGGCTCGACCGCCGCCCGCGGCCAGAGCCGGCGGTACGCCTTCCGCCGGAGCTGACCGGCCCGGGCCGGCCGGCGCCCACGCCCAGCCCCGGTCCGGGCGCGGCCGGCACGAGCGTGGACCGCCCGCACGATTCGCGGCGGGTCGCGGTTTCCCGACACTGCGACACCGCGACACGCCGCGAAGCGGGGGCGACCGGCCGGCGGTGACCAGCTCGGCCCCGCGAGCCCGGTCAGCCGATCAGCGGGCGGAAGGTGCCGAGGGCGATGCTGACCGCCAGCGCCGCGCCGGCCAGCGCCCCGGCGCCGAGGATCAGCAGGGTGTCGGCGAGCCCGAAGCGCTGCCGCCGGGCGACCGTACGCGGGATGCCGGCGTCGAAGCCGCGCGCGTCCATCGCGACCGCCAGCCGGGTGCCCCGCCGGATCGCGCCGACCAGCAGCGCGAACGCGGTCGACCCGAACAGCCGCAGCTTCGCCACCGGGTTGCGGCCGGCGTCGACGCCGCGCGCGCGGCGGGCCATCCCGATCATCTGCCACTCCTGGCCGAGCAGCGGCACCAGCCGGAACGCGGCGAGCGCCCCGATGGCGAACCGGGCCGGTGCGCGGGCGTTCTGGATCAGCGCGTCGGCCAGGTCGGTCGGGTCGGTGGTGGCGAAGACGATCACCCCGGGCAGGGCCACCGCGAACGTCCGCAGCACCAGGCCGAGCGCGGTGACCAGGACGCCCGAGGTGACCAGCAGCGGCCCGGCGTCGAGCAGCACCCGGCCGGAGCGGTCCGCGGCGAAGAGGACCAGCGTGACCACGATCCCGGCGCCGCCGGCGAGCAGCGGCAGGGCCCGCCGGGCGAGCACCCGGTAGCGGATCCCGAACAGCGGCAGCACCGCCAGCTCGACCCCGATGGCGATCGCCGGCGCGACCGGGTCCAGGGTGGCGATCAGCACGAACGAGAAGACCAGGGCCGCGCCGAGCTTCGCCACCGGGTTGCGCCGGGCCAGCGGGGCGCCGGGCGCGGCGACCGGTTCCAGGCTGATCACCGGCGACGCTCCGGGCCCGCGTGCCGATCCGCCGGGTCGGCCGGCGGTGTCCCCGGCTCGGACCGGCGGTCCAGGGTGACGGTGCGATCGGCCAGCGCGGCGACGAAGTCCGTGTCGTGGGTGACCGCGACGATGCCGTGCCCGGCGTCGCGCAGCTCGGCGAGGAGGTCGACCAGCTCCCGCCAGGTCCGCCGGTCCTGACCGAAGGTCGGCTCGTCGCAGATCAGCAGCCGGGGGGCGGTGGCCAGGGCGGTCGCCACGCTCAGCCGCCGGGCCTCCCCGCCGGAGAGGGTGTACGGGTTGGCGCCGGCCAGCCGGCTCAGTCGGAGCCGGTCCAGCAGGCCGTCCACGGTGGCCCGGACCTCCGCCTCGGTGCGTCCGGTGCGGCGCGGACCGAGCGCCAGCTCGTCGAAGACGGTGCCGGTGACGAACTGGTGCTCCGGGTCCTGGAAGACCGAGCCGATCCGGCGGGTCAGCGCGGGCGCCCGCCAGCGGTGTGGGGGAGTGCGGGCGTCGGCGCCGGCCAGTTCGGGCGTCGCGGTGACCCGGCCGACGCCCGGGCGGAGCAGCCCGCCGAGCAGCAGGGCGAGGGTGGACTTGCCGGCGCCGTTGGGCCCGAGGACGGCGAGCGCCTCGCCGGCGCGTACCTCGAGGTCGGTGGAGGCCAGCCGGGGCGGCAGGCCGAGCCGGTCGGCGGCGAGCAACCGGTCGCCGGCGGGCGCGGTGGCGTGCCGGGGCGGGATGGTCCTGCCGGGCACCCAGACGCCCTCGGCGGCGAGCGCCTCACCATGCGCGGCGAAGACGGCCTCCGGCGGGCCGTCCGCGCGGATCCCGCCGCCGGCCTCCAGCACCACCACCCGGTCCACCAGCGGCAACGCCTCGGCGACCCGGTGCTCGACCAGGATCAGGGTGGTGTCGGCGTCCAGTGCCCCGGCCACCGCCTGCCGGACCAGCTCGGCGCCGGCCGGGTCGAGGTTGGCGGTCGGCTCGTCGAGCAGCAGCAGCGCCGGGCGCGTGGCGAGCGCCCCGGCCAGGGCGAGGCGCTGCTGTTCGCCGCCGGAGAGCGCCGCGGTGGGCCGGTCCCGGTGGTACGGGAAGCCGACCCGGCGCAGCGCCTCATCCACCCGGGGCCAGATCTCGTCGGCGGGCACGCCGCGGTTCTCCAGCCCGAACGCGACGTCGTCGCCGCAGCGGGCCATCACCAGCTGGGTCTCCGGGTCCTGGAAGACGATGCCGACCCGTTCCCGGTCCTTGCGCGGGTCGAGCCCGTCGATCTCGACGGTGCCCTCCTGCTCGCCGGAGTCCTCCGGCAGCAGACCGGCCAGCGCGGCGAGCAGGGTGCTCTTGCCGGCCCCGGAGGGCCCCAGCAGCAGCACCCGCTCGCCGCGTTCGATCCGCAGGTCGACGCCGTGCACCGCCCAGCGTTTCCGCCCCGCGTGCCGCCACCCGAACCCCCGCAGCGTCACCGCCCCCACGCGCACCCCCCGGCTTTCCACCCTGCTCCGTCGAGCCCGGGGTCGACGGCGGTTCCGGAGATCCACGTCGCCGCCGACCTCATGCTCGACATGTCTGGAGGCGGGTCAGACGGCGGCGCGTTCGCGGCCGGCGGGGAACCGGTCGAGGACGCCGGTGCCGGCCAGGGCGCGGGTCAGCGCGACGCCGCCCAGGCCGGCGACGAGCAGCGAGCTGACGGTCGTGATCAGGATGTAGGGGACGCGGAAGCTGCCCCAGGCGGTCTCCGGGTACCAGATGAAGACGTCGTAGAGCGCCGCCGCGAGGCCGGCCAGGGTGGCGGCCAGCAGGGCGACGGGCAGCCGGAAGACCCGGTACCCGAACGCCGCGAAGGCAAGCTCCGCCGCGGCGGCCTCCAGCGGGCCCTGGATGACCAGGGTCCAACCCCAGCTGCTGCCCAGCGCCACCGAGATCAGCGCGGCGACGGTGAGCGTGAAGAAGGCGGCACCCGGCTTGCGGATGATCAGCCCGCCGAGGACGGCGGGGACCAGCCAGACGCCGTAGATGGCGGCCCGGCCGGGCAGCGGAATGGCGTCCGCGGGGCCGTTCCAGAGCAGGCCCCAGGCCCAGAAGATGATGCCGAAGGCCACCCCGAGCACCGCCGCGATGACGATGTCGATGGTGCGCCACCGGTTGGCGATGGTGTCGTTCTGCATGATCGCTCCCAGTTCAGAGGAAAGAACCAGGAGAAGACGCACGCCGCGCCCGGTGCTGCCGGACGGCGGCGCGGCTGGAGGTCGACCGAACTCCCTGCGCTGGCATTACCCAGATCAGGTTCGAGGGTCTGCGGGCGGTGCCCGCACTCTCAGCGCTGTGCGCTCCCCTGTCGGATATGAAGTTGTCTCGTCGACGCTAACACCTACGAAGATCATCGAGCAAAGTGATCTTTCCGCAGCTCACGAAGCCTTGCCCGGCGATGCCACCCTGGCGGCATGCGCGAGCCTCGACCGAATCCGTACACCGACCTCCGCATGGTGTTGCTCGGGCTGGCCATCGGCCTGCTGCCGATCGCGGTGGCCCTCGTCGTGACCTCGGTCGGCCGGGGCGACCTCGGCCGGGCGCTGCTCTTCCTGCTGCCCGTGCTGGCCATCGGGCTCGTCGCCGGCTCTGGACCTGGGCCCACGACCGGGCCCTGGCCAGGTGGGAACGCGACCGCCGGGCAGGCCGGCTGCGGTGGTGGCGGGTCCGGCCCTGATCCGGCGGTCGCGGGACGGGTGCTCCGGCGCCGACCTCGGTAGGCTGCCGATCATGCGGGTCGAGGCGCGAGGGCTGACATTCGAGGTACGCACCGGCGGCCCGGAGGGCGGCGACGCCGTCCTCCTGCTGCACGGGTTCCCGCAGCACAGCGGGGAATGGGACGAGGTGGTGCCGGCGCTGCACGCCGCCGGCCTGCGCACGTACGCGCTGGACCAGCGGGGCTACTCGCCGGGCGCCCGACCCGCCGAGGTGGCCGCGTACCGGGCCCCGGAGCTGGTCGCGGACGCGGTGGCGGTGCTCGACGCCCTCGGCGTCGACGCGGCCCACGTGGTGGGGCACGACTGGGGGGCGATGGTCGCCTGGGGCCTCGCCGCGCAGCACCCGCAGCGGGTGCGCACGCTGACCGCCGTCTCCGTCCCGCACCCGGCCGCCTTCGGGTACGCCCTGGCCAAGGACCCGCAGCAGAAGGCCCGCTCGTCGTACATGCTGCTGTTCCGCCAGGAGGGCAAGGCGGAGAAGGTGCTGCTGGCGTTGAAGGCGGCAGCCCTGCGCAAGCTGCTCTCCGGGGTGGGTGACGCCGAGCGGGTCGCCCGGTACGCCGAGCCGATGCGGGAGCCGGGCGCGCTGACCGGCGCGCTGAACTGGTACCGGGCGATGTCCAACGAGGACCTGGGCCGGATCGGAACGGTCACGGTGCCCACCACGTACGTCTGGAGCGACAGGGACGTCGCCATCGGACGGACCGCCGCCGAGGCGTGCGCCTCCCACGTCGCGGGTGACTACCGCTTCGTGGCGCTCTCCGGCCTCACCCACTGGATCCCGGACCAGGCGCCGGGTCCACTGGCCGAGGCGATCCTGGCCCGGGTCCGCACCCTGGGCTGACCGGGTGTCGGCGGTGCCCGGGCGCGACGACCAGCAGGAGAACGAGGGGACGGAGACGGCATGACGGTGAGCGGCGAGGCGTACCTGGCGGTGGTGACCGGGGCGATCGACCGGGTGGCGCGGAGCCAGCGGGACGCGGTGGGTCAGGCGGGCGACCTGATCGCCGCGGCGTTGCGGGACGACGGGGTGGTGCACGCCTTCGGCACCGGCCACTCCGAGGCGCTGGCCATGGAGATCGCCGGGCGGGCCGGCGGGCTGGTGCCCACCAACCGGATCGCGCTGCGCGACCTGGTGCTGATCGGCGGGGAGCCGGCGAGCATCCTCGGTCCGCACCTGGAGCGCGACCCGGCGGTGGCGCACCGCCTCTACGAGCTCGCCCCGGTCCGCCCGGCGGACGTCTTCGTGCTCGCGTCCAACTCCGGGGTCAACGGCGCCATGGTCGAGTTCGCCTCGGTGGTGAAGGAGCGGGGACACCGGCTGATCGCGATCACCTCGGCGGAGCACTCGGGGCGGATGACCTCCCGCCACCCGTCGGGGCGCAAGCTCGCCGACTTCGCCGACGTGGTGCTGGACAACGGCGCCCCGTACGGCGACGCGACGCTGCCGCTGCCCGACGGCGGCGCGGTCGGCGCGGTCTCCTCGATCACGGCGGCCCTGCTGGCCCAGCAGATCGTGGCCGAGACGGTGGCCCGGCTGATCGCGGCGGGGGAGCGGCCCCCGGTTTACCTGTCGGCGAACATCGCCGGTGGCGACGAGCACAACGCCGCGCTGGAGGCCCGGTACGCGGGCCGGATCCGCCGCGGATCATGAGCTGGTTTCGCGCTGCTCCCGATCGGGCATTGGCGTTGCTGCCGTCGGGGTGAACCACCCCGACGGTACCGTCTCATCCGGAGGTAGCGCGTGTCGAAGGAATCCGAGAAGCAGCGCTGGCAGCGCAACTTCGCCGATCTGCTCCAGGAGCTGCGGGTGGCGCAGACCGGTGTGCAGATCCTCTTCGCCTTCCTGCTGACCCTGCCGTTCAGCAACGGCTTCCCCCGCGCCAGCGACTTCCAGAAGGACGTCTACATCGTCTCGCTGTTGTCGGCCGCCGCCGCCACCGCGATGATCATCTCGCCGGTGGCCTTCCACCGGGCGCTGTTCCGGCAGGGCCGCAAGCCCGAGCTGGTCCGCTTCGCGCACCGGATGGCCAGCGGTGGACTGGGCTTCATGCTCATCTCGATGGTGGCCGCGGTGCTGCTGATCACCGACTTCGTGCTCAGCCGGCCGATCGCCCTGGTGCTCAGCGCGGTCACCGCGCTGTGGTTCCTGACCTTCTGGATGATCCTGCCGTTCGTCCGCCGCAACTGGGGTGAGGACGACATCGAGGACGAGGAGGACAGCCTCCAGCTATCCGCCCACTGAGCCGTCACCTCGGTCACCGGTCGGAAAATCGGACGTGCGCGCGAGGCTACCCCTGGGTAACACCCGGGGGTAGCGTGCTGTTTGTCGAGCACGTTGACGCAGCCGGACTGAGGTTCGAGGGGGCAGCCGTGACCACGACGCAGAACAGCCGACCCAGCCAGGACGGCGCCGGACCACTGCCCGGCGAGGCGGGTCAGGTCTCCGAGCGGGAGGCCCGCCAGGTCGCCGAGGCGGCCCGGGAGTCGGCCTGGGACCGGCCCAGCTTCGGCAAGGAACTCTTCCTCGGCCGGTTCCGGCTGGATCTGATCAACCCGTGGCCGCGCTCCGACCCGGCCGACACCGAACGCGCGGAAGGGTTCCTCGCCGAGTTCGCCGACTACCTCACCACCGAGGTGGACGGCGCCGCCATCGAACGGGACGCCCGGATCCCCGACGAGGTCTTCCAGGGGATGGCCCGGCTCGGCGCGTTCGGCATGAAGATTGACCGCGGGTACGGCGGCCTCGGCCTGAGCAACCTGCACTACTGCCGGGCGCTGATGCTGGCCGGCTCGGTCAGCCCGGCGATCGGCGCGCTGCTCTCCGCCCACCAGTCCATCGGCGTCCCGCAGCCGCTGAAGATGTTCGGCACCGCCGAGCAGAAGCAGCGCTTCCTGCCCCGGCTGGCCGCCGGCGAGGTCTCCGCGTTCCTGCTCACCGAGCCCGACGTCGGCTCCGACCCGGCCCGGCTGGCGACCACCGCCGAACCCACCGCCGACGGCACCGGCTACCGGCTCAACGGGGTGAAGCTCTGGGCCACCAACGGCACCGTCGCCACCCTGCTGGTGGTGATGGCCCGGGTGCCGGCCGCCGAGGGGCGGCGCGGCGGCATCACCGCGTTCGTGGTGGACGCCGACAGCGAGGGCATCACCGTCGAGCGGCGCAACGCCTTCGTCGGCCTGCGTGGCCTGGAGAACAGCGTCACCCGCTTCCACGACGTCTTCGTGCCGAAGGAGAACGTCATCGGCGGCGAGGGCAAGGGTCTCAAGATCGCACTCACCACGTTGAACACCGGCCGACTCTCGCTGCCGGCGATGTGCGTGGGCGCCGGCAAGTGGTCGCTGAACGTGGCCCGGGAGTGGGCCGCCGAGCGGGTGCAGTGGGGCCGGCCGGTCGGCGAGCACGAGGCGGTCGCCCAGAAGTTGGCCTTCATCGCCGCCACCACGTACGGCATGGAGACCATGTTGGACCTCTGCTGCCTGCTCGCCGACGACGACCGCACCGACATCCGGATCGAGGCGGCGCTGGTCAAGCTCTACGCCAGCGAGATGGCCTGGAAGATCGCCGACGAGCTGATCCAGATCCGGGGCGGCCGCGGCTACGAGACGGCCGACTCGCTGGCCGCCCGGGGTGAACGCCCGGCCGCGGTGGAGCAGCTGATGCGGGACCTGCGGATCAACCGGATCTTCGAGGGCTCCACCGAGATCATGCACCTGCTCATCGCCCGGGAGGCGGTCGACGCCCACCTCTCGGTGGCCGGGGACATCATCGACCCGGACGCCGGGCTGGGCCGCAAGGCGAAGGCGGGGGCCCGGGCCGGCATCTTCTACGCGAGGTGGCTGCCCACCCTCGCCGTCGGCCGGGGGCAGAGCCCGAACGCGTACGCCGAGTTCGGGCCGCTCGCCGGGCACCTGCGCCAGGTGGAGCGGTACTCCCGCAAGCTGGCCCGGTCGACGTTCTACGCGATGTCCCGCTGGCAGGGAAAGATGGAGCGCAAGCAGGCGTTCCTCGGCCGGGTGGTGGACATCGGCGCGGAGTTGTTCGCGATGTCCGCCGTCTGCGTCCGGGCCAACGCGGAGCGGGACACCCGACCGGAGAACGTCGAGCTGGCCGACCTGTTCTGCCGGCAGGCCCGGGTCCGCGTCGAGCAGCTCTTCACCGCCCTGTGGGAGAACACCGACTCCGTCGACGTCGCCGCCGCCAGACGGATTCTCGCCGGCCGGTACGCCGCCCTGGAGGAGGGCGTGCTGACCCCGCCGGCCGACGCTCCGTGGGTGTCGCGCTGGTCGCCCGGCCCGTCCACCGCCGAGGACGTCCGCCGCCGCATCCCGCCGGCGGGCTGACGCGCCGCCGGACGCGTCCCGTCACCGTTTGCGGCGGGTCGCGGTCTCCGGCCACCCGGACACCGCGACCCGCCGCAAACCGCGGGACGAGCCGACGTGCGGCCGGGTCCCGGCCGGGTCGGCGGCCCGCTGCGGGCGCGAAACGGTCAGCGGGCGACGGCCCAGGCCAGCACGGCGGCCAGGATGAGTCCGTTGAGGGCCGCGAGCACCAGGTACGCGGCCGGCGGGATCCTGCGCCCCCTGCGGACGAAGCTCACCAGGACGGCGGCGTAGCCGAGCAGCAGCACGGCGATGACGATCAGGAACCAGAGCACCGCCACACCCTACCGGCCGCCGCGCAGGCCGAGTCGGCGCAGCTCCAGCGCGGCGAGCGCGTCGACCGTGGCGTCGTCGCCCCGCCGCCATGCCTCCGCCACGTCCGGATCGATCCTGGTCAGGCGGCGCAGCGGCTGGCCGGCGAGCGCCCGCAGGGCCAGCAGGTCCCGTCCGGCGGGCGCGACGGCCAGCGCCTTCGCCGCGGCGGCCCGGCGCATCCAGCGCACCCGCAGCGGCAGCCACCCGAAGAGCACCAGGCCGAGTGGGAAGACCAGCACGGCGATGCTGAGCGCCAGGGCCAGTTGGCCGACCAGCTCCTGCTGGTCGCGTCCGGCCTCGGCCATCGCCCGGGCGGCGTCGGCGGCCTTGGTGAACGGTCCGGTCAGCTCGTCGCCGACCAGCGGCACCCGGCCGACCTTCCCGCCGGCCTCGGCCAGGTTGTCGGCGAGGCCGCCGCCGGCGCCCTCCAGCTTCCGCCCGGGTACGGCGAGCTTCTGCACCAGGTCGTGCAACCAGCTGGCGAAGCGGATCGCCGCGTACACCCAGGCGACGACGAGCAGGTCGGTGAGGAGCTGCCGGAGGGCGACGGGAAAACGGTCAGCGTAGATCTTCACGCCGCCAGCGTGCCACGGGCGCCGCCGCCCCGGTACCGCGCGAGCGGCCCGGAATCGGCGCGGCCCGTCAGCGGACGCAGGCCGGGCAGGTGCCGAAGATCTCCAGCGTGTGGCTGACGTCGGCGTACCCGTGCTGGGCCGCGACCCGCTCCGCCCAGGTCTCCACCGCCGGCCCGGCCACCTCGACGGTCCGGCCGCAGACCCGGCAGACCAGGTGGTGGTGGTGTCCCTCGCTGCACCGGCGGTAGAGGTGCTCGCCGCCGGGCGGGCGCATCACGTCGATTTCGCCCGCGTCGGCGAGCCCCTGCAGCGTCCGGTAGACGGTGGTCAGCCCGACCCGCTCGCCCCGGGTGCGCAGCATGGCGTGCAGGTCCTGCGCGCTGTGGAAGCCCTCCACCTCGGCGAGCAGGGCGCTCACCGCCGACCGCTGCCGGGTGTTCCGCAGCGCGGCCCCGCTCTCGCTCATGATCCCTCCCCGGCGTGGCTGACCGCGTCCGCCACGATGTGCGCGACGTGCTCGTCGACCAGGGCGTACGCGATCTCGCGGCCGCGGCGGGAACCGCGCACCACCCCGGCGCCGCGCAGCACCCGCAGGTGCTGGGAGACCAGTGGTTGCGCGGCGCCGAGCTTCTCCACCAGCTCGTGCACGCACCGTTCACCCTGCGCCAGCTCGCTCACGATCGCCAGCCGGATCGGGGCCGAGAGGGCGCGCAGCAGGTCACCCGCGCCCTCGAAGGCGTCGTACCCGTTCGTGCCGGTCACCCCGCAACGGTAACCAACACCGCCGACACGCCGCCGACCAGCGTCACCGGAGCACGACCTCGTGCGGTTCCGGGGCCGGTACGGCGGCCGGTGCGGCCCGTCGGCGCAGCAGCCGCCACCCGGCCGCGCCGAGGGCGACGACGAGGAAGGACGCGATCGCCAGCAGCACCACCGAGGCGCCGGGCGCGGTGTTCGCGGTGGCCGCCACCCACACCCCGGCCCCGGCGGCGAAGAGCCCCAGCGCCATCGCCGCGGTCATCGTGCTGCGGAAGCCCCGGGTCACCTGCTGGGCGGCGGCCACCGGCACCACCATCAGGGCGCTGATCAGCAGCACCCCGACCGCCTGCATGGCGATGGTGACGGTCACCGCGGTGGCGACCGCGAGCAGCAGGTTCAACGTCCGCACCGGCAGTCCGGAGACCCGGGCGTACTCCTCGTCGTGGCAGACGGCGAAGAGCGCCGGGCGCAGCCCCAGCATGACCACGCCGATCACCACGCCGAGGATCGCGATGGTGGCGAGGTCCCGCGGGAAGATGGTGGTCAGCGACCCGAACAGGTACGCGTTGAGGTTGGCGCTGGTGGCGTCGGAGAGCCCCACCAGCATCACCCCGCCGGCGATGCCGCCGTAGAAGAGCAGCGCCAGCGCCAGGTCGCCGGAGGTGCGCCCGCGCGCCCGGACCAGCTCGATGGCGACCGCGCCGAGGGTCGCCGCGACCACCGCCACCAGCACCGGGGAGCGGTTGAACAGCAGCCCGGCGCCGACCCCGGTCAGCGCCACGTGCCCGATGCCGTCGCCGACCAGGGCCAACCGCCGCTGCACCAGGTAGATCCCGAGCGCCGGGGCGGCCAGGCCGATGACCAGCGCGGCGATCAGCGCACGCTGCATGTAGGGGTACTGGAAGAGTTCCATCGCTCAGTTGCTCCACAGCCCGGCGGGCTCGTCGGGACCGTGCGGGTGCACGTGGTCGTGGTCGGGCTCCGCGTGGTGGCCGGCGGGTTCCGGCACCGGGCCGTCGTGACAGATGCCCCCCTGGTGTACGACCACCGCCCGGCTGATCAGCGGGCGCAGCGGCCCCAGCTCGTGGGCGACGAGGAGCACGGTGCCGCCACCGGCCACGAAGTCGTGCAGGGCGCCGGCGAACGCCTCCTGGCTGGTGGCGTCGACCCCGGCGGTCGGCTCGTCCAGCACCAGCAGCTCCGGCTCACCGGCCAGCGCGCGGGCGATCAGGGTGCGCTGCTGCTGGCCGCCGGAGAGGGTGGCGACCGGGTCGCCGGCCCGGTCGGCGAGCCCGACCGCGCGCAGCGCCGCGTCCACCGCGGCCCGGTCGGCGCGGCCCGGTGGGCGCAGCACGCCCCGGCGGGCCAGCCGGCCGGAGGCGACCACCTCGCGGACGGTGGCCGGCACGCCGCTGCCGGCGCCCAGCCGCTGCGGGACGTACCCGATGCGGTGCCACTGCCGGAAGCGGCGCTGCGGGGTGTCGAAGAGGGTGACCGACCCGGCGGTCAGCGGCACCAGTCCGAGCACGGCGCGGATCAGGGTGGACTTGCCGGAGCCGTTGGCGCCGAGCACGGCGACCACCTCGCCGGCGGCGACGGTCAGCGAGACGTCCCGCAGCACGGGACGGCCGTCGTAGCCGACCGCGCCGTGGGTGACGGTGATGACAGGTGCGCTCACGAGCAGCTCAACGCCGTCCGCAGGGTCTCCAGGTTGGTACGCATCACCGAAAGGTAGTCGCCGCCGGAGTCGGTCGACAGCCCTTCGAGCGGGTCCAGCACGGCGGTCTTCGCGCCGACCTCGGCGGCGATGGTCTCGGCGACCTTGGGGCTGACCAGCGTCTCGAAGAAGATCGTGGTGGCCTTGTGCTCGCGGGCCTCCTCGACGACCTCGGCGAGGCGCTGCGGGGCGGGCTCGGCCTCCGGGCTGAGCCCGGTGATGCCGACCTGCTCCAGCTGGTACCGGGTGGTGAGGTAGCCGAAGGCGGTGTGGCTGGTCACGATCTCCCGGCGCTGGCAGGTCTTCAGTCCGGCGGTGAAGTCGGCGTCGAGCTTCTCCAGCTCGCCGCGGAGCGCGGCGGCCCGGGCGCTGTAGTCGGCGGCCCGGTCCGGGTCGGCCTTACCGAGCCGCTCGGCGAGCTTGTCGCCGACGGTGGCCAGCCGGGTCGGGTCGAGCCAGAGGTGCGGGTCCTTGCCGCCGGACTGCTCGTCGGCGTGTCCGGCCTCACCCTCGTGCTCGTGGCCGGCGGCGGCGGCGTCGAGCAGGGGCTGCACGGTGGCCACGTCGAAGGCGCGGTCGCCGGCGTTCTGGTCGACCGCGTCGTCCACCGCCGGCTGGAAGCCCTTCAGGTAGACCACCAGCTCCGCCTCGCTGAGCTGACCGACCTGGCCGGGGTTGAGCTCCAGGTCGTGCGGCTCCGCGCCCGGCTTGACCAGGTTGGTGACCTTCACCGCGTCCCCGCCGATCCGGTCGGCGACGAACTGCAACGGGTAGAAGGCGGCCACCACGTCGACCCGCTGCGGGTCGGCGCCGGCCGCGCCGTCGTCGGAGCAGGCGGCCACGCCGCCCAGGGCGAGCAGGGCGGCGGCGGCGGTGGCCAGGGCGCGCGGAGCGGAGCGGCTGTTCATGACATCAACTCTCCGTGACAACGAGAATGATTGTCAAAAACGCATGATTGCATGTCAGAGCAGCTTGGCGAGGGCGAACGCGATCAGCAGGGTCAGCATCAGCAGCCGCACCACCCGCGTACGCGGCGCCTGCACCGGCCAGGTCGTGGCGAGCAGCCAGACCAGCGCGGCGGCGAGCGCCAGCAGCAGCGCCCCGCCGACCGGGCCGGGCGCGAAGAACGCCACCAGCACCAGCACCAGGGTGGCGAGGAACACCGACGTCGGGTTCGCCCGGGCCAACCGGGCCAGCAGAGGGCTCTGCGTACGCTGCATCCCACAGACTCTACGAGGAGGAACGCGGTGCTGGTCACCAACCGGTTCGTGGTCGACGTCGATGTCGCGGACGCCTTCGTGCCCCGGGCGCACGCCGCGCTGGCCGCGCTGGCCGCCCGCCCGGGCTACCTGCGCGGCGAACTCCTGCGCGCGCTGGACGACCCGGGCCACTGGTGCCTGGTCACCGAGTGGGAGTCGGTCGGGGCGTACCGGCGGGCGCTCGGCGGCTTCGACGTCAAGATCGCCGCGGTGCCGCTGCTCGCCGAGTCGGTCGACGAGCCGTCCGCGTACGAGACGCTGGCCAGCGCCGCCCCGGACGGTGCAGTCGTGGTGGCCGCCAGTGATCGGGCCTCGATTCCGCACCGCTGAGCCGGCGGGCACTACCCTTCTCCTATGACCGCTCCCGGCCCGGCAGCCCCACCGCCGCACCCCGCGACGCCCGGCCGGGAGGGCGACCCGTCGCCGGCCGGTCCGGCCGATCCGGGCGTGCCCGCCCCGCCGTCGGGGCCCGGTGTGGCGCCGCCGTTCGCCGCTCCGCCCACCGAGGGCGGCCGGGTGCGGCTCTGGATCGGGCTCGGCGTCGGCGCGCTCGCCCTGCTGATCTGCTGCGGCGGGGGTGGCGCCGCCGCGATCGGCCTGGTGGTCAGCAACGTCCAGGCGATCGAGGAGCAGGGCAAGTCGGTCACCGACGACTACTACCGCGCCCTGGTCGAGCAGGACTACGACCAGGCGTACGACAAGCTCTGCGACGACGCGCAGCGGCGCGAGCCGCGCGCGGACTTCGCGCAACGGGTGGCCGACGAGCCGGCGGTGGCCAGCTACCGGGTGGGTGAGGTCGACCCTGCCGCCCTCACCGTGCCGGTCGAGGTGACCTACCGCGGCGGCGGGCGGGACGCCCAGCAGGTGCGGCTCGCGCCCGACCAGCAGACGGGCGGCATGGAGGTCTGCGGGATCAGCTGAGCCGTCCCCCGGTATTCTGCTGGGCTCGGGACGCCGCTGGCCGTACCGTTGTCCCGAACTGCTCCTTCCGTCCACATCACGTCCCCGCCGACCGCCAGCCGGCGTAGGAGGAAACATGCCAGCCGACCGTATCGACGCCGTCGTCAGCCTCGCGAAGCGCCGGGGCTTCGTCTTCCCCTCCAGCGAGATCTACGGGGGCACCCGGTCGGCGTGGGACTACGGTCCGCTCGGCGTCGAGCTCAAGGAGAACGTCCGCCGGCAGTGGTGGAAGACCATGGTGCAGCAGCGCGACGACGTCGTCGGCCTGGACTCCGCGGTCATCCTGGCCCGCAAGGTCTGGGAGGCCTCCGGCCACATCGCCGAGTTCGTCGACCCGCTGACCGAGTGCCAGTTCTGCCACAAGCGGTTCCGCGCCGACCACCTCGAGGAGGCGTACGCCGAGAAGCACGGCAAGCCGCTGACCTCGCTGTCGGAGCTGAACTGCCCGAACTGCGGCAACAAGGGCACCTTCACCGAGCCGAAGATGTTCAACGGCCTGATGAAGACCTACCTGGGCCCGGTGGAGAGCGACGAGGGCCTGCACTACCTGCGCCCGGAGACCGCCCAGGGCATCTTCGTCAACTACAAGAACGTGGAGACGGTCGCCCGCAAGAAGCCGCCGTTCGGCATCGCGCAGACCGGCAAGTCGTTCCGCAACGAGATCACCCCGGGCAACTTCATCTTCCGGACCCGTGAGTTCGAGCAGATGGAGATGGAGTTCTTCGTCGAGCCCGGCTCGGACGAGCAGTGGCACGAGTACTGGCTCCAGGAGCGCTGGAACTGGTACCTCGACCTGGGTCTCTCGGCGGACAACCTGCGCCTGTACGAGCACCCCAAGGAGAAGCTCTCCCACTACTCCAAGCGCACCGTCGACATCGAGTACCGCTTCCAGTTCGGCGGCACCGAGTTCGCGGAGCTGGAGGGGATCGCCAACCGCACCGACTTCGACCTCGCCACGCACAGCAAGCACTCCGGCGTCGACCTGTCCTACTTCGACCAGACCAAGGGCGAGCGCTGGATGCCCTACGTCATCGAGCCGGCCGCCGGCCTCACCCGCGCGGTGCTGGCGTTCCTGCTGGAGGCGTACGACGAGGACGAGGCGCCGAACACCAAGGGCGGCGTGGACAAGCGCACGGTGATGCGCTTCGACCCGCGGCTGGCCCCGGTCAAGGTGGCGGTGCTGCCGCTGTCCCGCAACGAGGCGCTCTCGCCGAAGGCGAAGGGCCTCGCCGCGCAGCTGCGCAAGCGCTGGGTGGTCGAGTTCGACGACTCGCAGGCGATCGGCCGGCGCTACCGCCGCCAGGACGAGATCGGCACGCCGTTCTGCGTCACCGTCGACTTCGACACCCTGGACGACGACGCGGTGACGGTGCGGAACCGGGACACCATGGCCCAGGAGCGGATCTCGCTGGACCAGGTCGAGCGCTACCTGATCGAGCGCCTCCCCGGCTGCTGAGCTGCTCATGGGGCTCCGGCCGGCGCGAAAGGGCGCCGGCCGGGGCCCCGTACACTTGTCCGGTGACCGCCCCGACCCTGCCCGCTCTCCGCCCGCTCACCCTCGGACCGCACCAGGTGTGGCCGCCGGTGGTGCTCGCGCCGATGGCCGGCATCACCAACGTGGGGTTCCGGCAGCTCTGCCGGGAGCAGGGCGGCGGCATCTACGTCTGCGAAATGATCACCACCCGGGCGCTGGTCGAGCGGAACCCGAAGACGCTGCGCATGATCGCCTTCGGCGACAACGAGCGGCCGCGCAGCCTCCAGCTCTACGGCACCGACCCGGAGATCACCGCCGCCGCGGTGCGGATCGTGGTGGAGCGGAACCTCGCCGACCACATCGACCTGAACTTCGGCTGCCCGGTCCCCAAGGTCACCCGCCGGGGCGGGGGTGCCGCGCTGCCCTGGCGGCGTCGGCTCTTCACCCGCCTGGTCTCCGCCGCGGTGGACGCCGCGTCACCCGCCGGGGTGCCGGTCACGGTCAAGATGCGCAAGGGCATCGACGACGACCACCTGACGTACGTCGAGGCCGGCCTCGCCGCCCAGGACGCCGGCGTCGCGGCGGTCGCCCTGCACGGGCGTACGGCCGCGCAGCGCTACTCCGGCACCGCCGACTGGGACGCGATCGCCGCCCTCAAGCAGGCCCTCGACGTGCCGGTGCTCGGCAACGGTGACATCTGGGAGGCCGACGACGCGCTGCGGATGGTCGCGCACACCGGGGTCGACGGCGTGGTGATCGGGCGGGGCTGCCTGGGCCGGCCGTGGCTCTTCGCCGACCTGGAGGCCGCCTTCAACGGCCGCCCGGAACGGCGGCTGCCCAGCCTCGGCGAGGTGGCGGTGACCATGCGCCGGCACGCGGAGCTGCTGGTCGACCAGTTCAGCGCCGGCTCGCGTACCCCGGCGCGGGGCGAGCGGGACGGCTGCACCGACTTCCGCAAGCACGTCGCCTGGTACCTGAAGGGCTTCCCGGTCGGCAGCGAGCTGCGCCGCTCCCTCGCCATGATCGAGAGCCTGGCCCAGCTGGACGACCTGCTCGGCAAGCTCGACCCGGTCGAGCCGTTCCCGGTGGCCACCCTCGGCCAGCCCCGGGGCCGGACCAACTCGCCCGGCAAGGTCCACCTGCCCGACGGCTGGTTGGCCAGCCGCGACGACGACACCGTGCCCGAGGGCGCCGAGCTGGACGACTCCGGCGGCTGACCGCCGTCCACGGACCGGCCCCTCTCCGCCGAGATCACCGCGCCTTTGTCTGTTGTCGGCTCCTTTAGAGCTGATGACGTAGACGACTCAACCTCGGCCCCTGGCGGGTTGGCGAGCGCGGATGCGGTGAGGGCTTCGTCGAGAGCGCGAGGGTCGGACCTGGGCGTGGCGAGTACCGAGTGTGGGTTAGCCCGACCCGCGGCCCGGGGGGCCAGTACCGGGATGGTCCGCGTGACGGGGTGTAGGCAACAGGGATGAGTCGTCTACGTCATCAGCTCTAAAGGACGCGCATCTGCCAACCTCACTGCCACGCTGGGTCGGCCGGACGGTGATGGGGTGGCCGCCGCGCTGGCGCTTCTCCTCGTCGCCCGCCAGCGCGACCCGAAACCGGACATCGCGTCCTTGTACGGATGACCACGCCGGTCGGGACATGGGCGGACAGGTCTCGCAGGCTGGCACTCCGCGGCCTCGCCCACTGCGCGAACGGCGCCACCGCCCCGCACCGAAGTTGGGGGCGGGGCCGGGATCTGGGACCCGATGTCCGGTCTGACCTGGGCTTTCCCGTGATCGGGGCCACCCGGGTGGCGGAGTCGGGGGTGGGTCGGCGTCGTTGTACCTGGCATACCCCGAGGAACCAGCTCGGGACCGCGCCGACAGTCGAGCGCCCCGGTGGAATGCGGGGCCGGGCGGGCCGGTTACATCCCCTGGACAGCGAGCGCCCCGGTGGAATGCGGAGCCGGCCGCGCGAGTTGCGTCCCCCGGACGCCCGAGCAGGTCCCTGTGATCGCCGGGCAGTTCCCTTTCTGACTCTTCCCCTGCGGCGCGCCGCCCCCCGGCGTGTGCGCCGTGCACCCCCGAGCAGAGGAGCACGCCGTCATGCGTACCGATCTGATCCGTAAGACCGCTCTGACCGTTGCCGGCCTCGCCTGCACCGGCGGCGCCATCGCCGCCCCGATCGCCGCCGCGCACGCCGCGCCGGCCACGGAGAAGCCGGCCGCGCAGGTGCAGACCGACCGCAAGAACGACCGCACGGCCGACCGCAAGCCCGCCGGCGAGCGGGAGCTGGACGTGCGCTACGAGGCGCAGCCCAACTTCTACTACTGCGGCCCGGCCGCCACCCGCAACGCCCTCTCCGTGCTGGGCAAGAACATCGATGTCGACGCCATGGCCAAGCTGATGGGCACCACCGAGGCCGGCACCGACAGCATCAACGACATCACCCCGGTGCTGAACAAGGAGACCCGCAAGGACGCCTACCGCAGCGTCGAGATCCGCGGCGCCAGGGCGGACGACAAGCAGACCGACACCCTGCGTGCCGACATCGTCCGCACCGTCGACGACGGCCGCGCCCTGGTGGCCAACATCGCCGGCACCGCCACCGACACCGACGGGGTCACCCACTCCTTCGAGGGCGGGCACTACATCAGCGTCATCGGCTACCGCGACGGCGGTGACACCGTCACCATCGCCGACTCCGCCGACCCCGACATGGCCTCCTACCGGATGAGCGTGGACAAGCTCGCCGACTGGATCGCCACCCGCGGTTACAGCACCTCCTGACGAGCAACGACGACAGGGCCGGCCCCCACCAGGGGGCCGGCCCTTCGTCATGCCCGGGTGCCGCGTCTCAGACGGGCTCGGGGTCTGCCGCCGGCGTGGCCGGTCGCGCCGCCTCCGGGCGGGGCTGCGTGGGGATCGCCGGCGCCGGCCGGCCGGGCGTCGTGTCCTCCGCCGGCCAGGGAATCTCCGGCGAGCGGTGGAAGGCGATCCCGGCGGTGGACCAGCGCGGCCCGTGCCCGGCCAGCCGGTCGCGGAACCCGGCCCAGTCGTGCGTCGTGCGGGGCGACCAACCCAGCTCCGCCAGGGCGGGCAGCCGGGGCAGGAGCAGGTACTCGATCTCGGCCAGCGAGGTCACCGACTCGGTCCAGAGCGGCGCCTCCACGCCGAGCACCGCCGCCGCCGGCACGTCGCGCAGGTGCGTGCCCGGATCCCAGTCGTACGCGCGTCGCACGTCGATCAGGCCGGCCCAGTCGTGTCCGATCGGGGTGTCCGGGGCGTACTTCATGTCGAGGTAGGCGTGGTTGCCGGGGGAGAGGATCAGCCGGGCGCCCCGGCGTACCGCCTCGGCGGTCACCGGGTCGTCGCCGTCGGTGCCCCACCACTGGAGCACCCGGCCGTCGGCGTGCCGCGCCGGGGCGATCTGGTGCCAGCCGACCACGGTCTTCCCGAGGCCGGCGACGATCCGCTGGGCGCGCTCGACGAAACCGGTGTACGCCGCCCCCTTGACCTTGAACGCCTCGTCGCCGCCGACGTGCAGCCACGGCCCGGGGGTGAGCGCCGCCACCTCGCCGAGGACGTCCGCGACGAAGTCGTACGTCCGCTCGTCGGTCGGGTCGACGTAGCTGAAGCCGACCTCGGTGCCGGTGTACGGCGGCGGCGCGACCTTGCCCGGCGCCAGCTCCGGGTACGCGACCAGCGCCGCGTTGGTGTGGCCCGGCAGGTCGATCTCGGGGACGACGGTGACGTGCCGGCGGGCGGCGTACCGGACGATGCGGCGGTAGTCGGCGGCGGTGTAGTGCCCGCCCGGGCCGCCGCCGACCTCGGCGGCGCCGCCGACGGCGGCCAGCCGGGGCCAGCCCTCGACGGCGATCCGCCAGCCCTGGTCGTCGGTGAGGTGCAGGTGCAGGTGGTTGAGCTTGTACCGGGCCAGGTGGTCGATCACCCGCAGCACGTCGGCGACGCCGAAGAAGTGCCGGGCCACGTCGAGCATCGCGCCCCGGTACGGGAAGCGGGGCCGGTCGACGACGACCCCGCCGGGCACCACCCAGCGTCCGGTCACCGGGTTGGGGCTTTCGATCGCCGCCGGGAACAGCTGTCGCAGCGTCTGCACGCCGTGCAGCAGGCCGGCGGGGGCGCCGGCGGTGATCCGGACCGAGTCGGTGGTGACGTCGAGCCGGTAGCCCTCGACGCCGAGCCCGTCGACGTCGACCGGGCCGGCGGCGGTCGCGGTCGGGCCGGCGGGAAGCTGCCCGGCGGCGGCGGGGGGCGCGGCGGCGGCCAGGGTGAGCACCAGCGGACCCTCGGCGTCCGGGTGGTCGGTGTCGGTGACCGGCAGCGGATACCCGGTGGCGGGCCGGAGCAGCTCGGCGAGCTGTTCGGCCACGTCGCGCGCGGCCGGGTCCGGGCTGACCCGGACGGCGGCGTCGGCGGGGAGGGTGAAGTCGGCGGTCGGGTCCGGCTCGACCCGTTCCGGGGCGGGGACCACGTCGCCGAGCCGGACCGGGGCCGGGGGCGCGAGCAGGGCGCCGGCGGCCTGCTCGGCGGTGCGGGCCAGCTCGGCGGCGGCCGGCTGGTGACCGGGCAGGCCGACCGGCCGGGCCGGGTCGTGACCGGCCGCGGAGGTGGCGGGGGTGGTGGGCGACACGGCGGCGGCTCCGGGGTGTATTCGCGTGGGATATGGCAAAGGTCAGCTTCAGCGGATCCAGTGCCGTCAAGGGTACGAGAGGAGTCCGGGTTGCGTGATCGTGCGCGTGGAAGCGTTCCCAGAAACCACCACGAACGCGGATAGTCGTGATGGCTGTGCCTATTGTCACCGAACGGTCCCAGGCCACTCGAAGTTCGCTTAGCCTTCGCCCACCGATCGCTGACGGCACCGGGATTACCGGTGGTCGGCCCCGGGGTATGAGCAACTGAACCTTCGTTAAGTGTCAATTCCGGCGCGCGTGGGAGGCTCTGGTGGCAGCGCAAGAGACGGTGGACAACAAGTACGTCTACGACTTCGCCGAGGGCAACAAGGAACTCAAGGACCTGCTCGGCGGCAAGGGGGCCAACCTGGCCGAGATGACCAATCTCGGCCTGCCGGTCCCACCCGGCTTCACCATCACCACCGAGGCCTGCAAGGCGTACCTCGCCACCGGCGCCGAGCCCGAGGGGCTGGCCGAACAGATCGCCGCCCACCTGGCCGCCCTGGAGCAGGAGATGGGCCGCCGCCTCGGCGACCCGGACGACCCGCTGCTGGTCTCCGTACGCTCCGGCGCGAAGTTCTCCATGCCCGGCATGATGGAGACCGTCCTGAACGTGGGCCTCAACGACCGCAGCGTCGAAGGACTGGCACGACAGGCCGGCGGCTCAGCCGACCAGGCCGCCTCCGGCGGCAACGACCGGTTCGCCTGGGACTCCTACCGCCGGCTGATCCAGATGTTCGGCAAGACCGTCTGCGACGTGCCCGGCGAGGAGTTCGAGCACGCGCTCGACGAGGCCAAGCGCGCCAAGGGTACGCAGAACGACCTTGACCTGGACGCCGACGACCTGCGCGGGCTGGTCGACGCGTACAAGAACATCTTCGCCAAGCACACCGGCCGGGAGTTCCCGCAGGAGCCGCGGGAGCAGCTGGACCTGGCCATCCGCGCGGTCTTCGAGTCGTGGAACGCCGAGCGCGCGGTGCTCTACCGCCGCCAGGAGCGCATCCCGGCCGACCTCGGCACCGCGGTCAACGTGGTCACCATGGTCTTCGGCAACCTGGGCGCCGACTCCGGCACCGGCGTCGCCTTCACCCGCGACCCGGGCAGCGGAGCCCAGGGCATCTACGGCGACTACCTGGCCAACGCCCAGGGCGAGGACGTCGTCGCCGGTATCCGCAACACGGTGCCGTTGCAGGAGCTGGAGCGGCTGGACAAGAAGTCCTACGACGAGCTGCTCGACTTCATGGCCCGGCTGGAGGAGCACTACAAGGACCTCTGCGACATCGAGTTCACCATCGAGCGCGGCAAGCTCTGGATGCTCCAGACCCGGGTCGGCAAGCGCACCGCGGCGGCGGCGTTCGTCATCGCCGGCCAGCTCGTCGACGAGGGCCTGATCGACCTGGACGAGGCGCTGCACCGGGTCAACGGCGCGCAGCTCGCGCAGCTGATGTTCCCCCGGTTCCGGCTCGACCACGAGTTCGAGCCGGTGGCCAGGGGCATCGGCGCCTCGCCCGGCGCCGCCAGCGGCAAGGTGGTCTTCACCTCCGCCCGCGCGGTCGAGCTGGCCGCCGAGGGGGAGTCGGTGATCCTGGTCCGCCGGGAGACCAACCCCGACGACCTCAACGGCATGATCGCCGCCCAGGGCATTCTCACCTCGCGGGGCGGCAAGACCAGCCACGCCGCCGTGGTGGCCCGGGGCATGGGCAAGACCTGCGTCTCCGGCGCCGACGAGATCGACGTGAACGTGCCGGCCAAGCGCTTCACCGTCGCCGGGCGCACCGTCACCGAGGGTGACGTGGTCTCCATCGACGGCACCACCGGAAAGGTCTACCTCGGCGAGGTGCCGGTCATGCCGTCGGAGGTGGTGCAGTACTTCGAGGGCAGCCTCGACCCCGAGCACATCGACAACGCGCTGGTCCGGGCCGTACACCGGATCATGACGCACGCCGACGGCAAGCGGCGGCTGGCGGTCCGGACGAACGCCGACACCGGCGCGGACGCCGCGCGGGCCCGGCGCTTCGGCGCCGAGGGCATCGGGCTGTGCCGCACCGAGCACATGTTCCTCGGCGACCGCCGCGAGCTGGTCGAGAAGCTGATCCTGGCGCGCACCGACGCCGAGCGGGACGCCGCGCTGGCCGCGCTGCTGCCGTTGCAGCGGGCCGACTTCGAGGAGATCTTCCGGGAGATGGACGGCCTGCCGGTCACCGTCCGGCTGATCGACCCGCCGCTGCACGAGTTCCTGCCCCCGCTGGAGCAGCTCGCGGTCAACGTCGCGGTCGCCCAGGAGCGCGGCGAGGACGTGGCCCAGGAGGAGGCGCTGCTCGCCGCCGTCCGGCGGATGCACGAGGAGAACCCGATGCTGGGGCTGCGCGGCGTACGCCTCGGCCTGGTGATCCCGGGCCTCTTCGCGATGCAGGTCCGGGCGATCGCGGAGGCCGCTGTCACCGTCACCCGGGCCGGCGCGGTCGCCAAGCCGGAGATCATGGTCCCGCTGGTCGGCGCCGTGCAGGAGCTGGAGACGGTACGCGCCGAGGCCGAGAAGATCATCGCCGAGGTGGTCGGGGACAGCGGCGTCGAGGTGCTGATCGGCACGATGATCGAGGTGCCCCGGGCGGCGCTGACCGCCGGTCAGATCGCCGAGGCGGCGCAGTTCTTCTCCTTCGGCACCAACGACCTGACCCAGATGGCCTGGGGCTTCTCCCGGGACGACGTCGAGGGCGCGTTCTTCTGGCGCTACCTGGAACTGGGCATCTTCGGCATCTCGCCGTTCGAGTCCATCGACCGCGACGGCGTGGGCCGGCTGGTCCGGATCGCCGCGCAGGAGGGCCGGGCCGCCCGGCCGGAGCTGAAGCTCGGTGTCTGCGGCGAGCACGGCGGCGACCCCGACTCGGTGCACTTCTTCCACGAGGTCGGCCTGGACTACGTCTCCTGCTCACCGTTCCGCGTACCGGTGGCCCGGCTGGAGGCCGGCCGCGCCGCGGTCGAGACGGACGGCTCCGACAGCCGCTGAGCACCGGCCCGGCGGGGGCGGCGGGGCCGAAACGTCGGACCGCCGCCCCCGCCGCGCTCAGCGCGGCGTACGCCGCCAGCCGGTGGTGGTCCCCGGCCGGCGTCGGGTCAGCGCCGGCGCCGGGGCGCCCGCGGTCAGCGCGGCGTGCAGCCGGGGCAGCCTGCTCGCCGCCGCGCCGGTGCGCTGCGCGTCGAACGCCGAGCCGGCCCGCTCGGCCACCGCCCGGGCCTCCTCGTGCAGGGTCTCCAGGTCGGCGTCCGCGCCCGCCACCAGGGTGAGCAGCGCGTGCCGGCCCGCCGGGTAGGTGACGACACACCCGGTCGAGGTGTGCACCACCGACTCGCGCAGATCACCACGCCGGACCGCGTCGGCGACCCGGCTGCCGAGCCCGAAGCCGACCGCGGCCAGCGCGGCCAGGTGGGTGGCGTCCGTGGTCGGCAGGTCGCTGGAGATCAGCAGCCCGTCCCGTCCGGCGAGCACCGTGCCGGCCACCTCCGGGCAGCGTCGCCGCAGCCCGCGCAGCTCGGTGTCCATCGTCGTGTCCACGTCCACGAGCGTCCCCCGTTCGTCGCGTCCTCACGTACCGCTTCCGGAAAGCTACCGAAGGCCACCCCGGCGCGCGATCCCGGGACCGCCCGCGATCGGTCGACAACTCGGTCTGATCGGTGGTTGCGGACCGGCCGCCCGTCGTCCGTCACCGCGACGTCCGCCGGGTCGGGGCGTAACCTGAGCCCTCGACCGTTGCGCACGACCGGCGAAGGGTGGCCGCATGACCAGCGTCTGGGCAAGCTTGACCGTCGACGCCCGGGATCCGGCCCGGCTCGCCCGCTGGTGGGCCGAGGCGCTGGGCTACCAGGTCGTCACGGAGAAGCCGGACGAGGTGGAGATCCGGCAGGCGGCCGACCGGCTGCCCGGCATCGTCTTCGTCCCGGTCACCGACGACAAGCAGGTCAAGAACCGGCTGCACCTCGACCTGCGCCCGGCCGACCGGGAGGCCGAGGTCGAGCGGCTGGTCGACATGGGGGCCCGGCACGTCGACGTGGGGCAGGGTGACGTCGGGTGGACGGTGCTGGCCGACCCGGAGGGCAACGAGTTCTGCGTGCTGCGGCAGCAGGGCTGACCGTGCCGCTTCCCGGTGACCAGGCCGACGCGCGACGTCGGGTCGACGAGGCGCCGAAGGACACCGGGTACGGCCGGTCCCCGTACGAGCGGGACCGGGCCCGGGTGCTGCACTCGGCGGCGTTCCGCCGGCTCGCCGCGAAGACCCAGGTGCACGTCGCCGGCACCGACGACTTCCTGCGTACCCGGTTGACCCATTCGCTGGAGGTGGCCCAGGTTGCCCGGGAGATGGGCGCTCGGCTCGGCTGCGACCCGGACGTGGTGGACACCGCCGGGCTCGCCCACGACCTCGGGCACCCGCCCTTCGGGCACAACGGCGAGGAGGCGCTGGACCAGCTCGCCACGCCCTGCGGCGGCTTCGAGGGCAACGCCCAGACGCTGCGGGTGCTGACCCGGCTGGAGGCGAAGGTGCTCGCCCCGGACGGCGCCCCGGCCGGGCTCAACCTCACCCGCGCCTCGCTCGACGCGGTCTGCAAGTATCCGTGGCCGCGCCGGCCCGGGCTGCGCAAGTTCGGCGTGTACGGCGACGACCGGCCGGTCTTCGACTGGCTGCGTGCGGGCGCCCCGGCGGGCGGCGCCGGCGGCCTGCCCGGCGACGCCCGGCGCTGCCTCGAGGCGCAGGTGATGGACTGGGCGGACGATGTGGCGTACTCGGTGCACGACGTCGAGGACGGCATCCACGGCGGCTACGTCTCGCTGCGGCCGCTGCTGGACGACCCGGACGAGCGGGCCGCGCTCTGCGTCGACGTGGCCGCCGTCTACTCCGGGGAGTCCCCGGCCGACCTGGGCGAGGTGCTGGTCGACCTGCTCGCCGAGCCGGTGCTCGCCCCGCTCGCCGCGTACGACGGCAGCCACCGGTCGCAGGCCGCGCTGAAGGCGACCACCAGCGTGCTCACCGGCCGGTTCGTCTCGACGGTGGTGGCCGCCACCCGGGACCGCTTCGGCCCGGGCCCGCACCGCCGCTACGGCGCCGACCTCGTCGTGCCGCGCCGGATCCGGGCCCAGTGCGCCCTGCTGAAGGGGATCGCCTGGCGCTACGTAATGCGCCGACCGGGTGCCGCCGGCCGGTACGACCGGCAACGGCAGGTGCTCACCGAACTGGTCGGTGCCCTGGCCGACCGGGCCCCCGACGGGCTCGACCCGGTCTTCGCCCCGCTCTGGCGGGAGGCGGCGGACGACCGGGCCCGGCTGCGGGTGGTGGTCGACCAGGTGGCCTCGCTCACCGACCCGGCCGCGCTGGCCTGGCACACCCGTCTGGTCCCGTCCGACGCCCGATAGGGGCGGTCCGCACCGATTGGGATCGGCCGGCGACTTAGGTTAGCCTAACCCCATGACGGAGCGCCCCAAGACAGTCACGTCCGCCCGGGTCGTGCGGACCGAGCGGCCCACCCCGCACCTGATCCGCCTCGTCCTCGGCGGCGAGGAGCTGACCGGGCTGCCCGTCGGGGAGTACACCGACCACTACGTCAAGCTGATCTTCCCGCCGGACGGGGTGACCTACCCGCACCCGGTGGATCTCGCCGCCATCAAGCGGGAGTTCCCGGCCGAGCAGTGGCCGCGGCTGCGCGCGTACACCGTGCGGGCCTGGGACCCGCTCGCCGGGGAGCTGACCATCGACGTCGTGCACCACGGCGACGAGGGGCTGGCCGGGCCGTGGGCGGCCCGGCTGCGCCCCGGCGACGAGGTGCTCTTCACCGGCCCCGGCGGGGCGTACGCGCCGGACCCGACCGCCGACTGGCACCTGCTGGTCGGTGACGAGAGTGCCCTGCCGGCGATCGGCGCGGCGCTGGAGCGGCTGCCGGCCGGCGCCCCGGCCGTCGTCCTCGTCGAGGTCGACGGCCCGGCGGACGAGCAGCTCCTGCTCAGCCCGGGTGCCGTCGCGTTGACCTGGCTGCACCGGGGGGACCGCCCGGTCGGCGCGGCGCTGGTCGCCGCGGTCCGGGCGCTGGAGTTCCCGCCCGGCCGGGTGCACGCGTTCGTCCACGGCGAGGCCACCTTCGTCAAGGAGCTGCGGCGGCTGCTGCGCGTCGAGCGCGGGGTGCCGCGCGAGGCGCTCTCCATCTCCGGCTACTGGCGCCGGGGGATGAACGACGAGGGCTGGCGCTCCACCAAGGCCGACTGGAACCGGCAGGTCGAGGCGGAGGAGATCGTCGCCGTCGGCTGAGCCGCGGCGTCGTGCGCCACACGCCCGTCCCCCCGACGGCGGATCGTCGGTCCGGCAGGGCAGGATGTACGCCGAGGGGGTGGCACAGATGGCTGGGCGGATCCGGGACGAGGACATCGCGCTGGTCCGGGAGCGCACCTCCATCGCCGAGGTCATCTCCGACACGGTCACCCTGAAGTCGGCCGGCGGCGGCAACCTCAAGGGGCTCTGCCCGTTCCACGACGAGAAGAGCCCGTCGTTCAACGTCTCGCCCGCCCGCAACGTCTGGTACTGCTTCGGCTGCGGGGCCGGCGGCGACGCGATCAAGTTCCTGATGGACGCCGAGCACCTCAGCTTCATCGAGTCCGTCGAGCGGCTCGCCGACCGCGCCGGCATCCAGCTGCGCTACGTCGAGAACGACAACGCCGCCCCGCGCCCCCGCCCCCAGCAGGGGCAGAAGCAGCGCCTGGTGGCCGCGCACGCCGCCGCCGTCGAGTTCTACCAGGCCCAGCTCACCACCGCCGGCGCCCGGCCGGCCCGGGAGTTCCTGGCCCAGCGCGGCTTCGACCGGGCCGCCGCCGAACGGTACGGCTGCGGCTTCGCCCCGGACGCCTGGGACCTGCTCACCAAGCACCTGCGCCAGCAGGGTTTCACCCACGACGAGCTGGTCACCGGCGGACTGTCCCGCCCGTCCCGGTCGGGCACCCTGATCGACCGGTTCCGCCGGCGGCTGATGTGGCCGATCCGGGACATCACCGGCGACGTGATCGGTTTCGGCGCGCGCAAGCTCTTCGACGACGACGACGGCCCGAAGTACCTCAACACCCCCGAGACGCCGATCTACAAGAAGTCCCACGTGCTGTACGGCATCGACCAGGCCAAGCGGGAGATCGCCAAGCAGGGCAAGGTGGTCGTCGTCGAGGGCTACACCGACGTGATGGCCTGCCACCTGGCCGACGTACCGACGGCGGTGGCGACCTGCGGCACCGCGTTCGGCGCCGACCACATCGCCGTGCTGCGCCGCCTGCTGCTGGACACCGACGCGGTGGCCGGCGAGATCATCTTCACCTTCGACGGGGACGCCGCCGGGCAGAAGGCCGCGCTGCGCGCCTTCGAGGACGACCAGCGCTTCGTCGGGCGCACCTTCATCGCGGTCAGCCCCGACAACATGGACCCGTGCGAGCTGCGCCTGGCAAAGGGCGACCTGGCCGTACGGGACCTGGTCGCCCGCCGCGAGCCGCTGGTCGACTTCGCGCTCCGCCACGTGATCAACCGGTACGACCTGGACACCGTCGACGGCCGGGTGGAGGCGATGCGCCGGGCCGCCCCGCTGGTGGCGAAGATCAAGGACCGGGAGAAGCGCCCCGAGTACGTCCGCAAGCTCGCCGGGGACCTCGGCATGGAGATCGAGCCGGTGCAGCGGGCGGTCCTCGCCGCCGACGCGGCCCCGGCCGCCGAGCGGCGGGCGCCCGCACCGGCCCGGTCCAAGGCCGCGCCCGAGCCGAGCGTGGACAGCCCGCAGTCGATGGTCGAGCGCGAGGCGTTGAAGCTCGCCCTCCAGGAGCCGGTGCTGGCCGGGCCGATGTTCGACGCGGTCGAGACCCCGGAGTACCGGCACCCGGTGCACGCGGCGGTCCGCGCGGCGGTCGCGGCGGCCGGCGGGGCGGCGGCGGCGACCGGCGGCGCGGTCTGGATCGAGTCGGTCCGGGACGCCTGCGAGGACCTCGCCGCCCGGGCGCTCGTCGGTGAGCTGGCCGTCGAGCCGCTGCGCATCGACGGTGAGCCCGACCCCCGGTACGTCTCGATCACCATGGCCCGGTTGCAGTGGGGCTCGGTGACCGCCCGCATCCGGGACCTCAAGTCGAAGATCCAGCGGATCAACCCGGTGAGCAACAAGGACGAGTACTTCGCCCTGTTCGGGGAACTGCTCTCGCTGGAGCAGCACGCGCGGGCGCTGCGCGAGCAGGCCGCGGGAGGACTGTGATGGGACTGTTCGGCCGGAAACCGAAACTGCCGCCCGCCGCCCGGCCGCCGCTGGCCGCCGACGAGCGGGTGCTGGCCTGGGCCGTCGCCGGCAACGGCGAGGGCGACGGCGTGGTGGTGGCCAGCAACCTCGGGCTCTGGCTGCCCGGCCGGGGGCACCGGCTGGGCTGGCACGACATCCTCAAGGCGGTCTGGTCCGGGCGCGAGCTGACCGTGACGCCCGCCGAGCGGGTCACCCAACGCGACGGCTACCAGGTGGTCGCCGACTGCCCCGCCGAGACCTACCTGCTGGTCGACCCGGGGGACCTGCCGAACCAGGTGCGGGCCCGGGTCACCCGGTCGGTGGCGTACACCCAGCACCACCCGGTGCCCGGCGGCGCCGGACGGATCGCGGCCCGACGGGTGGCCGGCGTGGACGGTTTGAGCTGGACGGTCCGCTACGACCCGGGCACCCCGGCCGACGACGACGCGGTGCTGGCCGAGACCGACCGGCTGGTCGCGGCGGCCCGCGCCTCGGCCACCCCGGCGGACGTCTGACCGTCGCCGGTCAGCCGCCCTGGTAGAAGCGGGCCGCTCCCGGGTGCAGCGGGATCGGGTCGGTGCCGGAGGCGCTCTGCCGGCTGAAGTTGCCCGCCTCCGGGTGCACCCCGATCAGGTCGCCCTGGTACGCGAAGAGCAGCCGGGTCAGGTCGTACGCCAGCTGGTCCGGCATGTCGGCGGCGACCAGGATCACGTTCGACACCGTGACCGTCGGCGTGCCGGCCGCCGTGCCGTAGGCGTCCTTCGGCAGCTCGGCGGTGGTGTAGACCGACCCGTACGTGGCGGTGAGCGGTTCGATCAGGTCGGCGATCGGCAGCAGCGTGAACTGCCCGGGCGCGCCGGCGATCAGGTCGGCGATGCCCGGGGTGGGCAGGCCGCCGGAGAAGAACATGGCGTCCAGGGTGCCGGCCCGCATCCGCTTGACCGTCTCCGGCAGCGACAGGGTCGCCCGGCGCACGTCCCGGTCGGGATCCATCCCGGCGGCGGTGAGCAGCCGGCCGGCGATGATGTCCGTGCCGGACTTCGGCGAGCCGGTGGAGACCCGCTTCCCGCGCAGCCCGGCGAAATCGGTGATCTTCGCGTCGGCCCGGACGATCACGTGGGTGTAGTTGCTGTACACCCGGGCCAACGCCCGCACCGGCTGCGGCTGGGTGAACGCCCCGCGCCCGGCCACCGCGTCCGCGGCGGTGTCGGCGAGGCTGAAGGCGATCTCCATGTCGCCACCGGCCAACCGGGTGACGTTCTCCACGGAGGCGCCGGTCGGCTCGGCCCGCGCCTCGTACCCGGGCAGGTGGCGGCTGATCACGTCGGCGTAGCCGCCGCCGAGCTGGTAGTACACGCCGGTGGTGTTGCCGGTGGCCAGGAAGATCCGGCCGCCGTGCCACGGCTGCGGCGCCGGGTCGCCGTGCTCGCCGCAGCCGGCGGCGGCGAGCACGGCGACCAGCAGGGCGGACAGCACCCGCACCGGCCGGGTCACGCGCGGACCGCCGGTTCCAACGCCTCCGCCACCCGTTGGACCAGCGTCGCCGTCTCGTAGCCGATCTGGCCGAGGTCGCAGCCGGGCGCGGCCAGCACCCCGAGCAGCGCCCGTTCGCCCACCGCCATCACCAGCAGCACCCCGCCGTCCATGTCGACGATCTGCTGGCGTACCCGGCCGGCGGACATCAGCCGCGCCGCGCCGACGGTCAGGCTGGCCAGGCCGCTGATCACCGCGGCGAGCTGGTCGACATGGTCGGCGGAGAGGTGGGGCGAGGCGGCCAGCCGCAGACCGTCCTCGGAGACCGCCACCGCGTGCGACACGTCGGGTACCTGTTCGGCGAAGTTGGCCAGCAGCCAGTCGAGGCCGGCGGTCACGGGTGAGGTCATTCGCTTCTCCCAATCGATGTCGTCTGCTGGTTGCGCCGCATCGCGGTGGCCACCCCCTCGGCGAGCGCGGACAGCCGGGCCCGCACCACCTCGGGGTCGAGCAGGTCGTCCGCCGGTCGGGGCGGCGGGGCGTGGTGCAGCGGGGCCGGCAACTGCCCGCCCCGGACCCGGCGGGGCAGGCCGACCGGTTTGGTCGACGCCACCGGCGTGGGCGCGGTGGCCGGCGGGGCCGTCGCGGCGGCCGGTGGCCGGGACGCCGCTCCGGGTGTCGGGCTGGCCGGCGCCCCGGCCGTCGCGTTCCGCGCGCCGACCACCGGAAGGGTGACCGTCGGCGCCTCGTGCACCGCGGCGGCGGCGACCGCGGCGAGGGTGTCGTCGACGACGCGGCGCACGGCGGGACCGACCGGGCCGGCGGTGGTTCCCGCCCCGACCGGCTGCGGCGCCGCCGGCACGGGCGGGCGTGCGGTGGCGGGCACGGCAGGGCGTGGGGCCGCCGGCACCGGAGTCCGTGGGGTCGCCGGCCCGACCGCCGGGGGCGCACCGGCCCGGGCCGGGAACCAGCCCGCGGCGGCGGCGGGCGGCGCCGGGCGCCGGGTGGGCGCCGACCGCCGGGAGACCGTCTCGATCCGGGTCAGCAGGGACTCCGGCACCGCCACCTGGGCGACGGTCCCCGCTCCGGTGTGGTGCAGCTGCACCCGTACCCCGTGCCGGGCCGCCAGGTGCGCCACCACGTGCAGACCCATGCTGCCGGCCGCCGCGCTGGAGAGCGTCGCCGGGTAGCGGAGCCGCTCGTTGATGACCCGCAGGCGGGCCTCGCCGATGCCGATCCCCTGGTCGTGCACGCGCAGCGTCAGCCCGTCGACGGTGCGTCGGCCGTCCACGTGCACGGGGGTCTGCGGCGGGGAGTAGACGGTGGCGTTCTCCAGCAGCTCGGCCAGGAGGTGGACCAGGCTGCCCACCGCCGCGCCCTGCACCCCGACGTCGGGTACGTCGATCTCCACCCGGGGGTACTCCTCGATCTCCGCCGCCGCGGCCCGGACCACGTCGGCGACCAGGTACGCGCCCTCGTACGGGCGACCCGGTTCGCCGCCGGCGAGGACCAGCAGGTTCTCCCCGTTGCGGCGCATCCGGGCGGCGAGGTGGTCGAGCGCGAACAGCCGGGCCAGCGCGTCCGGGTCGGTCTCGTCGCGTTCGAACTCGTCGAGCAGCCGCAGCTGCCGGGTGATCAGCGTGCGGATCCGCCGGGCCAGCGCCTCGGCCATCCGGGTGACGTCCATCCGCAGCTCGGCCTGCTCGCCGGCGAGCCGCAGCGCGGCCCGGTTCACCGTGTCGAACGCCTCCGCCACCTGGGCGACCTCGTCCCGGCCCTCGCTCATCCCGGCGGTGAGGCGGGATCCCGCCGCGTCGGCCGGTGGGTCCGCGCCAGCCGCGATCGCGGTGATCCGCTCCGGCAGCTCCCGGTGGGCCATGGTGAGCGCGGCGACCCGCAGCCGGCGCAGCCGGCGGCTGGTCCGCACCGCGAGCAGCGCCGCGGCGAGCAGTGAGGCCAGCGCGACCGCGCTGGTCGCCCCGCCGGTGACCAGGGCCCGCCGCCGGGCCTCGGCGGCCAGGCCGGCGGCCTGCCGGTCCAGCTCCTCGGAGAGTTCCCGGCCGAGCAGGTTGTACCGCCGGATCGCCCCGCTCTGGGCCACGTACCAGGCGTCGCCGTCCGTCTTCAGCCCGGCCGGCTCGGCCTCGGCGTTGAGCGCGCTGTCCCGCATCCGCAGCGCGGTGGCGACGTCCGTGCCGGCCATCAGCCGGGCGTACGTGGTCGCGGCGCGCTCGTCCGCGATCCGGGAGAACTCGGCCTGGCGCTGCTCCTGGGCGCCGCGGAGCCGTCCGAGCCGGACCAGCTCCCCGCCGGCCAGCTCGCCCCGGACGAAGACGGCGCGGAGCAGGTCGCGTTCCAGCGAGGCCAGGTGCTCCTGGGCGGCGACCGCCGCCACCTCCCGCGCCCCGTTGGCCAGGTCGGTGTCGCGCAGCTGGGCGGGGAGCGCGTCGGCGACGGCGAGCAGCGACTCGACCATCGTCACGTAGCTCGGGTCGCTGGCCGTTCCGTCCAGCGCCACCCGCCGGGTCGGGTCGAGCCGGTCGAGCTGCCCGTCGGCCCCGTCGAGCACCCGCCCGAGGTCCGGGGCGGTGCGGCGGGCCTCCCGGCCGGCGGTGCGGTACCGGTCGACGGCGGCGTCCACGCGCCGGCGCTGCGCGTCCACCAGCGGACGGCCGGCGGAGCCGCCCCGCTGGCGCAGCGCCCCCGTCTCGCCGAGTTCCCGTTCCAGCTCGTGCACGAGGCGCACGGTGGCGGTGGCGGTGCCGGCGAGCACCCGGGCCCGGTCGGCGTCGGCGGTGGCGTCCAGCGCGCTGTCGGTCTGCACGGCGCCCAGGACCACCAGGCCGACCGTGGCGACCAGGATCGGCGCGAGCAGTTGGGTACGGACCGACCAGAGCCGGTCGGTGTGGTCGGCCGGCCGGTGGTGCCGGCGTACGCGGGCGGGGCCGGGGAGCGGCACGAGGGTCTCCCGTGGTGGTCGGGAGCGCCGGGCCCGGACCGGATGGGCCGGGCCCGGCGCGGGGGTCAGCTCGCGCCGAGGTCGCTCAGGGCCTTGGCGGCGCCGCGGTGCAGCGGCACCGGGTCGATCTTGCGGGCGTTCGCCAGGTCGATGCCCTTCGCCGCCGGGTTGGCCTGGGCGAGGGCGTCGCGCTTGTCGAAGACGGTCCTGGTGATCGCGCAGGCGACGTTCGCGTCGAGGTTCTTGCGGACCAGCAGCACGTTCGGCACCACGATGGTCGGGGTGTCGGCGGCCGTCCGGTAGGCGTCGGCCCGGATCGTGCCGGCCTGGTACGCGGGGTTCAGCTCGGTCATCTTCGGCAGCAGCGGCGTCACGTCGATGAACTTCACCTTGTCGCCGGCGGTGGTGAAGAGGTCGGTCACGCCGCCGGTGGGCACCCCGCCGGACCAGAAGAAGCCGTCGACGCTGCCGTCCTTCACCCCTTCGACGGTCTTGGCCAGGTCGAGCCGCTGCGCCTGGATGTCCTTGGCCGGGTCGAGGCCGGCGGCTTGCAGCAGCCGGTTGGCGATGACCTCGGTGCCCGACTTCGGGGAACCGGTGGAGATCTTCTTGCCCTTCATGTCGGCGACCGAGGTGATCCCCGAGTCGGCCCGCACGACCACCTGGGTGTAGTTGTCGTAGATCCGGGCGAGTGCCTCGACCGGCTGCGGAGCGGTGAAGCTGCCCTTGCCCTGCACCGCGTTGACCGCGGTGTCGAAGAGCGAGAACGCCACGTCGTACTGGCCGGCGACGAGCTGTTCGACGTTCTGCACCGAGGCGCCGGTCTCGGCCGCGGTCCCGCTCAGCTTCCCGCCGGTGGCGGACGAGAGTTGATTGGCGAGGGCGTTGCCGACCACGTAGTAGACGCCGGTGGCGTTTCCGGTGGCGATGCCGACCCGGGTGTTGCCGGCGACCTCGCAGGTGACCTTGTTGGCGGCGTTGTCGGTGGCCGCGCCGTCCTGACGGCCCCCGCATCCGGCGGTGCCCGCCGCGACGAGGGCGAGCGCGCCCACGCCCGCGGCGATCCGCACGTTGATCCGTCTCACTGTCGTTCCTCCCCAGGAATCGTCGATGGAGCTGTCCACGGGCCGCCGGTCAGACCGGCGGCGCCGCGTCGTACACACACCCCCACCACCGCGATCACGGCCAGCACCAGGCCCACGGTGACGGGTACGGGTTCGAGTCGGAGCAGGCTCAGCCCGGCGAGCGCGCCGAGGATCCGCTCCGGTACGCCGGCCGGTCCGACGCCGGGCAGCCAGCCACCCGCCGCCACGGCGAGCGCGGCCACGCCGAGCGCGGAGAGCACCGCGGCCACCGCGACCCGCTCCGGCCCGCCGATGCCGAGCAGTCCGAGCCCGGCCGGGGTGACCACGAAGGCGATCGGGATGAGGTAGGCCGGCAGGGCGTACCGGAGCGCCTGCCACATGGTCGGGACCAGCCGGCCGCCGGTGACCGCCGCGGCGGCCACCGCGGCGAGCGCGGTCGGCGGGGAGACCTCGGAGAGCACCGCGAAGTAGAAGACGAACATCGCCGCGGCCGGCGCGGCGACACCGAGCTCCAGCAGGGCCGGACCGATGATCACCCAGCCGATCACGAAGGAGGCGGTGACCGGTACGGCCAGCCCGAGCAGGCTGAGCGCGACGGCGGCGAGCAGCGCGGTGAGCGCCAGCACCACGGCCGGGTCGGAGCTGACCGTCTCCGCCCCGCTGACCAGCAGCGCCGCCGCCTGCGGGCCGAGCCCCGTCTTCGTGGTGGTGGCCGTGATGACGCCGGCCGCCGCGCAGACCGCGCAGACCGCGAGCACGCCGCGCACCCCGGCGCTGAGCGCGCCGACCAACCGGGCCGGGGTGAGCCGGTGCCGGCGGTCCAGGAAGGACAGCGCGGCGGCCAGCGCGGTGGCCGCGACCACCGCCTTCGTGGCGGAGAAGCCCACCGCGAGCAGCGCGATGATCACGAAGAGGCTGAGGAAGTGGTAGCCGGAGCGGGCCAGCAGCCGCCACGGCGAACCCGTGTCGAGCACCACCGGGCGGACGCCGGAGCGTCGGGCGTCGATCTCCACCGAGAGCAGGATGCCGAGGTAGTACAGGACCGTCGGGACGGTGGCCCAGCCGAGGACCTGGAGGTAGGAGACCCCGAGGTACTCGGCGATGATGAAGGCGGCCGCGCCGAGGGTGGGTGGGGAGAGGATAGCCCCGACGCCGGCGGCGGCCAGCATCCCGCCGGCCCGTTCCGCCGGGTAGCCGGCGCGGCGCAGGATCGGCCAGGTGACCGCGCCGATGCTGACGGTGGTGGCCGCGCCCGAGCCGGAGACGGTGCCGAGCAGGAAGCCCGAGGCGACGGCCGTCCGCCCGGCGGCCGTCCGGGAGCGCCGGAAGGCGGCGGCGGAGAGCTCCACGAAGAACCGTCCGGCCCCGGAGAGGTCCAGCACCGCGCCGTAGACGGTGAAGAGCACGATGTACGACGCCGCGACGTCGAGCGGGGTGCCGTAGAAGCCGCTGTCGGAGTTGTAGAACGCGTCGACGAGCTGGCCGAAGTCGAGCCCGGCGTGGGCGACCGGCCAGGACTGCGGCAGCAGTCCGCCGTAGTAGCCGTAGCCGAGGAAGAGCAGGCAGACGGCGGGCAGGATCCAGCCGGTGGTGCGCCGGCACGCCTCCAGCAGCAGGAGCAGGAGCAGGCTGCCCATCGCCACGTCCACCCCGACGAGCAGGCCCTGCCGGTCGAGGAAGGCGTCGTACCCGCCGCCGCCGGCGCCGAGGGTGACCGGCAGGACCGGGTAGAGGCAACTGGTCAGGGCGGCGGCGGCCAGCGTCCAGTCGGCCGCGGTGGGTCGGGTGGAGACGGGCCCGGTGGCGGGTCGCGGCCGGCCGGGCGGGCGCAGGCCCGCCGGATACGCCAGGAAGACCATCGGCAGGACGCCGGCCAGGAAAACGATCAGGTAGTACTTGCTGCCCTGAGGCAGTGGGCGGAAGACCTGCGTCAGGGCGAGGAGCGCGATCGCCAGCGTCGTACCGGTGACCAGGAGGCCGACCGGTCCGGTGAGTTCGCGCCCCGGTTTCTCGTCCTCGAATTGCGCGGCCAGTTCGCGCGTCTGGGGGGCCGGGCCGGTGTGGTCGACCGCGGTCGCCGCCTCGGCCGGAAATGGCTGGTCAGGGCCGTCCAGACGGAGGGTCTCGGCGCCGGAGCCGGCGTAAGGCGGCTGCGGAGCGGGACCGTCGGAGGAACGAACGGGCGACACGAGGGGGCACGATACGCGAATTGTCTACACCATGGAACATTGCCGACTGTGATTGCGTTGAGTGATGATGAACGGCGACCGATCACGTAGAGGAAGCGAATGTTGAATCGGATTTAACAATTGCGGCGACCGAAATGGTTGACATTCCTCGGCGGCCGTAGTCGTCCGAGATGGACCTGTCCGGAATGCGGGTGCTCGCCCGGCTGTGTCGGCTCTCCGCCGGTGGGAGGGCGCCGGAGTGGATCAACCACGGAATGTAGCGTAAAACACGCTGCGTGGCGACTTCGCCGCCCACCGTGGCCCCGCAAATCGCTTCGAGGGTGTCGGACGCCGCCGGTAGGGTCGCCCGGTGACCACTCAATCGCTCATCCGGGCGCGCGGGCTGGTGAAGCGGTTCGGCGACTTCACCGCGGTCGACGGCATCGACGTCGAGGTCCGCGCCGGCGAGGCGTTCGGCTTCCTGGGCCCCAACGGCGCCGGCAAGTCCTCCACCATGCGGATGATCGGCTGCATCTCCCCGCCCACCGCCGGCGAGCTGCGCATCCTCGGCATGGACCCGGTACGCGACGGCACCGCCATCCGGGCCCGGCTCGGTGTCTGCCCCCAACTGGACAATCTCGACCCCGAGCTGACCGTCCGGGAGAACCTCACCACCTACGCCCGCTACTTCGGGATCCCGCGCCGGGCGGCCCGGGAGCGCGCCGCCGAGCTGCTGGACTTCGTCCAGCTCACCGAGCGGGCCGACAGCAAGGTCGAGCCGCTCTCCGGCGGCATGAAGCGCCGGCTGACCATCGCCCGGGCGCTGGTCAACGAGCCCGACATCGTGCTGCTCGACGAGCCCACCACGGGCCTCGACCCGCAGGCCCGCCACCTGGTCTGGGAGCGGCTGTTCCGGCTCAAGCAGCAGGGGGTGACCCTGGTGCTGACCACCCACTACATGGACGAGGCCGAGCAGCTCTGCGACCGCCTCGTGGTGATGGACGGCGGGCGCATCGTCGCCGAGGGCTCACCGCGCGAGCTGATCGAGCGGCACGCCACCCGCGAGGTGGTGGAGCTGCGCTTCGCCGCCGAGTCGCAGGAGACGTTCGCCGGCAAGCTCGACGGGCTGGGGGAGCGGGTCGAGGTGCTGCCCGACCGGGTGCTGCTCTACGTCCCCGACGGCGACGTGGCGGTCGCCCAGGTGGAGGCGCGCGGCCTCACGCCGGTCAGCGTGCTGGTGCGGCGCTCCAGCCTGGAGGACGTCTTCCTGCACCTCACCGGCCGCACCCTGGTCGACTGAGCGGGGGCGCGGCGACAACAGCGGCGGCGGGCGGTTCACCGCCCGGTGACCAGCCGACCACTGCCGGAAGGATCGCTGCGCGCGCACCGGCACTGCGTCGGTGCGCCGACCCTGATCCTCGACCTGACCGGAGTCGCGCGGGCCCGACGGTGGCGAGGCTTCCGGCCCGGACGGGTCGCCACCGCGCCGCTGCGCCCGGGCGAAACGGGGGGACAGGTCGGCCCGGTCGCCGTAGGGTGACCGCGGTCTGTCGTACCTCCGGGGTAGGAAGGCCGTGTTCGGCGCGGAGCGGAACGGGGTGGTCGCGGTGAGCGTGGCGCAGCAGGCGCGGGACCGGGCGCGTCCGCCGCTGCCCCGGGTGCCGGCGCTGGCGGTGCTGGCGCACTACCTGACCGGCTACCGGCGCACCTGGCGGGCCGGGGTCTTCTCGTCGTTCCTGCTGCCGGTGCTGACCGTGCTCGGGTTCGGCGTCGGCGTCGGCGCCTACATCGACCAGGGTGTCGGCGGCGTGCGCTACCTCGACTGGATCGTGCCCGGGCTGATCGCCTCGACCGCGTTGCAGGTGGCGATCGGTGAGTCGACCTGGCCGGTGTTCAGCAACTTCCAGTGGATCAAGACCTACTTCGCGCAGGGCGCCGCTCCGCTGCGGGTGGCCGACATCCTCACCGGGCACCTGGCCTTCGTGCTGTTCCGGGTCGTCACCACCATCGCCGCGTTCCTGCTGGTGACGGGGCTGTTCGGGGCGCTGCGATCACCCTGGGCGCTGACCGTCCTGCCGGTGGCGGCGCTGCTCGGTCTGGCCGTGGCGGCGCCGACCTTCGCGTACGCCTCGGTGGTCGACAGCGACAGTTGGCTGGCGATGCTGTTCCGCTTCGCGGTGATCCCGATGACGCTCTTCGCCGGGGTGTTCTTCCCGGTCGAGTCGCTGCCGCTCGTGCTGCGCTGGCTGGCGTACGCGACTCCGCTCTGGCACGGCGTCGACCTGTGCCGGGCGGCCACCCTCGGCGTGGCCCCGCAGTGGTCGGTCGCCGGTCACCTGCTCTACCTCGCGGCCTGGGCGCTCGCCGGCTGGCTGCTGGCCCGCCGCGGCTTCCGTCGTCGGCTCGTCGTCTAGGGAGGGTGCCCTCGTGGTGAGTCTCGTGCTGCCCCGGCTGGTGGACGTCGCCGCCGCGTCCCGACGGTCGGTCTCGGTGGCCGAGCGCAACATCGCGGCCCTGCGGTCGGTCTACTGGCTGCTGCTCATCTCCGGGTTCGTGGAGCCGCTGCTCTACCTGCTCTCCATCGGCGTCGGGGTGGGCGCGCTGGTCGGTGACCTCACCCTGGCCGGCGGCGAGGTGGTGTCCTACGCGGCCTTCGTCGCCCCGGCGATGCTCGCGTCGTCGGCGATGACCGGCGCGCTGGCGGAGACCACCTTCAACTTCTTCGGGAAGATGAAGTACATGAAGCTGTACGACGGGGTGATCGCCACCCCGGTGCAGCCGTTCGAGATCGCCCTCGGTGAGCTGGGCTGGGCGATGCTGCGGGGCAGCGCCTACTCCGCCGCGTTCCTGGTGGTCATGGTGGTGATGGACCTGACCACCGCCGCACGGGCGCTGGTCGCCTTCCCGGCGGCGGTCCTGGTCGGCTTCGCCTTCGGGGCGCTGGGCATGACCATTTCCACCCTCATGCGTAGTTGGCAGGACTTCGACCTGATGGGCTCGGCCCAGTTCACCCTTTTCCTCTTCTCCGGCACCTTCGTCCCGGCCGAGGCGTACCCGTCGGTGCTGCGCTGGGTGGTCGAGGTGACCCCGCTCTACCGGGCGGTGCACCTGATCCGTGGCGTCTGCGTGGGCACCGCCGGCTGGTCGTGGCTGCTCGACGTGCTCTACCTGCTGGCGGTGCTGCTCGTCGGCCTGCTGGTCGCCTCGCGTCGGATGGGCAGGCTGCTCTACAGGTAGGTGGTCGGGCCGTCACTCGTCGGGTGGCGAGCTGAGCCGCGCGCGGAGCAACGAGGTGCCCGCCGTGGTGTGTCGTCTGTCATGTCAGGCCCATTTGCTTGACGTAGCAATCTAACCACATAATTGACATGTCAATCGCCTGGTCTCGCAGGGCCCGGCACCACCAGAACCGGTTCAGGAGGTGACCATGACGACCGGAGACTTCGAACTGGGACTCAACTCGTTCGGAGAAGTCGCCACCGACGGCGACCGCGTCCTGACCGATGCCGAGACCGTGCGGCTGATCGTCGAGGAGGCGAGACTCGCGGAGTCGGTCGGCCTGGACGTGTTCAGCGTGGGCGAGCACTACCGCGAGGGCCACAACGACTCCGCCACGCCCGTGCTGCTCGCGGCGATCGCGACGGCGACCGAGCGGATCAAGCTCGGCACCTCCGTCACGGTGCTCAGCACGAACGACCCGGTACGGCTCTACCACGAGTTCTCGACCCTCGACGCGGTGTCGAACGGCCGCGCCCAGCTCGTCCTCGGACGCGCCTCGGCGACCGAGTCGTTCCCGCTGTTCGGTTACGACCTGGCCGACTACCAGCGGTTGTTCGAGGAGAAGCTCGACCTGTTCATGCGGCTCCAGCGGGAGGATCAGGTCACCTGGTCGGGCAGCGTCCGCAGCCGGTTGGACGAGCAGCGGCTGCATCCCCGAATGCGGCCGGGAGGCATCCCGACCTGGATCGGCGTGGGCGGTAGCCCGAACTCCGTGATCCGCGCCGCCCGCTACGGGCTTCCCCTCATGCACGCGATCATCGGTGGGCGCCCGCAGCGGTTCGCCGGGAACGTGGACCTCTATCTCCGCGCGCTCGAGCAGTTCGGGCACCCCGCCCAGCCGATCGGGCAGCACTCGCTCGGCATGGTGGCCGACACCGACTCCGAGGCCGTCGAGACCTGGTGGCGGTACTGGCAACCGGTCGTGGCGCGGACCGCCGCCGAACGGGGCTTCTACGCACCCACGCGGAAACGCTACGAGGCCGAGCTCGACCACGGGGCGCTGTTCGTCGGCTCGCCCGAGACGGTCGCGCGGAAGATCGCCGCCGTCGCGCGCGACCTGCGACTCAGCCGCTTCGACCTCAAGTACGACATCATGCGCCTGCCCCGCGCGGCGCGCACCCGCACGATCGAACTGCTCGGCCGCGAGGTCGCCCCGCGCGTCCGTGAACTGCTCACTCTGGAGGCCAACCATGTCTGATCTCGAGTTCGGACTCGACAACTTCGGTGACGTCCCGCAGGACGACTCCGGCGCGCTCGTCTCCCACGCCGCCGCGATCCGGCAGCTCGTCGACGAGGCGGTGCTGGCCGACGAGCTCGGCGTCGACGTCATCGCCCTCGGCGAGCACCACCGGCCCGAGTACTCCGTCTCCACCCCGGAGACCGTGCTCGCCGGCATCGCCACCCGCACCTCGCGAATCAAGCTCGCCTCCGGGGTGACGGTGCTGAGCTCGGACGACCCGGTTCGGGTGTTCCAGCGCTTCGCCACCGTGGACGCGTTGTCGAACGGCCGTGCCGAGGTCATCCTCGGCCGTGGCTCGTTCACCGAGTCCTTCCCCCTGTTCGGCTACGACCTGAGCGACTACGACGTGCTGTTCGAGGAGAAGATCGAGCTCTTCGCCAAGCTGCTCGACGAGAAGCCGGTCACCTGGAGCGGCACCAAGCGCGCCCCGCTCCGGAACGCCGAGGTCTTCCCGAAGACCGAATCGGGGCGCCTCCCCACCTGGGTGGGCGTCGGTGGCTCGCCGCAGTCCGTCGTCCGCACCGCCCAGTACGGCCTGCCGCTCATGCTCGCCATCATCGGCGGCCAGCCCGGACGCTTCGCTCCCTACATCGACCTGTACCAGCGGGCGGCCGCACAGCTCGGCACGACCGCGCACCCGGTCGGCATGCACTCCCCGGGCTTCATCGCCGACACCGACGAGGAGGCCAAGGAGATCTACTGGCCGCACTACAAGATCCAGCGCGACCGGATCGGTGCGCTCCGCGGCTGGCCGCCCGTCCGCCGTGCGGAGTTCGACGCCGAGGCCGACCAGGGCTCCCTCTACATCGGCTCCCCGGAGACCGTCGCCCGCAAGATCGCCCGTGCGGTCCGCACCCTCGGCGTCGGCCGGTTCGACCTCATCTACGCCGCGGGTGCTCAGCCGGCCAGTGCCCGGCTGCGGGCCGTCGAGCTCTACGGCGCCAAGGTGATCCCCATGGTCCGTGACATCCTCGCCGGCTGACCTGCCGCTCGACGCGGCATACGGCACGGAGAGAGAACCGGAGAGAGACATGACCGACATCGTCCAGCAGGGTCCGCAGACCCTCGGCATCCTCGGCGCCGGCAAGGTGGGCACCGTCCTCGCCCGGCTCGCCCTGGCCGCCGGGTACAAGGTGCTCATCGCCGGCTCCGGGGATCCCGCGAAGATCGCCCTCACCGTCGACGTACTCACGCCGGGAGCGGTCGCGGTCACCGCCGCCGAGGCCGCGGCCCGCGCGGACCTCGTGATCCTCGCCCTTCCGCTCGGCAAGTACCGCACCATCCCCGCGGACGCGCTGCGCGGCAAGCTGGTCGTCGACGCCATGAACTACTGGTGGGAGGTCGACGGCATCCGCGACGACCTCACCGACCCGCGCACGTCGTCCAGCGAGACCGTCCAGGCCTTCCTGCCCGCCTCCCGAGTGGTCAAGGCGTTCAACCACATGGGCTACCACGACCTCGAGGACGAGGCGCGTCCCGCGGGCGAAGCCGGCCGTAAGGGCCTGGCGATCGCCGGTGACGACCCCGCCGACCTCGACACGGTCGCCGCGCTGGTCGACGCGCTCGGCTTCGACCCGGTCGTCGCCGGCCCCCTCGCGGCCGGCGTCACCCTCGAACCGGGCACCGACCTCTTCGGCGCCAACGTCGACGCCGACGAGATCCGCGCCAGACTCGACCGGTTCCCGCAGTCGGAACGCGGGCAGCTCATTGCCCGCGCGCGGGCCTGAAGGCGGCACGGCCGACCGGCCGCGGCGTGGCGGGAGCGACTCCGGCGCGACCCGCCGGCCGGGCCGGCCGCTTTGGCGTGTCGGGGCGTTGGAGCGGCCGGATGCCCCGACACGCCGCCAAGCGCGGGGGAGGCGGGCTGTCGGGTGTCCGAGCGGCCGGATGCCCCCACACGCCGCACAGCGCGGCGGGAGGCGGGCGCACGGTCCCGGCCGCCGGACGTCGCGACCCTGGTGACGCCGGCGTCCCGCCGCGTGGGGAGGTTGCTCGACAAGTAGGTGGTTAGCCGTCACTTCGGTCGGGGCATGTCGTGGGGGACCACAGCCGACATGTGAGGGAGGGGCGATGGCCTCCGACGAGTCATCCGCGCGGCGCGGGCGCGACCATGACGACAACCGCACCGCGACCGCCGGCCAGGCCGACGGTGGCGACTCCCGCTCCGAGGGCGGCCACTCCCGGCCCGTCGGTCCGGATGAGGGGCCGGACAGCCCGGCGGAGCTGCCGGGGAGCGGGTGGAAGGCGGCCCTGCGCCGCACCGTGAAGGAGTTCGGCGACGACAGCCTCACCGACTGGGCGGCGGCGCTGACCTACTACGGGGTGCTCTCGATCTTCCCCGGCCTGCTGGTGCTGATCTCCCTGCTCGGTCTGCTCGGCGACCGCGCCACCCAGGGGGTCAAGGACACCGTCAACCAGGCGGTGCCGGAGGAGAACACCCGGAAGATCATTGAAGGGGCCATCGAGCAGGCGGGCGCCTCGGGTGGGTTGGCCAGCGTCGCCGCGATCGTCGGTCTGCTCGCGGCCTTCTGGTCGGCCTCCGGCTACATCGCCGCGTTCATGCGCGCCTCCAACACCATCTACGACGTGCCGGAGGGGCGGCCGATCTGGAAGACCCTGCCGATCCGGCTCGGAGTGACCGCCGTGGTCGGCGTGATGCTGCTGGCCTGCGCGGTGATCGTGGTCTTCACCGGTGGCTTCGCCGAACAGATCGGCGAGGTGATCGGGGTCGGCTCGACCGTGGTGACGGTGTGGAACATCGCCAAGTGGCCGGTGCTGCTGCTCCTGGTCAGCCTGATGTTCGCCATCCTCTACTGGGCCTCGCCGAACGCGAGGCACGGCGGCTTCCGCTGGGTCAGCCCCGGCGGCGTGCTGGCCGTGGTGATCTGGCTGGTGATCTCCGGCCTCTTCGCCTTCTACGTCGCCAACTTCGGCTCCTACAACAAGACGTACGGTGCGCTGGCCGGCGTGATCGTGTTCCTGGTCTGGCTCTGGCTGAGCAACATCGCGATCCTGCTGGGCGCCGAGTTCGACGCCGAGTTGGAGCGCAGCCGGGCGATCTCCGCCGGTCACTCGGCCGACGAGGAGCCGTACGTCGAGCTGCGCGACGACCGCAAGCTCAAGAAGAAGCGCAACGCCGCCGGGCGTCGCTGACCCGCTCCGCCGTCCCTGCCCCGCCGTCCACCCGGACGGCGGGGCAGTCCCATGTCCACCACCCGCCGCCGAGGGGCGTGCTCCCCAAGATCGTGCTCGATCCTGGAAGTAGTGGTATCGCCGTGGCCGGGAGGCCACTGTTTCCAGGATCGAGCACGACCTTGACGGCCGCGCAGCCGCCCGGCGTCGAGCCCGGTCGATCGTCGCTGTACGGGGCGGGACGGGTGGCGCGCCGTCCGTGACCCTTTCCTTGATCCACTATTAGCTTTTGTTCAAACGGACAAAAGTTGGGACCGGATCGGCCGAAGCTATGGACAGGTGCCACGGAAGACTCCTACTGTGTCGGACACAACACATCGACGTCACGTCAATGTGAACCCCGATCGCGGAGGTGAGTCCCGTGCGGACGGCAGACCCCCTGCACCTGCGGCTGTTGCGGCTGCTCCGCGACGAGGGGCCGGCGTCCCGGGCCGAGCTGGGCGACCGGTTGCAGATGCCCCGGCCCCGGCTGCTCGCCGAGCTGGAGCGGTTGGTCGGCCTGGGTCTGGTGGCCGAGGCGGGGCTGGCCGCGTCCCGGGGCGGGCGGCGCTCCACTCTGGTCGAGCTGAACCCGCAGCTGCGCTTCGCCGCCGTCGACCTGGGCGCCAGCTCCATCGACGTCGAGGTGGTCGACGGGCGGTTGGAGCCGGTCGCCGCGTACGCCGAGGCCGCCGACATCCGGTCCGGGCCGAAGGTCATCCTGCACCGGGTCACCGAGCTGCTGCACAAGGCCCGGGTCGACGGGGCGTACGAGAAGCTGGACGGGGTGGGCGTCGGCGTCCCCGGTCCGGTGAGCTTCCGCGACGGGGTGCCCGTCTCACCGCCGATCATGCCCGGCTGGGACCGCTACCCGGTCCGCGAGCTGCTCACCCGCGAGCACGGCTGCCCGGCGGTGGTCGACAACGACGTCAACATCATGGCGATCGGCGAGCGGCACGGCGGGGTCGCCCACTCGGTCGACGACTTCCTCTTCGTCAAGATCGGCACCGGAATAGGGTGCGGGATCTACCTCAGCGGGGAGGTCTACCGGGGCACCGACGGCTGCGCCGGGGACATCGGCCACATCCAGGTCGACGCGCACGGGCCGGTCTGCTCCTGCGGCAACGTCGGCTGCCTCGAAGCCGTGTTCAGCGGCGCCGCGCTGGCCCGCGAGGCCACCGCCGCCGCCCGTACCGGCGCCTCGCCGGCGCTGGCCGAGCGGCTCGCCGCCCGGGGCGTGGTCACCGCGCGGGACGTCGCCGAGGGAGCGGTCGAGGGGGACGTCACCTGCATCCAACTGATCCGCGACGGGGGTCGACGGGTGGGTCAGGTGCTGGCCGGTCTGGTCAGCTTCACCAACCCGTCGATGATCGTGATCGGTGGTGGGTTGGCCCAGCTCGGCCACATCCTGCTCGCCGAGATCCGCAGTGTGGTCTACCGGCGGTCGCTGCCGCTGGCCACCGGCAACCTCCCGGTCGTCCTGTCCGAGCTGGGATCGCGCGCCGGTGTCGCCGGCGCCGCCGTCCTCGCCAGTGACGTGGCCTTCGGGGAGGCGTCATGACCCAGCGATCCGAGGAGACCGTCGTGACAGATGCTCCGTTGGTCGAGGCGCCCGCCGACACCGTGGACGGCGAGGTGGTCCTGCGCCTCACCGACGTGGTGAAGACCTTCCCGGGCGTACGGGCCCTGGACGGGGTCCAGCTGGAGGTACGCGCCGGTGAGGTGCACTGCCTGCTCGGGCAGAACGGCGCCGGCAAGTCGACCCTGATCAAGGTGCTCGCCGGGGTGCACCGCCCCGACTCGGGGCTCCTCGAGTGGCGCGGCCAGCCCGCCACCTTCGCCAACCCGCAGGCCGCCATGCGCGCCGGCATCGCCACCATCTACCAGGAGCTCGACCTGGTCGAGGATCTCTCCGTCGCGGAGAACGCCTTCCTCGGCCACGAGCCCCGCCGGTTCGGCTTCGTCCGCCGCGGCCACATGGCCCGGCGTACCCGGCAGATCCTCGGCCGGTTGGGGCACGCCGAGATCCCGCCGAACCGGATGGTGCGCTCCCTGCCCGCGGCCGGCAAGCAGATCGTCAGCATGGCCCGCGCGCTGTCGCACGAGGCCCGACTGATCATCATGGACGAGCCGAGCGCGGTGCTCGCCCACGACGAGGTGGGCAACCTCTTCCGGATCATCCGGGAGCTCACCGCGCAGGGCATCGCGGTCATCTACATCTCGCACCGGATGGAGGAGATCCGCGAGATCGGTGACCGGGTGACCGTACTCAAGGACGGCCGGACCACCGCGGCGAACCTGCCGGCCCGCGAGACCCCGACCCGCGACCTGGTCAGCCGGATGACCGGCCGCACCATCGAGTACGTCTTCCCGGACCGTCCCGCCGAGACCGAGCCCGGCGCGGAGCTGCTCACGGTGGAGGGGTTGACCCGCACCGGTGAGTTCGCCGACGTCTCGCTCACCGTCCGGGCCGGGGAGATCGTCGGCATCGCCGGGCTGGTCGGCTCCGGCCGCTCGGAGCTGCTGGAGACCATCTTCGGCGCCCGGCGGGCCACCGCCGGCTCGGTGCGGATGTCCGGCCGGGCGCTGCGCGCGGGCAGCGTCGGCGCGGCGGTGAAGGCCGGCATGGGCATGGCCCCCGAGGAGCGCAAGAGCCAGGCGCTGCTGCTCGGCGAGCCGATCTACCGCAACGTCACCCTCGCCACCTTCGGCCGGTACGCCCGGGCCGGTTTCACCGACGCCGGCCGGGAGCGGGCCGAGGCGGACCGCATCGCCGAGAGCCTGGAGCTGCGGCCCCGGGACGTTCGCCGTCCGGTCCGGACCCTCTCCGGCGGCAACCAGCAGAAGGTGGTGGTCGGGCGATGGCTGCTCGGCGACACGAAGCTGCTGCTGCTGGACGAGCCGACCCGGGGCGTGGACGTCGGTGCCCGGGCCGAGCTCTACCAGGTGATCCGCGCCCTCGCCGCCCGCGGCGTCGGGGTGCTGCTGGTCTCCAGCGAGGTCCCCGAGGTGCTCGGCCTGGCCGACCGGGTGCTGGTGATGCGGGAGGGGCGGGTGGTCCGCGAGGCCCCCGCCGGCGAACTCGACGAGAACACCGTGCTCGACCTCGTCATGGCGGGGTCCCTGATGGAAGGCGCACCGGCATGAGTGACGTGACCCCGACCGCGACGCCGGAGCGTGCGGCGCAACTGCCGGCGCAGTCGCCGCCGGTGGACCCGGCCGAGACGGCGGCGGCCAGCCAGCAGGCGACGGCGGGCGAGAAAGCCCCCGCCGGTGCCCGGCTCTCCTGGTGGCGGGGCGACGGGGGTGAGGGCGCCCGCCGCAACCTGGGCCTGCTCGGGGTCCTGGTGGTGCTGATCGTGATCGGCGCCCTGACCCGCTCGGACCTCTACTCCAACCCCGACTGGGTGTGGGACAACACCCTGACCATCCTCAAGCTGGCGGCCGTGGTCGGCGTGGTCACCGTCGGCATGACCTTCGTGATCATCGGGGGTGGCATCGACCTCTCGGTCGGGGCGATCGTCGCGCTGGCCGGGGTCTGGGCCACCACGGTGGCGACCCAGAGCTACGGCGCCGGCGGCATGATCTTCACCGCGCTGACCGTCGGCCTGGCGGTCGGCCTGGTCAACGGGCTGCTGATCTCCTACGGCCGGCTGGTCCCGTTCATCGCGACCCTGGCCATGCTGGTCGCCGCCCGCGGCCTGGCCGCGGAGATCTCCGCCAAGCAGACGCAGGTGTCGGACAACACCTTCATCAACGGCATCGCCAGCAACAAGCTGCTCGGGATCCCGCTGCTGGTCTACATCCTCGCCGTCGTGGTCGCCGCCGGTTGGGTGCTGCTCAACCGGACCACCTTCGGCCGCCGCACGGTGGCGGTCGGCGGAAACCCGGAGGCCGCCCGGCTGGCGGGCATCAACGTCCGACGGCACACGGTCCTGCTCTACGCGCTCTCCGGCCTGTGCTGCGGCATCGCCGCCATCATGCTCACGGCCCAGGCCAACTCGGCCCAGGCCGCGATGGCCAACCTCTACGAGCTGGACGCGATCGCCGCCGCGATCATCGGCGGCACGCTGCTCAGCGGCGGGCGGGGCACCATCATCGGCTCCCTGCTCGGGGTGGTCATCTTCGCCACCATCACCAACCTCTTCGCCATCAACGGCCTCACCACCGAGGCCCAGAACATGGTCAAGGGCGGCATCATCGTCGCGGCCGTCCTGATCCAGCAGGTCCAGTTCGGCAGCCTCACCCAGTTCCTGGGCCGCAACCGGCTCACCACCTGATCCAGCGGAGCATCCGCTCCGCCGCAGCACCCGACCCACCGAAACACCCGACCCACCGAAACACCTGGGCCACCCGAGCACGACGGTGGCCGGACCCCGCACACCCTTTCTCCTCCACACCGCAAACCAGGAGGTCGTCATGACCCAGCACAGTCGCCGCCGACTGCTCCTCGGCGGGGCCGCCGTGGGCGCCGGCGTACTGCTCGCCGGCTGCACCAGCAACGAGTCCACGCCCACCGCCGCGCAGACCAAGGCCGCCGCGGCGGGCGGCAACAACGAGCCGGGCAAGAAGGTGGTCATCGGCTTCTCCGCCCCGGCCGCCGACCACGGCTGGATCGCCGCCATCACCAACAACGCCAAGGCCCAGGCCGGGGCGTTCTCCGACGTGGAGTTCAAGTCGGTCGAGGCCGGCGCGGACGCGGCGGCGCAGCGCGCGGCGCTGTCCACGCTGATCTCCCAGAAGCCGGACGTGATCGTGCTGCTGCCGCACGACGGCAAGGAGCTCAACGCCTTCGGCCTGGAGGCGATGAAGTCCGGCATCCCGGTGGTGAACCTGGACCGGGCCTTCCCCGACGCGCGGGCCTACCGGCTCCAGATCAAGGGCGACAACTACGGCATGGGCGTGGCCGCCGCCACGTACATCATCAACCAGCTCAAGGCCAAGGGCGTCAGCAACCCGATCATCGGCGAGATCCCCGGCATCGACTCGCTGGAGCTGACCCAGGAACGCTCCAAGGGCTTCGCCGACACCCTCGCGGCGAACGGCCTCAAGGTGAACAACCGCCGGCCGGCCGAGTTCACCGCCGACTCCGGGCAGCAGGCCGCCACCGGCCTGTTCCAGGCGCTGCCGAAGATGGACGCGCTCTGGAACCACGACGACGACCAGGGCATCGGTGTCCTCGCGGCGGTCAACCAGGCCAACCGCAAGGAGTTCTTCATGGTCGGCGGCGCCGGCTCGAAGAAGGCGATGGAGGACATCCAGGCCGACAACACGGTGCTGAAGGCGACCGTCACCTACAGCCCGTCGATGGCCTCCTCGGCCATCTCCCTGGCCCGCCTGATCGGCCAGGGCAAGGGCATGTCCGACCTGGTGGAACTCCAGGTGCCCAAGGAGATCGTGCTCGCCTCGGAGACGATCACCAAGGAGAACGCGGGCAACTACCTCAAGCTCGGGTTCTGACACACGGGGGGAGACCCACCTTGTCCACTCACCACAGCGAACTGCGGGTCGGCATGGTCGGCTACGCGTTCATGGGCGCCGCTCATTCGCAGGCCTGGCGCACCGTGAACCGGGTGTACGACCTGCCGGCACGGGCGCGGATGGCGATGATCTGCGGCCGGGACGCCGGGAAGGTCGCCGACGCGGCGGACCGGCTCGGTTGGGACGCGTACACCACCGACTGGCGGGAACTGGTCAACTCCGACGCGATCGACGTGGTCGACATCTGCACGCCGGGGGACAGCCACGCCGAGATCGCGCTCGCCGCGCTGGCCGCCGGCAAGCACGTGCTCTGCGAGAAGCCGCTGGCGAACACGGTGGCCGAGGCCCGGGGGATGGCCGCCGCGGCGGCCTCCGCCCGAGCCGCGGGGGTACGGTCCATGTGCGGCTTCAACTACCGCCGGGTGCCCGCGGTCACCATGATGCGGCAGTTGATCGCCGACGGCCGGCTCGGAGTGATCCGGCACGTGCGGGCGGCCTACCTGCAGGACTGGATCGTCGATCCGCAGTTCCCGCTGGTGTGGCGGTTGCAGAAGGACAGGGCGGGCTCCGGCGCGCTCGGCGACATCGGCGCGCACATCATCGACCTGACCCAGTTCGTCACGGGTCAGCGGATCACCGGGGTCAGCGCGGTCACCGAGACGTTCGTCAAGGAACGGCCGCTGCCGGCCGGATCCAGCGGACTGGCGGCCACGGTGGACGGCGCCGGTCCGGTCGACGGGCACGGCTCGGTCGACGGGATCGCCTCGGTCGACGGGATCGGCCGGGCGACCGGCACGGTGACCGTGGACGACGCGGCGGTCTTCGTCGCCCGGTTGGACGACGGGTCGCTGGCCACGTACGAGGCGAGCCGGTTCGCCACCGGTCGCAAGAACGCCCTGCGGGTGGAGATCAACGGCTCCCTCGGCAGCGTCGTCTTCGACCTGGAGCGCCTCAACGAGCTGGAGTTCTACGACGCCACCCGGCCCACCGGGGAGCAGGGTTTCACCCGCATCCTGGTGACCGAGGGGGAGCATCCGTACATGTCGGCCTGGTGGCCGCCGGGGCACATCATCGGGTACGAGCACTCGTTCACCCACCAGATGCGCGACTTCGTCGAGGCGGTCGCCACCGGCGCCGACCCGACGCCGTCCTTCGCCGACGCGTTGCAGGTCCAGCTGGTGCTGGACGCGGTGACCCGGTCGGCGGAGCTCGGCTCCCGCTGGACGGAGGTGGAGCCGGCGTTGGCCGCGCTCGCCGTCTGATCAGCCCACCTCCGGCGCCGACCGGCGAGGGACCGGCCGCGGTTGCGCCCCGCGGCCGGGCCGGGGTCGGCGACGGAGGGGCGTGCGGCCGGGTCGCTCAGGCCCGGTGGCGTACGCGTACGACGGTCGTCCGGTGCGGCCGGACCGGGATTCCCCGGCCGCACCGGAGGACCGCCACCACCCACGGCGACCCCCGTGGGAGGTCCGGCTCCGGCCGGTCCCTCCACGGTCGCCGCCGTTCGATGTCCGGTCCGGGGTCACCGCAGCCCCGCGACCGGATGCGGGGGAGGCAGGGCCGAGACGCCGACCGGGCCTGCCTGCCAGCCCCGTCCGTCCACAGTGGCCGACTCATCGGGCCGGTGCCGGCACCGCCGACGCCGACGCCGATCCGGTGTCACCCCGGGCATTCGGGCGGACGGGGCCCACCCCATCGAACGGTATCTTTACCACGAACCATCTGATATCCATGTAAGCGAATGCACGGGCGGTTCCGTTCCCGACGGGAGGAGCACCATGCGTACGGGTGTCTGGCTGGTGGGGGCGCGCGGTTCGGTCGCGACCACCAGCATCGTCGGGGGGCTCGCGCTGCGGGCCGGGTTGACCGGGCCGACCGGCTGCGTCACCGAGCTGCCCGCGCTGCGGGGTCCCGCTCTGCCGACCTTCGCCGACCTGGTCTTCGGCGGTCACGACGTGGCCACCACCCCGCTGACCAAACGGGCCGAGACGTTGGCCGCCGCCGGTGTGCTGCCGGGCCGGCTGGCCGCCGCGCTCGCCGGGGACCTCGCCACGGTCGAGGAGGAGCTGCGCGCCGCCCCCACCGAGGGCAGCCAGCACGACCGGGCCGCCGCGCTCGTCGCCGACCTCACCGCCTTCCGTGACCGGCACCGGCTGGACCGGGTGGTGGTGGTCAACGTCTCCGCCACCGAACCGGCCGCCCGACCGCACCCCGGGCACGCCGACCCGGCCGCCCTGCGGGCCGCGCTGACCGGCCCGGACGAGGTGCTCCCGCCCAGTTCGCTCTACGCGTACGCGGCGGTTGAGGCGGGCTGCCCGTACGTCGACTTCACCCCGTCCACCGGGCTGCGGCTGCCGGCGCTGGCGGCGCTCGCCGCCGCGCGCGGCCTGCCGTACGCCGGGCACGACGGCAAGACCGGGGAGACCCTGGTCAAGTCGGTGCTCGCGCCGATGTTCGCGATGCGGCACCTGGCCGTCCGGTCCTGGACCGGGGTCAACCTGCTCGGCGGCGGCGACGGCGCCACGCTGGCCGACCCGGCCGCCAACGCGGCGAAGGTGGACAGCAAGCAGCGGGTGCTCGGCGAGACCCTCGGCTACCTGCCGCAGGGCGGCACCCGGATCGAGTACGTCGAGGAGCTGGGCGACTTCAAGACCGCCTGGGACCTGATCACCTTCGCCGGCTTCCTCGGCACCGGCATGCGGATGGAGTTCACCTGGCACGGCTGCGACTCCGCGCTGGCCGCGCCGCTGGTGCTCGACCTGGCCCGGCTCACCGCCGCCGCGCACGCCGCCGGCGTGGCCGGCCCCCTGACCGAACTCGCCTTCTTCTTCAAGGACCCGCTCGGCTCGCCCGCCCACTCGCTGGTCGAGCAGTGGCAACGGCTGGTCGAGTTCACCGCCGGGTTGCACGCCGGGGGTGCGGCGTGAGCACCCTCGCCGACCTGGCCGAGCTGGTCCGGGCGCCGGCCGCGCTCTCGGTGCCGGGGGACGTGGTCGCCGGCGCCGCCGCGGCCGGGGTGCTCGGCCCGCGTACCGCCGGGCTGGCCGGCGCGTCGGTGCTGCTCTACTGGGCCGGGATGGCCGCCAACGACTGGGCCGACCGGGGCCTGGACGCCGTGGAACGGCCGGAGCGGCCGATCCCCAGCGGTCGGGTCACCCCGGCCACCGCGGTCGGCCTGGCCGCCGGGCTCACCGCCGCCGGCCTCGGCCTGGCCGCCGCCGCGGGTGGCCGTCGCGCCGCCGCCGTCGCGCTCCCGCTCGCCGCGGCCGTCTGGGGGTACGACCTGGCGGCGAAGAACACCGCCGCCGGTCCGGCCGTGATGGCCGCCTGCCGGGGGCTGGACGTGCTGCTCGGCGCGTCCGGCGGGCGGCTGGTCCGGGCGGTGCCGGCGGCGCTGACCGTGGCCGCGCACACCTGGACGGTCACCGCGCTCTCCCGCCGCGAGGTCACCGGCGCCGACGCCGCGTTGCCCCGGCGTACCCTCGCCGGCACCGCGCTGGTCGCGCTCGCCGCGGCGGCCTCCCGCCGGAGCACCCCCGCGGGTCCACGGGCCGGCGTCGCCCTGCTGCCGGCCGCGCTGGCCGGCTGGTACGCCGCCGGGTACGGCGGCGCGCAGGCCCGGGTGGTCGCCGACCCCTCGGCCGGCCGGGTCCGGGCCGCGGTCGGCGCGGGCATCACCGGGCTGCCCGCGTTGCAGGGCGCGCTCACCGCCGGAGCCGGGGCCGGGCCGCTCGGGCTGGCGGTCGCCGCCGCCGCCCCGCTGGCTCGCCGGCTGGCCCGGAAGCTCTCCCCGACATGAGCGGCCTGCGGTTCGGCTACGGGACCAACGGCTTCGCCAACCACCGGCTCGACGACGCCCTGGCGGTCATCGCCGAGCTGGGCTACCAGGGGGTCGCGCTGACCCTGGACCACGACCACCTCGACCCGTTCGCGCCCGGCCTGACCGGGCGGGTGGCCCAGGTGGCCCGCCGGCTGGAGGCCCTGGGCCTGTCGGTGGTGGTCGAGACGGGCGCCCGGTACCTGCTCGACCCGTGGCACAAGCACGCCCCCACGCTGCTGCACGACGAGCCGGCCCGCCGCGTCGAATTCCTCCGCCGGGCCGTCCGGATCGGCGCCGACCTCGGCGCCGAGGCGGTCAGCTTCTGGGCCGGCGTACGCCCCGCCACCGTCGCGCCGGAGACCGCCTGGGACCGGCTGGTCGCCGGCTGCGCGGCGGTCGTCGAGGCCGCCGACCGGGCCGCCGTGCCGCTCGGTTTCGAGCCGGAGCCGGGGATGCTGGTCGAGGACATCGCGGGCTGGTGGCGGCTGCGCCACGCGCTCGGCGACCCGGACCGCTTCGGCGTCACCCTCGACATCGGACACTGTCGGTGCCTGGAGCCGCAACCGGTGCCCGACTGCGTCCGCGAGGTGGCCCCGCACCTGGTCAACGTGCAGATCGACGACATGCGCCGGGGTGTGCACGAGCACCTGGAGTTCGGCGCCGGCGAGATCGACTTCCCGCCGGTGCTGGGCGCCCTCACCGAGGTCGGCTACCGGGGGCTGGTCGCGGTGGAGCTGCCCCGGCACTCGCACGCCGCGCCGACCGTGGCCGCCCGGTCCATCGACTTCCTCCGCGCCGCGGACACCGGTCGTCGTCGGGAGTGAAGCAGAGCTGACGGGCGCGTCGAGGTGCCTGCGGAGCAGCACGAGAGAGGAGACGGGATGACACCGGATTCACTACGGGCCGCGCTGCGGGGCGTACCCGATCCCGGCTGGCTGGACGCGGCGCTGCGCCGGGTCGCGGCCGACCCCGCCACGATCACCGCCGCCTTCGCCGCGGCCGGCCGGCGCTGCGGTCGGGGGGACCTGGCCGACCTGCCCGGCTGGAGCGCCGACGAGGCGGCCCGGGCGCTGCTGCTGACCGCGCTGCGCGCCGGCCACGCCGGGTACGCCGAGGCGCTCTACCGGCACGGCGACGCCGCCGAGAAGCGGGCCGTGCTCAAGGCGCTGCCGCTGCTGCCGATCGGCGCGGCCGGGGTGCCGCTGCTGCACGACGCCCTCCGCACCAACGACACCCGGCTGGTCGCCGCCGCCCTCGGTCCGTACTCCCGGCAGCTCGACCCGGCGGCCTGGCGGCAGGCGGTGCTCAAGTGCGTCTTCACCGGCGTGCCGCTGGCCGTGGTGCACGACCTCGACGGGCGCGCCGACGCCGGGCTCGCCGCGATGCTCGCCGGGTTGGCCGCCGAGCGGGAGGCGGCCGGCCGCGCCATGCCCGCCGACGCCCTCGACCTGCTGGACCGGCTCGCCGCCCGGTCCGGTCCGATCAGCGGCGGATCCGGCCGCCCACCGTCCCAGGAGGCGTGACATGCGCATCTTCGACCCGCACATCCACATGACGTCGCGGACCACCGACGACTACGAGCGGATGGCCGCCGCCGGGGTCCGGGCGGTGGTGGAGCCGGCGTTCTGGCTCGGCCAGCCCCGCACCAGCGCGGCCTCGTTCACCGACTACTTCGACTCCCTGATCGGCTGGGAACCGTTCCGGGCCGGGCAGTTCGGCGTCCGGCACCACGCCACCGTCGCGCTCAATCCTAAGGAGGCCAACGACCCGCGCTGCCGGCCGGTGCTGGACCTGCTGCCCCGCTACCTCGACAAGGACGCCGTGGTGGCGGTCGGCGAGATCGGGTACGACTCGATGACCCCCGAGGAGGACGCGGCCTTCGCCGCCCAGCTCTCCCTGGCCGTCGCCCACGACCTGCCCGCGCTGGTGCACACCCCGCACCGGGACAAGGCCCGGGGGGTCGAGCGGAGCCTGGCGGTGGTCGCCGAGTCCGGCATCGAGCCGGGGCGGGTGGTGCTCGACCACCTCAACGAGGTCACCGTGAAGCTGGTCCGGGACACCGGCTGCTGGTTGGGGTTCTCCATCTACCCCGACACCAAGATGTCGCCGCCGCGGATGGTGGAGCTGCTGCGGGTGTACGGCACCGAGCGGATGCTGGTCAACTCGGCCGCCGACTGGGGTCGGTCCGATCCGCTGCTGACCCGGGCCACCGGGGAGGCGATGCTGCTGGCCGGCTTCACCGACGACGACGTCGACCGGGTGCTCTGGCGCAACCCGGTGGAGTTCTACGGGCAGTCCGGCCGGCTCGACCTCGCCGACCTCGACCCGGCCGCCGGCACCTTCGCCGGCAACTCGATCCTGCGCGGCGGTGAGTGATGCGGCTGCGGCACGCCGACGGCAGCACCGTGCACCTGGGCTACTGCACCAACGTGCACCCCGCGGAGGACGTCGCCGGCATCCTCGCCCAACTGGACACCTACGCCGTGCCGGTCCGGCAGGCCCTCGGCGCCGACCGGCTCGGGCTCGGCCTCTGGCTGGCCGCGCCGGCCGCCGCCGAGCTCGCCACCGACCCGGCCGCCCGCGGCCGGCTGCGGGCCGAGCTGGCCGGGCGCGGGCTGGAGGTGGTCACCCTCAACGGCTTCCCGTACGCGGCGTTCCAGGCGCCGGTGGTCAAGGGCGCGGTCTACCGGCCGGACTGGACCTCCGACGCCCGGCTGGACTACACCCTCGACCTGGCCCGGGTCCTGGCCGACCTGCTCCCCGACGACGCGGCCCGGGGCTCGGTCTCCACCCTGCCGCTGGCCTGGCGGCACCCCTGGGACGCCGGGCGCGCCGACGCCGCCCGCCGCCGGCTGGACCGGCTCGCGGCCGGCCTGGCGGCGCTGGAGCGCGACACCGGCCGCCGGGTCCGGGTCGGCTTCGAGCCGGAGCCGGGCTGCGTGGTCGAGCGCACCGACCAGGCGGCCGCACTGCTGGCCGGGATGGACACCGACCGGCTCGGGGTCTGCCTCGACCTCGCCCACCTCGCCTGCGCCTGGGAGGAGCCGACGGCGGCCCTGGACCGGTTGCGCGCCGCCGCCCTGCCGGTGGTGAAGGTCCAGGTCTCCGCCGCCCTGGAGGCCGCCGACCCGGACGCCGCCGCGACCGCGCTGGCGCGCTGGGTGGAGCCGCGGTTCCTGCACCAGACCCGGGCCGCCGGCTGCGCCCACGCCGCCGACCCCGCCGACCCGGCGTACGCCGCCGACGACCTGGACGCCGCCCTGGCCGGGCGGCCACCCGGACCGTGGCGGGTGCACTACCACGTGCCGCTGCACGCCCCGCCCGAGGAACCGCTGGCCTCGACCCTGCCGGTGCTGCGCGCCGCGCTGGCCGCGCTCTACGCCGGACCGGTGGCCGGCTGCGACCACCTGGACGTCGAGACGTACACCTGGGGGGTGCTGCCGGCGGCGCGGCGGCCGCGCGGCGACGCGGAGCTGGCCGCCGGGATCGCCGCCGAGCTGGCGTTCGCCCGTGACGAACTGGTCGCCCTGGGCCTCACGCCGGCGGGCCGTCCCGCGCCGGCACCGGCGGGGGTACGGCGATGAGCCGGCGACTGGTGGTGCTGAACGTGGTCGGGCTGACCCCCCGGCTGCTGGCGCACATGCCCCGGCTGCGCGCGGTCGCCGACACCGGGTTCACCGCGGAGCTGGGCACGGTGCTGCCCGCCGTCACCTGCTCGGTGCAGTCGACCTTCCTCACCGGGGAGCTGCCGTCCGGGCACGGGATCGTCGGCAACGGCTGGTACTTCCGGGACCTGGGCGAGGTGCTGCTGTGGCGGCAGCACCACGCGCTGGTGGGCGGGGAGAAGCTGTGGCAGGCCGCCCGCCGGGTCGAGCCGGGCTGGACGGTGGCCAACGTCTGCTGGTGGTACGCGATGGGCGCGGACGTCGACTGGACGGTCACCCCACGGCCGGTCTACCACGCCGACGGGCGCAAGGAGCCGGACTGCTGGACCGATCCGCCGGAGCTGCACGACACGCTGACCGACGCGCTGGGCACCTTCCCGCTCTTCACCTACTGGGGGCCGGGCGCCGGGCTGGCCTCGTCGGCGTGGATCTGCCGGGCCGCCGAGCGGATCCTCGCCGACCACGCCCCCGACCTGACCCTGGTCTACGTCCCGCACCTGGACTACGACCTGCAACGCTTCGGCCCGTCCTCGCCCCGGGCGGCGGCGGCCGCGGCCGAGTTGGACGCGGTGCTCGCGCCGCTGCTGGACGCCGCCCGGGCGCGCGACGCGACGGTGGTGGTGCTGTCGGAGTACGGCATCACCGACGTCTCCCGCCCGGTGGACGTCAACCGGCTGCTGCGCGCCGAGGGGCTGCTGCGGGTCTACACCCAGGCCGGCATGGAGTACCTGGACCCGTGGACGTCGCGCGCCTTCGCGGTCGCCGACCACCAGGTGGCCCACGTCTACGTCCGCGACCCGGCCGACGTGCCGGCGGTGGCGAAGCTCTGCGCGGCGCTGCCGGGGGTGGCCGAGGTGCTGGACGCCGACGGCAAGGCGGCGGCCGGGCTGGACCATCCGCGCGCCGGTGAGCTGGTGCTGGTGGCCGAGCCGGACGCCTGGTTCACGTACTACTACTGGCTGGACGACGACCGCGCCCCGGACTTCGCCCGCAACGTGGACATTCACCGGAAGCCGGGTTACGACCCCGCTGAGCTGCTCTTCGACCCGGCCGGGCCGGCGGCGGCGAAGCGCCGGGCGGCGGTGGCGCTGGCCCGCAAGAAGCTCGGCATGCGCTACCTGATGAGCGTGGTGGGGCTGGACGCCGGCGCCCGGGCGGTCCGGGGGTCGCACGGGCGGCTCCCCGCCGACCCGGCGGACGCCCCGGTGCTGCTCTGCTCCGACCCGGCCGCCGACCGGGACCGGATCGCGGCGACGGAGGTGAAGGGCCTGCTGCTGGAGCTGGCCGGGCTGGCGCCGGACGGGTCCACCCCGCCGGCCGGACGGCCCGGGGAGGGAAAGTGACCGTCACCGCGGCCCCGAGCGACGTGAGCGGGCTGCGGGACCGCTTCGACGCCGAGCTGGCGGCCTTCCTGGACCGGCAGGGGCCGGACTGGCCGGACGGCGCGCCGCGGGGCATCTTCGCGGCCCTGCACCGGTTCGTGCTGGCCGGCGGGAAGCGGCTGCGTCCCCTCTTCTGCTACTGGGGCTGGCGCGGCGCGGGTGGCGGGGACGACCGGCCGATCGTGGTGGCCGCGGCGGCGCTGGAGCTGTTCCACGCGTTCGCGCTGATCCACGACGACATCCTCGACGGCAGCGACCGCCGCCGGGGCGCCCCGTCGGTGCACCGGCTCTTCGCCGACCTGCACACCCGCTCGGCCTGGCGGGGCGACCCGGAGGCGTACGGGCGCAACACCGCGCTGCTCTGCGGTGACCTCTGCGCCGCCTGGTCGGACCAGATGTTCCACGAGTGCGGGCTGAGCACCGCCCAGGTCTGCCGGGGGTACGCGGTCTTCGCCCGGATGCGCACCGAGGTGATCGCCGGGGAGTACCTGGACCTGGTGTCCGGGGTCGGCGACGGCTCGGTGGCCAGCGCGCTCACCGTGATCCGGATGAAGGCGGCCCGGTACACGGTGACCCGGCCGTTGCAGATCGGCGCGGCGCTGGCGGGCGCGGAGCCGGAGCTGATCGCCGCGCTCACCGACTTCGGTGACCCGCTCGGCGACGCGTTCCAGCTGCGCGACGACGTGCTGGGCGTCTTCGGTGATCCGGCGGTGACCGGCAAGTCGGCGCTGGACGACCTGCGGGAGGGCAAGCCGACGGTGATGATGGCGCTGGCCCGGGACGCCGCGGACCGGGCGCAGACCGCCCGGCTGCGTGACCTGCACGGCAACCCCGACCTGGACGAGAGCGGCGCCGCCGAGCTGCGGACGATCATCGAGGCGACGGGGGCCCGGGACCGGATCGAACAGCTGATCCAGGTCCGTGCCGAGGCCGCCCGGACCGCCCTGGACCGGGCGCCGCTGGGGGAGCCGGCCCGGACGGCGCTGGCCGGCCTGGCCGACCAGGCGGTGCGCCGCCGGAGCTGACATCGGGCGGCACCCCCGGGGAGCAGGGCGCTTCCGTTGGCGTGTCCGCCCACTTTCAACTGGATGAACGAAAGTTCGGACGGGTTCGGCAGAAGGTATGGACAGCCAAATCGATCCGCCTTAATGTTCGTGCCATCACGAACATGTTTCGTCGAGGTGAACCGGCGGCGCGGTAACCCATCGACTGGTGACCTTCGGTGCGCGGCCCCCGCCCCGGGCCGGAGGTCACGGCCGGCCGGGCGGCACCCGGGCGGCCCTGCCGCAACCCCCCTACACGGCATCCGGCGCGACGGCGCGCGCCCCGCCTGGCAGTCACCGTCAGGAAGGGACAGTCAATGTCCACACAGGACCACACCACCCACCGCTCCCGACGATGGTTCTCCGGCGCATCGGCCCTGCTCCTGGTGGCGGCCGCCGGCACGATCGGCCTGGCCGGTCCGGCCGCCCTCGGCGGACCCACGCCGGCCCAGGCCCACCCCATCGTCGGCACCGACTTCCAGCAGGTCACGCTCGCCAAGGGCGCCGCCGAGGTCGGCGAGCCCATGACCATCGCGGTGCTGCCGGACCGCTCGGTCCTGCACACCGCCCGCAACGGCACGGTGCGTCGTACCGACGCCAGCGGCACCACCTCGGTGATCGGCACCCTCTCGGTCTACACCCACGACGAGGAGGGGCTCCAGGGCGTCGGGGTGGACCCGAACTTCGCCACCAACCGGCACGTCTACCTCTACTACGCGCCGCCGCTGTCCACCCCGTCCGGCGACGCGCCGTCCACCGGCAGCGACTTCTCCGCCTGGCAGGGCGTCAACCGGCTCTCCCGCTACACCCTGAACAGCGACTTCACCCTCAACACGGGCAGCAAGGTCGACATCCTCGACGTACCGGCCGACCGGGGCATCTGCTGCCACGTCGGCGGGGACATCGACTTCGACGCCGCCGGCAACCTCTACCTCTCCACCGGCGACGACACCAACCCCTTCGACTCCTCCGGCTACGCCCCGATCGACGAGCGCACCAACCGCAACCCGGCGTACGACGCCCAGCGCTCCTCGGCCAACACCAACGACCTGCGCGGCAAGATCCTGCGGATCAAGGTGAACGCCAACGGCACGTACTCGATCCCGTCGGGCAACATGTTCGTCGACTCCGACCCGAAGACCCGTCCCGAGATCTACGCGATGGGCTTCCGCAACCCGTTCCGGATGAGCGTCGACAAGGCCACCGGCATCGTCTACGTCGGCGACTACGGCCCGGACGCCGGCACCACCAGCAGCCGCGGCCCGAGCGGCCAGGTCGAGTTCAACCGGGTCACCGGTCCGGGCAACTACGGCTGGCCGTACTGCACCGGCACCAACACCGCCAACGAGACGTACGCGGAGTGGGACTTCGCCAACAACTCGGCCGGGGCCAAGTACAACTGCACCGGCGGGCCGACCAACAACTCGTTCCGCAACACCGGCCTGACCACCCTCCCGGGCGCCAAGGCCGCCTGGATCCGGTACGCCGGCGACGCCGGCAGCCCGCCGGAGTTCGGTGGCGGCTCCGAGTCGCCGATGGCCGGCCCGGTCTACCGGTACAACTCCTCGTCGACCTCCACCACCAAGTTCCCGCAGGGCTTCGACGGGCAGTTCTTCGCCGGTGAGCTGGGCCGGGGCTGGGTCAAGCCGATCCACGTCAACAGCGACGGCTCGCCGGGCGCGATCGAGAACTTCCCGTGGAACGGCAAGCAGGTCATGGACATGGCGTTCGGGCCGGACGGCGCCCTCTACGTCCTGGACTACGGCACCGGCTACTTCAACGGCGACGCCAACTCGGCGCTCTACCGCTACGACTACATCGCCGGCGGCAACGCCGCGCCGACCGCGGTCGCCACGGCGGACAAGACCTCCGGCGCGGCCCCGCTGACCGTGGCGTTCTCCTCGTCGGGCTCCTCCGACCCGGAGGGTGGCACGCTGACCTACTCGTGGAACTTCGGCGACGGGACCAGCTCCACCGCGGCGAACCCGACCAAGACCTTCAACAGCAACGGCACCTACACGGTCACCCTGACCGTGACCGACCCGCAGGGCGCGACCGGCACCGCCAACGTGACCATCGGGGTCGGCAACACCGCCCCCACGGTCACCATCACCAGCCCCGGCAACGGCCAGTTGTTCAACTACGGCGACACCGTGCCGTTCAGCATCACGGTGACCGACCCGGAGGACGGCACCATCGACTGCACCAAGGTCAAGATGACCTACGTGCTGGGCCACGACAGCCACGGTCACCAGATCACCTCGAAGACCGGCTGCTCCGGCTCGATCACCATCCCGGTCGACGGTGAGCACGACGACGCGGCGAACATCTTCGCGATCTTCGACGCCGAGTACACCGACGCGGGCGGGCTGACCACCCACAAGCAGCACACCCTCCAGCCGAAGAAGCGGCAGGCGGAGCACTACAAGACCTCCTCGGGCATCGCCCAGTACAGCAAGGCGACGGCGGAGGGCGGCAAGACCGTCGGCAGCATCGACAACGGGGACTGGATCGCGTTCGAGCCGTACAGAATCAACAACGTGACCTCCTTCAGCGCCCGGGTCTCCTCCGGCGGCGCCGGCGGCACCCTCCAGGTGCGGGCCGGCTCGGCCACCGGCACCGTGCTCGGCTCGGCCACCGTGCCGGTCACCGGCTCCTGGGAGACCTTCCAGAACGTCACCGGCACCATCTCCAGCCCGCCGGCCGGCACCACCACGCTGTACCTGACCTTCGCCGGCGGCGCCGGTGCGCTCTTCGACCTGGACTCGTTCACGTTCACCACGGGCGCCGGCGGCGGCGGGACCGGTCCGGTCGTCGGGCTCGCCGGCAAGTGCCTCGACGTACGCAACGCGGCGACCGCCGACGGCACCCAGATCCAGATCTACACCTGCAACGGCTCCACGGCGCAGACCTGGACGGTGACCCCGAACAGCACCGTCAAGGCGCTGGGCAAGTGCCTGGACGTCTCCGGCGGCGGCTCGGCCGACGGCACGAAGATCCAGCTCTGGACGTGCAACGGCTCGGGGGCACAGAACTGGTCCGCCCAGGCCGACGGCACGCTGAAGAACCCGCAGTCGGGCAAGTGCCTCGACGTCTCGGGCAACAACTCCGCCGACGGCACCGCCGTGCACCTGTGGACCTGCCACACCGGCGCCAACCAGAAGTGGACCCTGCCCTAACCACGCCCGGGGCCCCCGGTCCACGCCTCGCGCCGCGCCGGGGGCCCCGATCAACCCCGCTCAGCTCGACAGTCCGCAACCCCCGCAGCCCGCGGCCCTCCGCCGGCAGCACCAGTCAGGAGAGCGACATGCGCAGACTCCTCCGACCCGTCCTCGGCGCGGCCACCGCCGTCCTCGCCGCCGTCGCCTGCACCATCCCGGCCAGCCCGGCGTCCGCCGCCGACGCCCCGTACGACTTGCTGGTCTTCTCCAAGACCGCCGGGTTCCGCCACGACTCCATCGCGGTCGGCACCCAGGCCATCCGTGACCTGGGGGCGGCGAACAGCTTCACCGTCACCGCCACCGAGGACGCCGCCGCCTTCACCACCGGCAACCTGGCCCAGTACGAGGCGGTCGTCTTCCTCAACACCACCGGCGACGTGCTCAACGCCACCCAGCAGACCGCCTTCGAGTCGTACATCGGCTCCGGCGGCGGCTTCGTCGGCGTGCACTCCGCCGCCGACACCGAGTACAACTGGTCGTTCTACGGCAACCTGGTCGGGGCGTACTTCGCCTCGCACCCGGCCATCCAGCAGGCGAACGTCAAGGTGGAGAACCGGGCGCACGCGGCCACCGCCCACCTGCCGCAGACCTGGACCCGCACCGACGAGTGGTACAACTACACCACCAACGCCCGGTCCACGGCCCGGGTACTGGCCACCCTCGACGAGTCGTCCTACTCGGGCGGCTCGATGGGCGCCGACCACCCGCACGCCTGGTGCAAGACCTACAGCGGTGGCCGGGCCTTCTACACCGGCGGCGGCCACACCCAGGCGTCGTACTCGGAGGCGGCGTTCCGGGCCCACCTGCTCGGCGGCATCCGGTACGCGGCCGGCCGCACCAAGGCCGACTGCCGCGCGGAGACCGGCTACACCGCGCTCTACAACGGCTCCACCACCGGCTGGTCGCAGGCCGGGCCGGGCAGCTTCACCAACGCCGACGCCACGCTGACCTCCGTCGGCGGGCTGGGCATGCTCTGGTACAGCGCGAAGGAGTTCACCAACTACTCGCTGAAGCTGGACTGGAAGCTCGCCGGGGACGACAACTCGGGTGTCTTCATCGGCTTCCCGCCGTCGAGCGACCCGTACTCGGCGGTCAACAACGGCTACGAGGTGCAGATCGACGCCACCGACGCCGCCGACCGCACCACCGGCGCCGTCTACACCTTCAAGTCCGCCGACATAGCCGCGCGGGACGCGGCGCTGAACCCGCCGGGGGAGTGGAACACCTACGAGCTGCTCGTCGAGGGGGAGCGCCTCCAGATCTTCCTCAACGGGGTGAAGATCAACGACTTCACCAACACCAACCCGGCCCGTTCGCTCGCCGGCCACATCGGCATCCAGAACCACGGCAACGGCGACGACGTGTCGTTCCGCAACATCCGGATCAAGGAATTGGGCTCCACTCCGGGCGGGAACACCACCGTCCAGGCCGAGTCGTTCAGCTCGGCCAGCGGGGTCCAGCCGTTCACCAAGGCCGGCGCCAACGGTGGGCAGACCCTCGGCTACATCGACCCGGGCGACTGGGCCGCGTACAACGGGGTGGACCTGACCGGGGTGGCCTCGTTCAAGGCCCGGGTGGTCTCCGGCGGAGCGGGCGGCACCATCCAGGTGCGTACCGGCTCCACCACCGGCACGGTGCTCGGCTCGGTCGCGGTGCCGAACACCGGTAGCTGGACCACCTACGCCGACGTGACGACGAACCTCAGCGGGGTGCCGTCCGGCACGCAGAACCTCTACCTGACCTTCACCGGCTCGGGTAGCGGGCTCTTCGACGTGGACGACTTCACCCTGGTGAAGGGGTCCGGCACCGGCGGGACCGGCCCGATCAAGGGCCTGGCCGGCAAGTGCCTGGACGTGCGCAGCAGCGGCACCGCCGACGGCACCCAGATCCAGATCTACACCTGCAACGGCAGCACGGCGCAGACCTGGACGGTGACTCCGAACAGCACCGTCAAGGCGCTGGGCAAGTGCCTGGACGTCTCCGGCGGCGGCTCGGCCGACGGCACGAAGATCCAGCTCTGGACGTGCAACGGCTCGGGGGCACAGAACTGGTCCGCCCAGGCCGACGGCACGCTGAAGAACCCGCAGTCGGGCAAGTGCCTCGACGTCTCGGGCAACAACTCCGCCGACGGCACCGCCGTGCACCTGTGGACCTGCCACACCGGCGCCAACCAGAAGTGGACCCTGCCCTGACCTGACCCGACATGAGCACCCGATCGCGGGGCCCCTGCCACGGCGGGGGCCCCGCGGTCCGTGCCGCTCCGGCCGGGTCCGATCGAGCCCGGCCGCGGCGCGCGGCGGTCCGACGTGCCAGGTCCGACGCCGGCCGGCTGCCGTACCTTGGCCGCATGGGGCACCTCGCGGACTGGCGTCGGGTGGCGCGGGCACACCCGACGGGGGCCGACGCGCTGCTGGCCGCCGCGCTGCTGGCGACCAGCCTGCTGCCGGTCGAACCGCCGGGCGGGCCGCCCCGCGCCCCGCTCACCCTCGCCGCGCTGCTGCTGGCCGTCATCGGCTGCGGCGCGCTGGCGCTGCGTCGCCGCTATCCGCTGCCGGTGCTCGGGGTGACCACCGTCGCGGTGGTGCTCGCGCAGCTCTCCGGCCACGCGCGGGGGCCGTTCGTGATCACCGTCGCCATCGCCGCGTACACCGTCGCCACCCGCACCGACCGGCGCACCGCCACCGTGGCCGGCGTGGTCAGCGCCCTCGCGGTCGGCGCGGCGGCGGTCGCCACCCTCGGGGTGGCCTGGCTCGACCCGGCGGTCGTGGTGCTGCTGCTCTGGTTCGGCGTCGCGGTGGCCGTCGGGGACGCGGTGCGCAGCCGCCGCGCCTACGTGGCGGTGCTGGAGGAGCGGGCCCGCCGCGCCGAGCAGACCCGCGAGGAGGAGGCGCTGCGCCGGGTCGCCGAGGAACGGCTGCGCATCGCGCGGGAGCTGCACGACGTGGTGGCCCACCAGATCGCGCTGATCAACGTGCAGGCCGGGGTGGCCGGGCACCTGCTGCGCGGGCAGCCCGACGCGGCCGAGGAGGCGCTCGGGCACGTCCGGTCGGCCGCCCGGGCGGTCCTCGACGAGCTGGCCACCCTGCTGGGGGTGCTGCGCCGGGCCGAGGAGACCGACGCGCCCACCGAACCGGCGCCCAGCCTGAACCGGCTCGACGCCCTGGTGGAGGGCTTCAGCGCCGGCCAGCCGGTGCGCTGGACCGTCGCCGGCCAGCCCCGGCCGCTGCCCACCGCGGTCGACGTCGCGGCCTACCGGATCATCCAGGAGTCGCTGACCAACGCCCACAGGCACGCCCCCGGCGCGGCCGTCGCGGTCCGCCTGCGCTTCGACCCCCACGGCGTCACCGTCGAGGTACGCGACCACGGCCCGCCCCGGCCCGACGGCGCCGTCGCCGACCCGTCCACCGCCGCGCCGCGCGAGGACATCGCGGGTTCCGGCGCCGGGCTCGGGCTGCTCGGGATGCGGGAACGGGCCGAGGCGGTCGGCGGCGCCTTCGCCGCCGGTCCGCGCCCCGGCGGCGGCTGGCTGGTCCGCGCCGAGCTGCCCGCGCCCGAGGAGGAGGCCCGATGACCATCCGGGTGCTGCTGGCCGACGACCAGAGGCTGATCCGGGCCGGGTTCCGGGTGCTGGTCGACTCCGCCCCCGACCTGACCGTGGTCGGCGAGGCGGCCACCGGTCGGGAAGCGGTCGACCTGGCCCGGAGCACCCGCGCCGACGTGGTGCTGATGGACATCCGGATGCCTGAGCTGGACGGTCTGGCCGCCACTCGGGAGATCACCGGCGACGACGACCTGGCCGGCGTGCGGGTGCTGATCCTGACCACCTTCGAGGTCGACGAGTACGTCTTCCAGGCGCTGCGCGCCGGGGCGAGCGGCTTCCTCGGCAAGGGGGTGGAGCCGGCCGAGCTGATCGAGGCCATCCGGGTCGTGGCGGCCGGTGAGGCGCTGCTCTCCCCGCGGGCCACCCGGGGGCTGATCGCCCGGTTCCTGTCCCAACCGGAGCCGCAGGCCACCCCGGAACGGCTGCGCGTGCTCACCGAGCGGGAACGGGAGGTGGTCACCCTGGTGGCGGCCGGCCTCTCCAACGAGCAGATCGCCGAACGGCTGGTGCTCTCCCCGCTCACCGCCAAGACCCACGTCAACCGGGCCATGATGAAGCTGGGCGCCCGGGACCGGGCCCAGCTCGTCGTGGTCGCGTACCAGAGCGGGCTGGTGCGGGTCGCGGAGCCGCCGGCGCCCTGAGGTGCCCGGCCCGCGCGGACCCGCGGGCGCCGGCGGTCGCGCGGTAGGCGGGGCGCCGGTCTACCGCAGCCGCGGTAGGCGCAGGTGTCCGCGCCCGGCCGACGCCACGGCCCGGGTACGCGGGCGATCGTTGGTCGCATGATCGACGTGACCGACCTGAGCAAGCGCTACGGCGACAAGACCGCCGTGGACTCCCTGACCTTCCAGGTCAAACCGGGGATCGTCACCGGCTTCCTGGGCCCCAACGGCGCCGGCAAGTCCACCACCATGCGGATGATCCTCGGCCTGGACGCCCCGACCGCCGGCACGGTGACCGTCAACGGCCGCCGGTACGCCGACCACCCCGCCCCGCTGCGGGAGATCGGCGCGCTGCTGGAGGCGAGGGCGGTGCACACCGGCCGGTCGGCCCGCAACCACCTGCTCGCCATGGCCGCCACCACCGGCATCGGCCGCCGGCGGGTCGACGAGGTGATCGACCTGGTGGGCCTGCACGAGGCGGCCGGCAAGCGGGCCGGCGGCTTCTCCCTCGGCATGGGCCAGCGGCTCGGCATCGCCGCCGCGCTGCTCGGCGATCCGGGGACGGTGATGCTCGACGAGCCGGTCAACGGCCTCGACCCGGAGGGCATCCGGTGGATCCGCGAACTGCTCAGGGGGCTCGCCGACGAGGGACGGACGGTCTTCGTCTCCTCGCACCTGATGAGCGAGATGGCACAGACGGCCGAGCACCTGATCGTGATCGGTCGGGGCCGGCTGCTCGCCGACGTCTCCGTCGCCGACTTCACCCGGGCGGCGTCGCGCCGCACGGTCCGGGTGCGTTCCCCGCAGGCCGGCGCGCTGCGGGACCTGCTCGTCGGCCCGGACGTCACCGTCACCGGTGGCGAGCCGGGACTGCTGGAGGTGACCGGGCTGAGCCGGGAGCTGATCGGGGACCGGGCCGCCGCGGCCGGCCTCACCCTGCACGAGCTCACCGCCACCGAGGCGTCCCTGGAGGAGGCCTTCATGACCATGACCCGGGACGCCGTCGAGTACGCCGCCGAACCGACCGCCGCCCCGTCCGTCCCCGCCGGAAGGACCTCCCGATGACCTCGGCCACCCTCATCCGCACGTCCGTCCCCGCCGACGCCCGCGTCACCTGGTGGCGGGTCGTACGCGCCGAGTGGATCAAGTTCCGCTCGCTGCGCTCCTCGCTGATCATGCTGGCCGCCACGGTGGTCGTCCTGGCCGGCCTGGGTCTGGCCTTCTCCGCCGTGCTGGCGGAGAACCCGCCGACACCCGGCAGCCCCACCCCGCCCGGCGGGCCGTCCTCACTCGACCCGCTCGGCGCCAGCCTCGGCGGGGTGAACCTGGCGCAGCTGCTCATCGGCACGCTCGGCGTGCTCCTGGTGACGGGGGAGTACTCCACCGGGATGATCCGCTCCTCGCTCGCCGCGGTGCCGAAGCGCTGGCCGGTGCTCGGCGCCAAGGTGGCGGTGCTCGCCGGCGTCTCCCTGGCGGTGCTGGTGCCCACCGCGCTGCTGACCTTCCTCGGCGGGCAGGGCATCCTCGGCGCGGACGGCATCTCCCTCGGCGACGACGGGGTGCTGCGGGCCGTTCTCGGCGCGGCCGGTTACCTGGCCGGGGTCGGCGTGCTCGGCATGGCGCTCGGCGCGCTGCTGCGCAACACCGCCGGGGCGATCACCAGCGTGGTGGCGCTGCTGCTGGTGCTGCCCGGGCTGATCTCGCTGCTGCCGGAGAGCTGGTCCGACGCCGTCTCCCCGTACCTGCCGTCGAACGCCGGGCAGGCGTTCATGTCGATCTCGTCCAACCCGGACCTGCTCTCCCCGGGCGCCGGCCTGGCGGTTCTCGCCGGCTGGCTGGTGGCCCTGCTCGGCGCGGCCGTGGTGCTGCTGCGCCGCCGCGACGCCTGAGCGCCCGCCGTGGGCCGGTGCGGGCTCTTCCGCGCCGGCCCCGGCGGTCCTAGAGTGGGGGCGGCGACCGTACGGTCGCCGGTGACCCGACGGGAGGCGCAACCCGTCGGGCCCAGGTGCGTCCGCACCCACCGGCGAACCGGCGCGGCCGCCCGTGCACCGGCCACCCTCGCCCCGGTCCCGTTCAGGAATCCCCCTCACGACAGGGGAGAAAGACGATGGCGCGACCGATCACGCTCTTCACCGGCCAGTGGGCCGATCTGCCGTTCGACGAGGTGTGCCGGCTCGCCTCCGAATGGGGCTACGACGGGCTGGAGATCGCCTGCTGGGGCGACCACTTCGAGGTCGACAAGGCCCTGGCCGACGACTCGTACGTCGAGCGCAAGCGGGAGACCCTGGCCAAGCACCACCTCCAGGTCCACGCGATCTCCAACCACCTGGTCGGCCAGGCGGTCTGCGACCACCCGATCGACGAGCGCCACCAGGGCATCCTGCCGCCCCGGATCTGGGGCGACGGCGAGCCCGAGGGGGTACGCCGCCGCGCCGCCGAGGAGATGAAGGACACCGCCCGGGCGGCGGCGAAGCTCGGCGTCGACACGGTGATCGGCTTCACCGGCTCCTCCATCTGGCACACCCTGGCGATGTTCCCGCCGGTGCCGCCGGAGATGATCGAGCGCGGCTACCAGGACTTCGCCGACCGGTGGAACCCGATCCTGGACGTCTTCGACTCCGTCGGCGTGCGCTTCGCCCACGAGGTGCACCCCAGCGAGATCGCCTACGACTACTGGACCACCCGGCGCACCCTGGAGGCGATCGGGCACCGGCCCGCCTTCGGGCTGAACTGGGACCCGTCGCACTTCGTCTGGCAGGAGCTGGACCCGGTGAACTTCATCCTGGAGTTCGCCGACCGGATCTACCACGTCGACTGCAAGGACGCGAAGGTCCGCACCGGCGACGGCCGGCGGGGCCGGCTCTCCTCCCACCTGCCCTGGGCGGACCTGCGCCGGGGCTGGGACTTCGTCTCCACGGGCCACGGCGACGTGCCCTGGGAGGACTGCTTCCGGGCGCTGAACGCCATCGGGTACGCCGGGCCGATCTCCATCGAGTGGGAGGACGCCGGGATGGACCGGCTGGTCGGCGCCCCGGAGGCGTTGCAGTTCGTCCGCCGGCTCGCCTTCGACGCCCCGACGGCGGCCTTCGACGCCGCGTTCAGCAGCAAGGACTGACCCGGCCCGGGCCCGGGCGGCCCGACCGTCTCCGACCTCCCGCTTCGGCCGGGCGGCATCGGGTCGGTCGGGTCGCCCGGGGCGGTCAGCCGGCGGCGAAGGCCTGTTCGCTGATCAACCGGGCCGCGCCCACCACGCCGGCCCGCTCGCCGAGGTCGGACAGGACGATCGGCATCGTCCCGGTGGTCAGCGGCGCCGACCGGCGGTAGACCACAGCCCGGATCTCGGCCAGCAGGGTGTGCCCGAGACCGTCCGGGGCGCCGCCGATGATCACGATGCCGGGGTTGACGAAGCTGACCAGCCCGACCAGCACCTGACCCAGCCGGCGGGCGGCGTCCCGCACCACGGCCTGCGCCGCCGGGTCGCCGCCGGCCGCCGCCCCGGCGACGTCCGCCATGGTCAGGGTGCCGGCCTCGGCCAGCCGGCCGGCCAGGGCGGGGGAGCGGCCCGACCGCGCCGCGTCCAGCGCCGCGGCGACCAGGCCCGCCTCCCCGCAGTACGCCTCCAGGCAGCCCGCCTCGCCGCAGCCGCAGCCCGGCCCGTCGTCGTCGAGCCGGAGATGGGCGATGTCGCCGGCGCCGCTCGTCGCGCCCCGGTGCACCGCGCCGCGCAGCACCAGGCCGCAGCCGATCGCGTTGCCGAGCTTGACGTACAGGAAGTCGTCGAAGGTGCGGCCGATCCCGGCGTGCTGCTCGCCGAGCGCCATCACGTTGGCGTCGTTGTCGACCAGCGTCGGGCAGCCCAGCTCGGCGCCGAGGGTGTCCCGCACCGGGAAGCCGTGCCAGCCGGGCAGGGCTCCGGGAGCGAGCGGGGTGCCCTCCCGGAAGGCGACCGGCCCCGGCAGGGCGACCCCGACCCCGGTGAGCTGCTCCAGGCCCAGCTCGGCCTGGAGCTTGCCAACCAGTTCCCCGGCCCGGGCGACCACCGGCTCCGGACCGGACCGGCCGTCCGCCGGTTCGCGGAGCTGCGCCAGCACGTTCAGCTCGCCGTCGGTGACGGCGACGGTGAGCCGGTCCGTGCCGATCACGACGCCGGCGAAGCGGACCGTGCCGGCGACGCGGAGCAGCGACGACCGTCGGCCGCCGCGGGAGGCCGCCGGCCCGGCGGTCTCGACCAGGCCCAGCTCCACGAGCCGGTCCACCTCCGCGATCAGCCGCGACCGGGACAGGCCCACCGCGTCGCCCAGCTCCACCCGCGACCGCGGGCCGTCGTCGCGCAGCAGCCGCAGCAGTCGTGCCTGGTACGCGTTCTCCGGTCGGACGGGAACCATCGCCACCACCTCCTCCGGCCGGAGTCTGCCACGGCGGTGTTACGGCCGATGGCGCGAGTGGCCGCACCCGGCGATCCGGGTGCGGCCACTCGATCGACACCTCGGGTCCGTCAGCCCCGCAGACCCGACATGTGCTGGTAGCTCACCTCGGCGTAGCGCAGTGAGCGGCCCGGGTCGGCGCTGCCGCCGGGCGCGTTGTCCTGCTCCCACATCGGGTTGTGGTAGCCCTTGGCACCCATGTTGGCGAAGAAGGTGCCGTAGTCGATGTCGCCCTGGCCGAGCGGCACCATGTCGTACCCGCTGGTGGTGTTCGGGTTGAACGCGCCGTCCTTGGCGTGGAACAGCGGGAACCGGATCGGCTGGGCCGCCACCGTGGCCAGCGGGTCGAAGACGTCGGTCCGCGTCACCCCGTCCGGGTCGGTGTAGCTGCGGAACCGGTGCTGGGCCACGTGCGCCCAGTAGATGTCCATCTCGAACCAGACGTACTCCGGGTCGGTGAGCCCGATGAAGTACTCCAGCTTGCGCACCCCGGAGGACCGGGTGGGCCGGCCCAGCGCGTCCAGCGGCCCGCTGTCGAGCAGGAAGTTGTACGCCGCGTCGTGGTTGTGCGTGTAGAGCTTGAGCCCACGGGCGGCGGCCAGCTGGCCGAGGGTGTTCCACCGGTCCGCCGCCGCGTCCCAGTCGGCCTTGTAGTTGCTGCCGGTGGGGTCGTTGCCGGTGCCGATGTGGGTCATGCCCAGTGTCTCGGCGATGTCGAGCTGCTGCTCGAAGGCGGCGAGGGTGGTCGGGTTGATGGTGCTCGGGATGGAGGCGTGCGAGCCGTTGGCCCGCAGCCCGTTGTCGTCGAGGATCTTGCGGATCTCGGCCGCGGTGATCTGCCGGCCCAGGATCGAGACGTGCTGGTTGTAGCCGGCGAACTCGACCTCCTTGTAGCCGATCTCGGCGAGCCGGGCGAGCACCCGCTCGAAGCCGTACGGCACCCCGGTGGCGTCCGGCGCCGCGCCGATGCGGTCCCGGACGCTGTAGAGGATGATGCCGCGCTTGCCGGTCGGCACGAGCAGTCCGTTGCCGGCGGCTCCGGCGGCGGGTGCCCAGCCGGCGGCCCCGACGGCGGCCGCGCCGGCGACGCCGGCGAAGGCGCCGAGGATCCGACGACGACTCATTCCGTGCTGTCTGTCGTTCATCTGCTGCTGCCCTTCTCGGTGCTGGTGACGGGAAGTTCGGGCCGGGGCCGCCGGGCGGCGGCCCCGGCCACGGCGGCCGCTAGGGCGCGACGCCGATGCCCCGGCCGGCGAACTCGACCCAGTTGAGGTTGCCGAAACCACTGGTCGGGCCGCCGGGAACGGTCTTGAACACGAGGTAGAGCCGGTGTGTGCCGCCCGGGTCGGTGATCGGCACGGTGGTGCTGGTGAAGGCGTTGTTGCCGGTGGTCGCGTTGACCGTGGCGGTGGTCAGCAGCGGACCGGTGGGGGAGTCGAGCCGGAGTTCGACGCCGAACCGGGGCTGCCCGGCGGTGGCCGCGCTGCCGCCCGAGGTACGCAGCGTGACCGACTGCATGTCGTGCAGGTTGACGGTGTTGTTGACCGCGATCCAGTCGCCCGGGTCGAGGCTGCCGCGCTGCTGCCCGCCGCCGGTGTCGGCGCTGGTGCCGACGGTGGTGCCGGATTCGCTGGTGGCGAACTCGACCTCCTGCCGTTTGGCCTGGATGATCTGCTGGTCGACGGTGGTCAGCGCCGGTTGGCCGTTGGCGCCGCCGTCGGTGTAGGACGCGCTGACCACGCCGTAGATGTAGCCGCCGTGGGAGGCGTCGTCCGGGTCGGTCGGCAGCACCCCGGAGCAGCCGAACTGGTTGGCCTCGCCGTGGCCGTGCTGGTCGTGCCCGAGGACGAAGGTCACCTCGACCTTGGCGCAGTCGACCGGCCCGTCCTCCGGGTCGGTGACCGTCACCGACCAGGGGATGTCGTCGCCCCAGCTGAAGAAGCCGCCTTCCAGCGGGGTGGTGACCGTGACGGTCGGCGCGGTGTTGCCGACGGTGATGGTGGTGTTCGCCGACGCGCTCTTGCCGCTGGAGTCGGTCACCGTCAGTCGGGCGGTGTAGACCCCGTTGGTGGTGTAGGTGTGCGACGGGTTCGGGTCGACCGAGTCGGTGCTGCCGTTGCCGTCGAAGTCCCAGGCGAACGAAATCGAGTCCGCCGGGTCGGGGTCCTTGGAACCCTCGCTGGAGAAGGCGACGGTCAGCGGCGCGATGCCGTTGGTGGGCGTCGCCGTCAGCACGGCGTTCGGCGCCCGCAGCCCCTTGACGTAGCTGAACTTCAGCATCGCCGCGTCCGGGTTGACGTTGAAGAACCCGTCGCCGTACGTCAGCAGGTAGAAGTTGCCGTCCGCGCCCCAGCGCATGTCCATCGGGTTGTCGCAGAGGAACGGCTTCGTCGCGGTGGTGGGCGCCTGGCCGCAGTTCAGCACATTGTTGATCTTTAGGATGTCGCCCTTGGCGTCGAGCCGGACCTCCTTGAGGGTGTCCCGGGTGAACTCGCCGAAGAAGACCGCCCCGTCGTAGTACTCGGGAAACTTCGTCTCCGACCTCAGCTCCGGGTCGAAGTCGTAGCGGGCGGCCCCGTGCGGCCCGACACCGCCGGTGCCGAGTTCGGGGAAGAGCACCGGGCAGGTCTGCGTCGGTGTCGACAGGTAGGACTCCGGGCACGGGGTCGGCGCCTGGAACGAGTACCAGAGCTCCGACTTCTCGACCGCCGGCAGGTCGGTCAGGCCGGTGTTGTGCCGGGAGGTGTTCCTCGGCGCCGCGCAGTCGAAGGGCGCGACCGGGGAGATCGGGCTGGTGGTCCAGTTCATCTCGACGTACGGCAGGTTCGGCTGCACGCACATCGGCCAGCCGTAGTTCGCCGGCTCGTCGATCACCATCATCCGGCCGGTGCCCGCCGGCCCTCGGCCGACCGCGGCCGTCGAGGAGTCGGGGGAGTAGTCGGTGACGTACGCGACGTCGTTCTTGTCGAGGGTGATCCGGAACGGGTTCCGCAGCCCCATCGCGTAGATCTCCGGTCGGGTCCGCTCCGTGCCGGCCGGGAAGAGGTTGCCCGCCGGCACGGTGTACGAGCCGTCCGCCCCCACCGCGATCCGCAGCACCTTGCCCCGCAGGTCGTTGGTGTTGGTCGAGCTGCGCCGGGCGTCCGCGAACGGCGCCTGGTACACGCCGGTCGCGCTGACCGAGTCGTTGTGCGGCGAGAAGCCACCCGAGCCGCCCGCGCCCGACGGGGTGTCGTCCCCGGTGACCAGCCAGAGGTTGTTCTTCGAGTCGAAGGCGATGTCGCCGGCCACGTGGCAGCAGGCGCCCCGGTCCACCGGCACCTGGAGGATCTTCTGCTCGGAGGCGAGGTCGAGCGAGGGTGTCTCACCGTCGACGAACTTGTACCGGGACAGCTGGAAGTATCCCTTCCACCGGTCCCAGGTGGCCGGGTCGGTGCTGGTGGTCGGCGCGCTTCCGGCGGGGGTGTCCAGCGGGGGCGCGTAGTACAGGTAGACCCACCGGTTGGTGGCGAAGTCCCGGTCGACCGCCGGGCCGTACATCCCGTCCTCGCTGTGGGTGTAGGCCGGGATCTGGGCCAGCACGGTGGTCTCGTTGCTCTCCGGGTCGTGCAGGCGTACGCCACCGCGGCGGTCGGTCTGGATCACCCGGCCGTCGGGGAGCACGTCGAAGCCGATCGGCTCGTTGACGTTGGGCTGGGCCCCGATCACCGTCATCTGGTAGTTGGCCAGCACGGTCGCGCCGCAGTCGCCGTCGGTCACGCCGGCCGCCCACTGGATCGCCCCGCCGAGGTGGGCGCGCAGGTCGCTGCTGCCGAAGCTCTCCGGCGTCGCGCCGAGTCCGGTGTAGAAGGAGCGACCGCCCTGGTGGTCCTTGCACCAGGTGACCGGGTGGTCGAAGCCCATCGACCCGCCGGCGTACGTCTTCTCGTCCACCGTCGCCAGCACGTGCGACACGCCCCGGACGTTGGCGGCGAAGTTGTACCAGCGGTCGGTGTGCCGCCACCGTTCCGGCAGCCGCTCGGAGGCGGGGTGCACCCGGTCGGCGACGGTGACGGTGGCCGGGCCCGACGCCGTGGCGGCGCCCGTCGCCCGCGTGCCCAGGACGTTGTCCAGGAAGGACCAACCGGGCTCGGCCTCGATGGCCGAGTGGACGCCGACGAAGCCACCGCCGTCGCGGTAGTACTGCTCGAAGGCGGCCTGCTGGCCGTCGGTGAGGATGTCGCCGGCGGTGTTCAGGAACACCACGGCGCGGAACTGTTTGAGATGCGGCTCGTCGAACTTGCGGGCGTCGTCGGTCACCTCGACGGTGAACCGCCGGTCGTTGCCGAGCTGCCGGATGGCGTCGACTCCGGCGGCGGTGGCCGCGTGGCTGCCGTCTGCGGACCGGGTGAAGACGAGGACCTTGTAGTCGATGCCGTTGCTGGCGGGCGCCGGGGCGGCGAGCGCCGGTGTCGGCCGCGGTGGTGCGGTCGCGACGAGGGTCGCGCCGACGAGGGTGAGAAGGCTGAGGTAGGTGGTGGCTCTTCGGCCGGTCGGTCTGCGCATCGAACCTCGCTCTGGTCGGGCGGGTCCGCCTCAGCGCCGTCGCTGAGGAGGTCGCTTCGAGTACCAAGAGCCTGGCCAGGTTCTACGCTGGACGATATTTGCGTCTGGGACCAAAGAGAAGAGTTTGAGAGCAGAAGTTTCCGAGGTTCGGTGCGAACTTTTGCTTCAAATCGCCAAAAGTGGCACCGGCGGTGCGGGCCGGGCCTGACCTGCGCCTTCTTCCGCCCCACGCGCCAGCGGGCCGGTCGTCGGATGACGACCGGCCCGCTGGAAGGTGCGCTCAGAGGGTGCTGGCGTTGGTGCCGGTGCCCGACGGCTTGGGCCGCGGGGCGGTGGCCGACGACGAGGTGGAGGAGCTGGACGAGCTGCCGCCCGACTTCGCGCCGATGGTGGCCGGCGTGCCCGCGAAGGCGTCGTCCGCCGCGGTCAGCTCCTGCTTGTTGCCGTTGCCGGTGCCGAGCTTCTCGCCCAGCTTGGACTGGCCGAGCTTGTCCTTGCCCTCGCTGTAGAGCCGGGTCGCCTGGGCCTGTGCGACGCCCGCCGCCTCCTGGACGGTCGGGTGGTCGAGCACCTTGCGGCCCTTGACGACCAACTCCTCGTACTTCTCCCGGCCGGCACGGGCGCCCAGGACGAAGCCCGCAGCCAGCCCGCCAAGGAACATGATCTTTCCGCGCATGGCGGCTCCTTTCGTACCTGACGCTCCGCCGTTCCCGCCCGGAGATCCGGTCGGGACCGACCATGTCGCGCCCTAGTCCTCTGTCGGCAGCTAACTACCCATCCTGCTCCGCGCTCATGCCTGCTTGTGCCGTGATGACGATTTGTCCACTTTTATTCCTTCCGGTCGCGGTGCTGGGCATCGCGGGTCGGTGGAGGTAACCCCCTGGACCAGACCCCCCGGGAATCCTGTACTCTTGTGCCGTCGCCGAGCGCCGGAGAGATCCGGAGCGCGGAGACGAGCGGTCCCCCGTAGCTCAATTGGCAGAGCAGCCGGCTGTTAACCGGCAGGTTTTTGGTTCGAGTCCAAACGGGGGAGCTTCAGTTCCACCCAACGCCCGTCGGCCCCGCCGGCGGGCGTTTCTGGTTCCTCCGTCCGGTCGCCCGCCACGGATGGTCCGTCCCTGCGCCGCCGACCCTCACCCTCGGACCGCGGCCCTGCGCCTCGGACGCCGTCGCCCGTCCGGGCCAGCCGGCTTCGCTTCATCTCGGACGCGGTCGCCTGTCGCGCGGGCCGTCCCGCCTCGCTCTGGACCTGATGTCGTAGTCGCATCACGACCCCGGTCGCCGATCGTGGTCGGGTCCGCCGCCAAGCTGGAGCCCTGCCGCCGCAGTAAGGCGGTCGGGCCCTGAGGACCCGGTTTGCGGCGTGTCGGGCCATCCCTCCCGCGCGACACCCCGACACGCCGCAAAGCGGGGTCGGGCCCGCCGGGCGGCCGGCTCGGGCGGGGCGTGCGGTGGGCGGTTTCCGTCACGTCGGGCGCCCTCGGGCGGCAGGATGGTCGATGTCGACTTAGACTCCCGCTGCGTCGATTGGTGCGTCGATTCAAGGGTGGGTGGAGATGGCCGGAAGACGGGGCCGTGGCACCGCCACGCTGATCGCGGTGGCGGTGGTGGTGGGCTGGCTGGTGATCGGCGGCGTCGCCGGACCGTACTCCGGCAAGCTCGGCGAGGTCGCGACCAACGACAACGCCTCCTTCCTGCCCACCGACGCCGAGGCGACCCGGGCCCAGGAGCTGGCCGCCGGCTTCGTGGAGCGGCAGGCCATCCCCGCGCTGGTGGTCTACGAACGCACCGCCGGCACCACCGACGCGGACCGGCAGCGGGCCGCCGCCGACGCCGCCCGGTTCGCCGGCGTCCCGGGGGTGATCGGGCCGGTGTCGCCCCCCGTCCCCAGCCAGGACGGCCAGGCGTTGCAGGTGGTCGTACCGATCGACGACGCCGAGGGCGAGCAGGTCGGCGAGGTGGTCGACGAGCTGCGGGCCATCGCCGGAGCCGACCGGGACGGCCTCACCGTGGACGTCGCCGGTCCGGCCGGCCTGCTCGCCGATCTGATCGAGGTGTTCGGCGCGATCGACGGGCCGCTTCTGCTGGTCACCCTGGTGGTGGTGCTGGTCATCCTGCTGGTCGTCTACCGCAGCCCGGTGCTGTGGATCTTCCCGCTGCTCGCCGCCGGCATGTCGTACGCGCTCGCGTCGGTCTTCATCTACCACCTCGCCGAGCAGGATGTGATCAAGCTGAACGGGCAGGCGCAGGGCATCCTCACCGTGCTCGTCTTCGGCGCCGGCACCGACTACGCGCTGCTGCTGATCGCCCGCTACCGGGAGGAACTGCACCGCCACGAGCGCCCCTGGGACGCCATGAAGACGGCCTGGCGGGGAGCTGCGCCGGCCATCATCGCCTCCGGCGCGACCGTCATCGTCAGCCTGCTCTGCCTGCTGCTGTCCAGCCTCAACTCCAACCGCGCCCTCGGCCCCGTCTCCGCCGTCGGCATCGCCGCCACCCTGCTGGTGATGCTCACCTTCCTGCCCGCGCTGCTGCTGCTCGGCGGCCGGTGGGCGTTCTGGCCGCGCCGGCCGGAACTGGACCGGGCCGACCCGCGGACCGAACACGGCATCTGGAGCCGGGTCGCCGGCTTCGTGGCCCGCCGGGCCCGGCCGGTCTGGGTGGTCACCGCCGTCGCGCTGGCCGCGCTCACCCTCGGCCTGACCCAGCTCGGCGCCACCACCCTCGGCCAGTCCGACCTGTTCACCGAACGCACCGAATCGGTGGCCGGGCAGGAGGTGATCGCCCGGCACTACCCGGCCGGCACCGGCAGCCCGGCCACCATCTTCGCCAACCAGCGGACCGCCCAGCAGGTCGCCCAGGTGGCCCAGGGCGTGCCCGGGGTGGCCGCCGTCCGCCCCGTCACCGCCGGCGGCCAGACCGGACCACCGGACCCGAACGCGCCACCCAAGGTGGTCGACGGCCGGGTGCAGCTGGAGGCCACCCTGGCCGACCCGCCGGACAGCGACGGCGCGGAGCAGGCCGTCCGGGACCTCCGCAAGGCGGTGCACGAGGTGCCCGGCTCCGACTCGGTGGTCGGCGGATTCACCGCGATCAACGTGGACACCGCCGCCGCGTCCACCCGCGACCGCAACGTGATCATCCCGGTGGTGCTGGTGGTGATCGCCGTCATCCTGGCCCTGCTGCTGCGCGCGCTGCTCGCCCCGGTGCTGCTCATCGCGACCGTGGTGCTGTCGTTCCTCGCCACGCTCGGCCTCTGCGCGCTGATCTTCAGGTACGTCTTCGACTTCCCCGGGGTCGACCAGTCCTTCCCGCTCTTCGCCTTCGTCTTCCTCGTCGCCCTCGGCATCGACTACAACATCTTCCTGATGAGCCGGGTCCGCGAGGAATCCGTCCGGCGGGGCACCCGGGCGGGCGTGCTGACCGGCCTCGCCGTCACCGGCGGCGTGATCACCTCCGCCGGCGTCGTGCTCGCCGCGACCTTCTCCGCGCTCGCCGTACTCCCTCTGGTGGTGCTGGTCGAGCTCGGCGTGGCGGTCGCCGTGGGCGTGCTCCTGGACACCATCGTCGTCCGCTCACTGCTGGTGCCCGCGCTGTCGTACGACATCGGGCCGAAGATCTGGTGGCCCAGCCGGCTGGCGCGGACGGCCCGGACCCCGACGGAGGTCGGCGATGCTCGCTGAGACGGACGTCGTCATCGTCGGTGGCGGCCTGGCCGGGCTGGCCGCCGCCCGGCGGCTGCACCGCGCCGGCGTGCCCTGGCGGCTGCTGGAGGCCGGCGACCGGCTCGGCGGCCGGGTCGCCACCGACGCCGTCGACGGCTACCTGCTCGACCGCGGGTTCCAGGTGCTCAACACGGCCTACCCGCGCCTCGGCACCCTGCTCGACGTCGACACCCTCGACCTGCGCTGGTTCACCTCCGGCGTGCTGGTACGCCGCGGCGACCGGCTCGACCGGCTGGTCCATCCGCTGCGCGAGCCCACCGGCGCGCCCCGCACCGCGCTGGCCGGCGTCGGCTCGCTGCTCGACCGGGTGCGCTTCGCCGCCCTGGCCACCGGCTGCGCCACCCTGCCGAAGAACCGACTGCTCACCGCCCCGGAGACCACCAGCGAAGCGGCGCTGCACCGGGCCGGGCTCTCCGACGCCATCATCGAGGAGCTGATCCGGCCGTTCCTCTCCGGCGTGCTCATAGACCGGGAACTGGAGACCTCCAGCCACGTGCTCGCGATGATCCTGCGCTCGTTCGCCCGAGGCCGGATCGGCCTGCCCGCGCGGGGGATGGGCGAACTGCCCCGGAGGATCGCCGAACCGCTGCCGGCCGACCTGATCGAACTGGACACCCCGGTCGCCGAGGTGGTGCCCGGCCGGGTCCGCACCCAGGCCGGCGACATCGGCTGCCGCGCCGTCGTGGTCGCCGTGGACCCGCCGGCGGCGACCACGCTGCTGCCCGCCCTGGCCCCGGTACGCATGCACGGCTACACGACCTACTACCACAGCACCGCCGAGCCGCCGCTGACCGAGCCGATCCTCCTGATCGACGGCGATCGTCGGGAGCTGGTCGCCAACACCGTGGTGATCAGCAACGCCGCGCCCACCTACGTGCCTGCCGGGTGGCACCTGGTGGCCACCTCGGTCGTCGGGCCGTCCGCCCCGCCCGAGCCCGCCGTCCGGGCCGAACTGGAGCGGCTCTACGGCCGGTCCACCGCAGACTGGGAGCACCTGACCACCGTCACCATCCCCGCCGCGCTGCCCGCCGCGCCCCCGCCGCAGGGCCGGCTGCGCAAGCCGGTCGCGCTGGGCGACGGGCTCTTCGTCGCCGGCGACCACCGGGACACCCCGTCCATCCAGGGTGCCCTGGCCAGCGGATGGCGGACGGCCGGAGCGGTGCTCGCGGAGCTGCGCGCGACGGGCTGAGCGCGCAGCGCCGCACGGGCGCTGCGGACTGTTATCCTCGCGTAGCCCATCGTGCGGATCGAGGGTTTGTCGCCTGTTCGGTGGTGGCCGGTGATCCGTTGGGCGGGTTACGATCCGGCGCGGTATCGGGGCGGTAGCTCAGCGGGTTAGAGCAGGGGACTCATAATCCCTCGGTCGCGGGTTCGAGTCCCGCCCGCCCCACCCATAGCGCATGACCTGGGAAAACGTAAAACCGGATGGGCGGTACACGAACCGCCTCATCGAGGCGCACCGCGACCTGGGTAAACGTGTGTCCCGGTGGAGCTGCCGTGGGTCGTGGTGTGACGGCCGGGCGGTCCGAAGGGCACGTTGATCGGGCGGACCGGCTACTACTCGGGTGCACTGACGCCTGCGGGCGGCTCGTCGGTAAGCAACTGGCACCTGCCCGAGCTGGCACCGAGCCTCTTCCGCGGCAGAAGTGCGTGGGTCACGCGCCCGGACCGTCCGACGGATCGTTTCGGCGCTGTCGATCACCTCGTCCAACCCAGCCGTCGTAGCGCGACCGGATCAGCATGATCTGGACTCCGGCGCCGAGCGGCCCGCTCTGATCCCTCGGTATTCAGCGTTGCTACCTACCGGTACCTAGTGGTACTGTCTACCGGTAGTCAGCGTCGCTTGGTAGCGAGGGGATGATGGCATGGGCAACCAGATGACAGAGATGCTGAAGGGCACTCTCGAAGGCATTGTCCTGGCGATCCTGGCCCGCAGATCCGCATACGGCTACGAGATCACCGCGTGGCTGCGCGACCGCGGATTCTCGGACATCGCGGAAGGCACCATCTACGCGCTGCTCGTCCGCGTCGAGCAGCGCGGGTTCGTGGACGTGGAGAAGGTTCCCTCCGAAAAAGGACCCCCGCGGAAGGTGTATTCGCTCAACGCGAAGGGGCGAGAGCAACTCGCCGAGTTCTGGAGGACGTGGGGCGTCCTCGCGGAACGCATCGAGCAACTTCACCACAACGACAACCACCACCAGGAAGGAGCATGAGCATGGCCGCGAAGTGGATCGAGAAGCTCGTCGGGTCGCTTGAGCAGAAGAAGCAGTACAAGCACCACATGGCCCGTATGGAGGCCCTGCCGGAGCCCTATCGCAGCGCGGCCGAGGCTCTTCAGCGGTACTTCATGTACCACGGAGGGATCCTCGACGGGGACACGCTCATCACGATGCTCGGCGACTTCGTCGATCTCTGGGAGCGTGCGGTCGCCGACGGAACGCCAGTCCGCGCGATCGTCGGCGACGACCCGGTCGAGTTCGCCGAGACGTTCCTGCGGGCGTACTCCGGCAAGCAGTGGATAGACAAGGAACGTGAGCGCCTCCGGAAGGCGATCGACGCCGCCGCCGGCGACAACGGCGAGAAGAAGAGCGCATGACCACCAAGACGCGCGGACCCGCGATCAGGGTGCAGGCCATCACGAAGTCCTATAAGGACCTGCACGTGCTGCGGGGCGTCGACTTCGACGTGGCAGCCGGAAGCATCTTCGCTCTGCTCGGCTCGAACGGCGCCGGAAAGACCACGCTGGTGCGGATCCTGTCGACGCTGCTGAAGGCGAACACCGGCACCGCGACCGTCCACGGCTTCGACGTCTCCTCGGCCCCGGGCGACGTACGCAAGTCGATCAGCCTGACCGGCCAGTTCGCCGCAGTCGACGAAGTGCTCACCGGCCGGGAGAATCTGATCCTGGTCGCGAAGCTCCGCCACCTGAAGAACCCGGGGGCGATCGCCGACGACATGCTTGCCCGTTTCTCGCTCACTGATGCCGGGAATCGCCGGGCGGCGACGTACTCGGGCGGCATGCGCCGGCGGCTGGACATTGCGATGAGCCTTGTCGGCAACCCGCCGGTCGTATTCCTCGACGAGCCGACCACCGGCCTCGACCCGCAGGCCCGCATCGAGGTCTGGCAGACGGTGAAGCAGCTCGCCAAGGATGGCACGACCATCCTGCTGACCACCCAGTACCTCGACGAGGCCGAGCAACTCGCCGACCGGATCGCGATCCTGCACAAGGGCACGATCATCCAGAACGGCACTCTCGCCGAGCTGAAGCGGCTCCTCCCGTCCGCCAAGGTCGAGTACGTCGAAAAGCAACCGACCCTTGAGGACGTGTTCCTCGCCCTCGTCGGCGACACCAGTGACACCGCCGGCAAGGCAGCCATGTCCGCAGGAGAGGAATCCCGATGACCGTCCACGTCCTCAGCGACACCGGTACCCTCACCGGCCGCTCCCTGCGTCACATCCTCCGCAGCCCGGACACCATCATCACCACAGCGGTCACCCCGGTCGCGCTGATGCTGCTTTTCGTGTACGTGCTGGGCGGAGCCATCAACACCGGATCCGACGAGTCGTACATCAACTACATGCTCCCGGGCATCCTGCTCATCACGATCGCATCCGGCATCGCCTACACGGCGTACCGCCTGTTCCTCGACCTGCAGGGCGGCATCTTCGAGCGCTTCCAGTCGATGCCGATCCCACGACCTTCCGTGCTCTGGGCGCATGTTCTGACCTCACTCGTCGCCAACCTGGCCTCGATCGTGATCGTCACGGGCGTCGCGCTGATCATGGGGTTCCGCACCGGCGCATCCGTGGTCGACTGGCTCGCCGTCGCCGGCATCCTGATCCTGTTCACCCTCGCCCTCACCTGGATCGCCGTGATAGCGGGCCTGTCCGCTAAGACCGTCGACGGCGCGAGCGCCTTCAGCTACCCGCTGATCTTCCTGCCCTTCATCAGCTCGGCGTTCGTCCCCACCGACTCGATGCCCGGCCCGGTCGCGTGGTTCGCCGAGAACCAGCCGGTAACGTCCATCGTGAATACTCTCCGCGCGCTGTTTGCGCAGCAACCCGTCGGCAACGACATCTGGATCGCCCTCGCCTGGTGCGCCGGCATGCTCGTGGCCGCCTACGCCGCTGCGACAGGGATCTACCGTAAGAAGATCAGCTAGCCGATCGCGAGAAGACAGCGCCGCATCCACAAGGATGCGGCGTTGTTCCCTCCGCAGGTCTGCCACCCTGGGCGCGGCACCAGGCTGAGCGGAACCTTCCCGCCTCGAACCACGCGGCGGACAACCGGGTGGTGGCCGCGCAACGAGTGCCGCAGCGCCGACGCTGTTCGTGGATCGGATCCGTCGGGCGGCGCTGCTGGGATGACCAGCGGTGAGTCGGTCAGGGCATGCCTCGGCGTACGGCCCGTAGCATCACGATCGGACCGTGAGCTGCGGGAATGCGGTTCGGGTTCTGCCACATCCGGTCCACCACGCAAACACCCTGGTCAACCATGCTGCCGACGACCCGAGCGGACCGCATCGAGGTCTGAACCGAGCCCCTCAGTCCGCACTGAGTCCGCAGCAGCCCGGCTCGCCGACCGGTCGAGGCGGTCCGCCACCTGGTCCAGCTCGTCCTCGAAGTGGTCCGCGTACACGTCCAGCGTCATGGCCGTCGAGGCGTGCCCGAGCATCCGCTGCACCGCCTTCACGTTGGCGCCCTCAGCCACCGCCAGACTGGTCGCCGTGTGGCAGCTCGTGGGTCAAGAATGCGGCTCGAAAGGTTCGCGGCCATGCTTCGCGTCAGCCATACCGAGGGCAAGCACGGCGGACGACCTGTACGAAGAGATCCGCAACCCGGGCGGCTGGACATCCGGCGACGGCCACGGTCTACACCACATGCTGGACAGATCCTTCCCAGCACATACTTGACGAGGCGCCTAGATCGCCGCGGGTCACGTCACTGTGTGATTGTTCCCGTCGGCCTGAGGGAGGCCGCAATGCCCCTGGTTCTGGCTCGGTCGATTCCGGGTGGCACAGCGGCTCGCAGGGCCGGTTCGTCGTCGGGACGTAGGCTCCCGGCGTGACCGTCTACGACATCGCCGCGCGGCTGCCTTCCATCGACGTGCTGCGCGAGCGCTGCAAAGCCCTGGCGATGCTCGATGCGATCGTCGGGGGCGACTACCACGACTACGACCGCGAATGGGGCGAGGACGAGGCGGCGTCGATGCGCAACGGCAGCGGCGAGGAGTACGACATCGTCTTCACCGCCGACGGCGTATTCGTCAGGGGTATCTACCACGAGTCGTCGATGTTCAACTACACCGACGGGCGGCTGTGGCCGGGCCTCATCGACGGCCTGCCTGAGCAGTTCCAGACGCAGGTACACGAGCCTGCGTTCTGCCGGCAGGACGGCACTCTTGATGCCACCTTCGTCCTCTGGCGGCGCACCAACGACGAGCGGTGGCATGCCGGCAGCGACATCGACTTTTCACCTGCCGACGACGATGAGGTCGACCCAGACGGCTCATGGCTGCTCGACATCCTCTGCGACGACATCGTCTCGGAGTACATCGAGTACGCCAAGGATGTCTACGAAATCGACTTGGATCCCGCTGCGGTTCAACACGTCGTTGCGCTCCGCCCACTGACCGACGCGGCCGTCAGCGCGCTCAATCCGGAAGTTGAACTGGCCGACCTGCGCGAGAAGGCAGAGAAGTACGGCTACCCGATTACGGTGGGGTAGACCCCCGGCTCCACCCGCACGAACCTGCCGCGACTGCGGTCCTGTCACCGTGGGTGAGGGCTGCGGCCAAGTGGTGAATCCCCTGTCAGGCATCTGGTGGGACGCCACTGCCAAGCATGACCCGTGACGGGACAATCCGGCGACGGTCACTGGCTAGTCCCGCCACATGCTTGACGCGTCCGTCCCACCACATGGCTGACAGATGACCTAGTGCTGCCCGGCGAGTTTTCTCAGTCAGTCTCCGAGGGGGTGGGCCGGAAACGGAGCAACTCGTCAGCGAAGCCGTGCTGGCGAGCGACATCTCCCGCCACTCGCCCACCGCCGCAGCAGCCTGTCGCAGGCCCTGCGACTCCTGGAGGCGTCCCCGGCCGAGCGGCCCGGCGGCGAGACCGCAGCTCGCCGCCGGAGCCGGGCGAGCGGCTCACGTCGAACTTGACAACCACCTGTGAAATGGGCCGTACTCGATGCATCCGTCAGCAGGGAGGCTGCCCGTGAGTCTCGTCCAGGTGAGCGTCACGGCGACCGCGACCCTCCTCGCCGTCATGCTGGGCGGCTGGCTCACCGTGCGCTCGCAGGACCGGCACTGGCGGCGTGACCATCAGAGGCAGTGGCGGGACATCCGACTGGCCACCTACTCCGAGTACCTGAGCGCCTTTCGGGAGTTCGTCGCATACGTGCTCCAGCCGACCGCCCAGGTCGTCGCCGTGCCGAGGTCCGTGGAGCCGTACGACCTCATGCCGTTCTTCGACGCGCAGGGCAGCGCGTACCGGGAGCGCCTGGAGGCGTCCAAGACCGCGGTGCGGCTCGTCTCCGGGGGCCCGGATGTCGTGCACGCGTGCAACGCGATGGTGCGGCATGCCCGTCTCCTCGCCGCCGACCGGGCGAGTCACGACGTCGGCTCGGTTCCTCCGGCGCGCTTCCAGGATCTCTGGTCGGCCGAGCGCCAGTTCATGCGGGCGGCCCGCGCGGAGCTTGGTCTCGCCAGTGACTTCGAGGTCGGCGGCGGCCCGCGGCCGGACTACGTGGACGAAGCCGAACCCGCTCCGAAGTCGCCACCGGCGGCGTGCGATCACGACCGGCCGGAGCCGGCGTTCAGGCGCGCGATGACGTTCGGGGCGAAGTCGCGGCGGACGTGAGCGAGGCTGAGCCGTAGCGTCGTGTGGCCGCGCTGAGTGGTCGCGAGGCGAAACCGTTCACCGAGGTCGCGCTGGAACTCGTCGGTGACCGACGAAGGTAGCCGATCGCGCGGACCAGCATGCCGACCGCCACCGGCGAGGCAGCGGCGGCCGACCACCGGTGTTCGACAGGCGGCTCTACGCGGTAGGCGCGTCGAGGGCCGGCGCCACGACGGCGAACGCCCGGTCGGTCAGCTCGGCCAGGTGCTGCTCGTCGTCGCCCGCCTGCCACTGCTGAAGCACCGTGTCGAAGGCCAGCAGGGCCATCCCGGCGGCCATCCGGGGGTAGGGGTCGGTGTCGGGGTCGAGGCCGTGGCGGGCGGCCAGTTCGGCGGCCAGACCGGCGCGCCACTGGATCTGACGTTCCAGCCAGCGGGCCTGCAGGGCAGGGGTGTCCAGGATCAGACGGACCACGACGCGGGCCCGCTCGGCGTGGTCGGGGTGGTCGGCGCAGGCGGCGAGTGGCACCCAGACGGCGTGGCGCAACGCGACCGACGGTGGCTCGGCGCGGGGCCGGGCGGCGAGTTCGGCGACGATGTCCGCGCCCATGTCGGCCAGGAACCGGACGACCACGTCCTCCTTCGACGCGAAGTAGCGGAAGAAGGTGCGCCGCGACATGCCCGCCGCGGCCACGATGTCGTCGACGGTCACCACGTCGAAGCCCCGGGTGGCGAGCAGCATCAGGGCGGCGTCACGCAGCTCGTCGGCGACGAGCTGGCGTTTGCGCTCGGCCATGCTGCTGTCCCCGCGAGGTGCCATCCGCTGATGCTACGTCATGCCTACGTTGGCATCTCACGCACCACTTGACACCCAGTGCCACCGGTAGCACAGTGAGGCGCATGACTGCTGATGGCTGGACCGCGGCACGGATCCCCGACCTGAGCGGCCGCACCTTCGTCGTCACCGGAGCCACGAGCGGGCTCGGCCTGGTCACCACCCGGGCGCTCGCCGCCCGCGGCGCGCGCGTGGTGCTCGCCGTCCGCGACGAGGAGAAGGGCCGCCGGGTGGCTGCCGGCATCGTCGCCGCCCGGCCCCGCGCCGACCTGGAGGTACGGCGGGTCGACCTGGCCGACCTCGACTCGGTGCGGGAGTTCGCCGACCGGATGCACGCCGGGCATCGCCGGGTGGACGTACTGATCAACAACGCCGGGGTGATGGCTGCGCCGCGCACCCTCAGCCCGCAGGGACACGAGCTGCAGTTCGCCACCAACCACCTCGGACACTTCGCTCTCACCGGGCTCCTGCTCGAGCTGTTGCTGGCGGGCCGTGACCCGCGGGTGGTCACGGTCACCTCGGTCAACCATCGGCGGGCGATGCCGCCCTTCGCCGACCCGACCGGTGCGCAGCGCTACTCCCCGATGGGTTGCTACAACACGTCCAAGCTGGCCAACGCGATCTTCGGCTGCGAGCTGCACCGCCGGCTCAGCGCCGCGGCCAGCCCGCTACGCAGCGTCCTCGCCCACCCCGGCTACACCGCCACGAACCTCCAGACCAGCGCCACCACCCCGATCTGGCGGATACTGCTCGGCCGGATCGGCAACCCCCTCCTCGCCCAGCCGGTCGACCGCGGCGCCTGGCCGCAGCTGTTCGCCGCCACCGACCCCGCGGCGCGGTCGGGCCAGCTCGTCGCCCCCGGCGGGCCCGGCGAGCTGCGCGGCCACCCCGCGCCGGGGAAACTGTCCGCGGCCGCGACCGACCCGGACCACGGCCGCCGCCTGTGGGAGCTGTCCGAACAGGCCACCGGCGTACGGTTCGGCCCACTGCGGCGAGCCAGCTGACCGGCTACCTGTGCGGCCAGCCTGTCTCAGGCTTGTCCGCACGGTCCGCACGAAGCACGTTGGCGCAGTCGACAGGCGTAGGCGACGGCACCGAGCGCGAGTCCCCGGAGCGGCCAGAGCATCGAGACGGTCTAGGAATGCCTCAGATCGGACTCGACGAGGAGGGCCTGGTGATGGCGCCAGAGCCACCGTAGGTACTGCTGCACCTCCTCCGGGCTGGCGACCCATCCGTGGTCCAGGTAGTCGAAGATGCGTTTGATCTCGCCGGGTACGAGTTCGTAGGCGGTCGCTCCGGTTTCCGGGACCGGTGTGTCCGGGGGAACGGCCACGGGAAGCGGGATCATGGGGAGGCGTAGGCCGCTCCTGGTGAAGGCCCTGAGGACCGTGAGGTAGACGCGGGTCAGGTGGTAGGGGGAGACAGCGAGCGCGAGGCTGGTGATGCCGCGGGCCTTGACCTGGTCGACGATCCAGGCGGCCTGCATGCCGGTGTTCGGGGCCGGCTCGGCTTGGAGGTGTACCCGGTCGGTGCGACGGAGGCCGAGGCTCCGCAGGTAGTCGAGAGTGAGCGCGACATAGGTTCCTTCAGCCGGGTTCCCGTTCGCCACCAGAAGGCAGCGGAGCGCCGGGTTCGCCTCCCAGTTGCGGATCGCGTGAGTGAGACGCCACTCTTCGCCCTGACCGGTGGGTACCACGAGCGCGTCGACGTGGTCGGCGGCTGACCGGGGCAGGGTCAGGATCATCGTGACGGCTCTGATCACCTCCAGGAACTGGCCGGCGGTGAAGCCGGCCAGATCGTCCTCCGCCACCACCCGAGCGGTCGCCTCGCCCGGACTCACCGAACCGCCCCGGCCGCCGCACGGCAGGTGGTCGGCTTGCGGTGGGAGATCATGCATCCGATCTTCCCAGCCCTGGTCGAAGCGGGAGGCCCTTCCCGGCCCAGGCCGACCGCTTCCCCGCTGAACGCCAACCACCCCGCCGAGTGGCGCTCACGCCAGTTCCGCGATCACCGCGCGGACCATTCGGCGCCCGTGCTCGGCCATGCGCGGGAAGGTGTGCCGGTAGTAGTCGATGCCGGTCAGCGACGGTGCGAGCGCCCAGCCGCAGGCACGACGCCAGGTGGCGTCGTCGTACCCGAGAGCCTTCCGGTAGGCATCCCGGGCCGCGCCGGTGAAGGTCCACAGCGCGGGAGCCACGTCCGGTGCCGGATCGCCGACACCGAGTGCCCCGAAGTCGATGACCGCGGCCAGCCGGCCGCGGTCGGTGATCAGGTTGCCGGGCTGCAGGTCACCGTGGATCCATACCGGGTCCCGGTCCCAGTCGGGGGCAGCCAGGCAGGCCTCCCAGGCCGCCTCGGCCGCGGACACGTCGAAGCCGTCGTCATGCTCGGCGAGCCGGGGCAGGACGCGTCGGACGTCGTCATCGACATGGCGCAGGGCGGATCCGCGCGATCCCGGTGGCTTCACCGGACCTCCGGCCGGATCCACCCGGTGCAGGGCACGTACGAAGGCTGCCACCTCGCGGGCCAGGAGTACGTCGTCGCAGCCGAGCCGGGGAGGGGTGCTCCCCACGACCCACGGCACCACGGTCCACCGCCACGGGTACCCCGCGCCCGGCGAGCCCAGATGAAGCGGCACCGGGATCCGCACCGGCAGGTGGGGCGCCAGGACGGGTAGCCACCGCGCGTCGGCATCGGCCTGGTCGACCGCCCCGGCGATCTTGGGCATCCGGGCGACGAGTTCGTCGCCGATCCGGAAGAGCACGTGGTCGGTGCCCTCCAACTCGTCGGGCAGCGGTGTCACCGGAAGGCCGGCCCACTGCGGGCACTGGGCCGCCACCAGGCGGCGCACCTGCCCGACGGTCGCTCGGATCTCGTCCTCATGGATGGGCACGGCGGGCACGGTACTGCGGTCAGGTGGCGGTGCCAACCGATGAGGTATCCGCCTCCCACCGGACGACGGCCACCACCGGGACCGTGATCCCGATGGTGGCCGCGTACCGGTCGAGAGGCCGGTCAGCTCAGCGCTCAGCCGTTGATCTGCCAGATCTGGTTCGCGCCGCCGGTGGCCGTCCAGATCTGGATCTGGGTGCCGTTGGCGCTGGAGTTCCCGGCGGCGTCGAGCACCTTGCCCGACTGGGGGTTGCGGATGGTGCCGTTCGCCTGCGGCTCCCAGTTCTGGGCGCCGGTGCCGTTGCAGGTCCAGAGCTGCACCTTGGTGCCGTCGGCGGTGCCGGAGTTGCTCACGTCGAGGCACTTGCCCAGGGCCTGGTAGGTGGTGCCGACCCGGCTCCACTTCTGCGCGTTGGTGCCGTTGCAGGTCCAGAGCTGGATCTTCGTGCCGTCGGCGGTGGCCGAGTTGCTCACGTCGAGGCACTTGCCGCCGATCCCGGTGATGGTGCCGCTGGTCGCCGCGCCGGGGATGGCGTTGAGGGTGTACCAGGCCTCGGTGCTCCACAGCGACTTGCCGCTGTCCGAGCTGAACGGCCGGGGCGAGCGGAGGTAGACCACGTGGCCGGCCTTGCGGCCGCTGACCGCCAGCGTGACCTTCTTCCGGTCGGTGGAGAGGGTGGCGGAGGTGACGGTGAGCGTCTCCTCGTCGACCTTCGGGCCGCCGTAGCCGGCGGTCGCCACGTACCGCCACTGCTTGAGCTTGTAGCGGGCGGCCAGGTTCGTCGCGGTCTCCGTCGACAGCGGCTCGGTGTACTCCACCTCGAAGCCGGTCGCGGTCGCCCGCATCGCCTGCATCTCGAAGGTGCTGGTGCTGTTCGGGGTCAGCTTTTGCAGGCCGTACGACAGCTTGCCGCTCTGTCCCCAGTTGCCGCCGGCGCCGAGACCGCCGACGTAGATCGCGCCGTCCGGACCGACGTTGACCTCGGAGACGCCGGCCTCCAGGCCCTGGGTCATCCGGAACAGGGCGCCCTGGTACTCGCCGTTGACCTTCTCCACGTACGCCCGCTGGAGGCCGCCGTAGGTGACGTCGCCGATCACGAACTGGCCGGCGTACCGGCCGGAGGTCAGGTACATCGGGGTGCTGGGGGAGTTGGCGATCTCGTTCTGCGGCATCCAGAGCACCGGCGGGGTGACCGGGTTGGCGTCGAACGGGCCGTCCGGGTTCATGTAGTGGTTGAAGAACCGGCCCTGCTTGACGTGCACCAGCTTGGACGACGGCAGCCAGCCGCCCTGGTTGTCGGTGACGAAGATGCCGTTCTCCGGCCCCCAACCGATGCCGTGCGGGGTACGCAGACCGCCGGCGACGTACGAGACCTCACCGGTGTCCTTGTTGACCTTGATGGTGGTGCCCCGGTTGGCGGCCGGCTGCGGGTCCGTGGTCGCCCCGCCGTAGTTGATCGACACCGACAGGTTCAGGTAGAAGAACCCGTTCTGGTAGAGCAGGCCGAAGGCGAACTCGTGGAAGTTGCCCCCGTACGGCCAGGTCGCGACGGTGTCGAGCCGGTCGGCGACCTCGTCGCCGCTGGTGTCGACCAGCTTGGTCAGACGTTGCTTCTCCGAGACGTAGACCACGCCGTCGACGACCTTGAGCCCCATCGGCTCCTTGAGGCCACCGGCGATCTTCTTGGTGGTCACACTGCCGGGTCCGGTGGACCCGCCGGTGTTGCCGAGGATGTACACCTCGCCGTCCTGGGAGGAGCCGGACTGGTCGCTGCCGCCCCAGGTGGAGATGACCATCCGGCCGTCGGCGAGCCAGTCCATCCCGGTCACCTTGGGCTGGAAGCCGCTGGGTCGCAGGTTGGTCAGCGTGTAACCGGGGTGCACCCCGGTCAGCGGCAGGCCGTCGCCGGGGGAGTCGGCGACGCCCTCGCACTCCTTCTTGCCCGGAGCGGTCACCCGGACCACGCCGGCGTCGGTGCTCAGCGCCGAGTTGGGCACCAGGACGAAGGAGGACGAGCCGGGGGTCTTCCACTCCAGGGTGATCTGCTGCCCGCCGGTGCGCTCGAAGTGGTCGATGCGCAGCGGGTGCAGGCCGGCGGTCAGCGTGACGCTGCCCTCCTTGGGCGGGGTGGGACCGTGCAGACCGTCGTGGTTGATGACGACCTTGTCGTCGAGGGTGAGCCGGGACCCGTCGTCGCTGGTGAGGCGGAAGCTGTAGCTGCCGGCGGTGGTGACGTTCAGGTTGCCGAGCACCTGGCTGACGAAGTAGTCCTCGAAGCCGAAGTCGGTGCTGGACGTCCAGTTGATGGTGGGCATCAACTTGTCCACGTTGGGCGTCTGCCCGGACTTGAGGGTGCAGATCTCGTTCAGCGGCACCTGCACGTCGAAGACGCGCAGCGTGACGCCGGGCTCCTGGGCGGGGGCGGCCTGGGCGGGGGTGGCGATCAGGCCGGTGGTGACGAGCAGTGCGGCGGTGGCGGCGGTCAGGACAGGACTGCGGAATCGGCGCAGCAGCCGTGTGCCCATGGTTCCTCCTGGGAGGTCGGGGTAGGGGCGGCTGACCGCGGGCAGCGGTGCGACGGCAGCCGCCGTTCCGAGCCCGGACCGGCCCTCGACGCCGACGAGTGACCTGCCCGAAGCTGCGAACTGATGGCTGAGATTAACAAAGTTCGATTGAAACGACCATATCTTCCGTCGATATCTGCGAAAGTTCGATCGACGCGTACGGAAGTTTGTGGGATTGATGGTGATATCTGGGCCGATGTCGATAGAGGGGCGCGGCGTGGCCCGACCATCGGCGCCGCCTCGGTTGCGGAGCTGCGCCCTCTCAGCGGGTGCTGAGGAAGTCGAGCACCCGCCAGGTCAGCAGCTCCGCAGCGTCCTTGTCGTACGCCGGGAGGCTGGCGTCGACGAACAGGTGCCGGTCACCGGGGTAGACGAAGAGCTCGGCCTGCTCGGTCGACTCGACCAGCTCACGGGCCGCCGCCAGGTCCCCCTCGCCGCTGAAGAACGGGTCCGCGTCCATCCCGTGGACCTGCACGGGTACGCCGGCCGGCCAGGGCCCGCCGAACTCCGCCGGCGGGATGCAGGACTCGAGCAGCAGCGCGCCGCGGGCCCCGGGCCGGGTCTGGGCCAGTTTCTGCGCCGGCAGCACGCCGAGGGAGATGCCCGCGTAGACCAGCTCGTGCGGGAGCTCGTCCGCCGCCCGGACGCCACGCTCGAGGAGCTCACCGAAGCCGATCTCCCTCGCGTGGACCTGGGCCTCCTCAAGGTCACCGAAGGAGTGGCCGTCGTAGAGGTCGGGCGTGTGCACGGTGTGTCCGGCCGCCCGCAGCTCGTCGGCGAACGCGAGGAAGCCCGGGGTCTGTCCCTGCACGTGGTGGAAGAGCAGCACTTCAGCCATGGTCGCTCCGTCTCTTTGCCGGTGGCGGGGCGGGTGCCGCGACCACATCTGCCACCGGACCCTAGTTCCCGGGCGTCGGTCCGGCGACCCCGCGCGGGTCCGTCACGGATCGACGGTGGCGTATGGTCACCGGATGGGGCACGAGGTCTGGGCCGACGGCGCGGCGTACGAGGCGTACGTGGGCCGGTGGAGCCGGCCGGTCGCGGCGGAGTTCCTGCGCTGGCTGGACGTGCCACCGGGGCGGCGCTGGCTGGACGTGGGCTGCGGCACCGGCGCGCTGACCTCGACGGTCCTCGCCGGGGCGGCGCCGGCGCACGTCGCGGGCGTCGACCGGTCCGAGGGGTTCGTCCGGCATGCCCGGGCCGGGATCGCTCCGGCCTCCTTTCAGGTCGGTGACGCCCGTGCGCTGCCCCTGCCCGACGGCAGCGTCGACGTCGTGGTCAGCGGACTGGCGCTCAACTTCGTACCCGATCCGGCGCGCGCGGTGGCCGAGTTCGCCCGGGTCCTGCGACCGGCCGGGGTGGCCGCCGCCTACGTATGGGACTACGCCGGGGGCATGGCGATGATGCGCCACTTCTGGGAGGTCGCCGCCGAACTCGACCCGGCCGCGGCGGCCCTGGACGAGGGTCGCCGCTTCCCGGTGTGCGCACCGGAGCCGCTGCGCACGCTCTGGGTCGACGCCGGCCTGCGGGCGGTCTCGGTCCGGGCCGTCGAGGTGCCCACGGTCTTCGCCGACTTCGCCGACTTCTGGACGCCGTTCCTGGGTGGTCAGGGCGCGGCCCCCGGCTACGTCAGGTCTCTCGCCGAGCCGGACCGGGCCGCCCTGCGGGACCGGCTCGCCGGCCGGGTGCCCGCCGGACCGGACGGATCGATCCGGCTCACGGCGCGGGCCTGGGCGGTCCGCGGCACGGCGGCCGGGTCGGCCCCGGCACAGGGATCGTGAGTACCGGTGCTCAGGGCCGTACGCGCCGGAGCGGGCAGGATCGAGCCGTGACCACGACGACGCGTACCCGCGCCCTGGGCGGTGCCCTGATCCTCGCGGCGGCCACCGTCGGCGCCTGGTGGGCCTGGCTGGGCTGGGACAGCGGGTACGCCACCGACCCGCGGACCGGCGCGACCACCGGCCCGTACCAGCCGTGGCAGGTCGCCGGTTGCGTGCTCACCCTGGCCCTGCTCGCCGCCGTCGCGGGGTGGCGGCTGTCTCCGTGGCTGGTGGCCCCGGTGATGACCGTCGCCTTCACCCTCGCCTGGGCGGCGCACGCCGCCTCGACCGACGACAGCGGGCTGTGGGCCGTGGGGGCGGTCCTGGTCCTGGTCGGGACGGGCGTCGGGACGACCGTGGTGAGCGTGGTCGCCCACCTGCTGCGCCGACGCCGCGCCTGAAGCCCCGCACACGACCCGCGAGACCACAATCATCCGGGCGGACATCGTCCGGGACGGATAACGGACAGGACGCCGAGCCCTCCTCCGGAGCACTGTTTACGCAGGTGGAGAGGTTGCGGACGGCGGGCCCCGTCCCTTCCTCCCGGCCCGGCGGCGACAGCAACGTCACCGCCGGACGCCGCCACCGAGCCCGGCCCCGGCGCCGCGGCGGACACGGCCCCGCCGATCCGACCGCTCCCGGCCCCGCCGCGACTCGGTCCGCACCGTCCCGGGCGCCCGGCACGGTGTCCGCCCCCGAAGGACAAGGACGTCACCACCTCCGGTCGACGCCGTCGGCGGACCATCCCCCATCGGCGGCAGCCCCGCGTGCCTCGACCGGGCGCGTCGGCCAGAGCCGACGCACGAGCAAGAGAGAGGAGGGGGCGGACATGGCCGCTCCCACCGTCACCGCAAGCCTGAACGCATCCACCTACTCGCCGGGCGACCAGATGACCCTCACGGTCACCTACGGCGACCCGGACACCCGGCCCGTCACCGTCACCATCGTGGTGACCGACGCGCAGGGCAACAGCAGCGCCCCGGTGAGGGCCACCGCCGTCATCGACCCGCTCACCCTCGGCGTCACCGACGACTCCGGCCGTACCTGGACGAAGGCGTCGGACACCGGCGCGGTGGCCGTCTACCGGGCGGTGGCGTGATGCCCCGCGTCACCGTGACGGTCCGTGACAACGGTGGTCGTACCGCCACCGCGACCGTCGACTACCGCGTGGCCCAGCCGGTGCTGGGCGGCTACTACCTCTCCGGCAACGGCGACCCGACGGCGGACATGGCGGGCGGCAACTTCCGCTCGCTGACCCAGTACCGCAGCTTCGCCGACGGCTACACGTTGCCCGGCTACAACAAGTCCTGGCTGCTCGCCCTCGGGCAGAACGGGTTCGCGATCAACATGGTGCTGGAGCTGAAGCAGTACGGCACCGCCACCATCGGGGCGCAGACGTTCACCGTCGACGGGGTCAACTACACCGTCCCGGCGCCGGCGATGACCATCCAGCAGCGCCCGGGAACCACCTGGCCGAGGGCGTACGGGTACGGCCAGGTGCTCGCCGGGCAGTGCGACGGGCTCTTCGCCCGGGCGCTGTCGCAGTACCGGACGATGGGCTTCGGGGTGAACATCCAGCTCGCCTCCGAACTGGACACCGACCACGAGTTCGGCACCACGGAGTCGGGGGTGTCGTACACCTGGGCGGCGTCCGACGCCCGCGCGGTGCAGGCGATGACGTACATCGTGAACTGGTTCAAGGCCCGGGCGCTGCCGGCCGGCACCACCTTCTCGGTCGGCTCCGGCGGGTTCGACCGGGCCTGCTTCCAGCGCACCCACCCCGAGTCGCTGATGGCCAAGCTGGATTTCCTCCAGTGGAACGTCTACGCCACCGACCCGAGCCACACGGCGCTGGCCCGGTTCCGCCGGACCAGGGACTGGGCGGTCACCGACCTCGGACCGGTGGCGCTGTCCCGCCCGGTACTGATCGCCGAGTGGGGGGTGCGGGTGGCCGAGTTCCCGGACCAGGCGGCCTGGATCGCCACCGTGCCGTCCGCCATCGCCCAGCTCAACGCCGAGCGGGGGCCGAGGATCGTCCGGACGAACTACTTCAACTCCAGTTGGGGGACGCTCTCGCCCAAGGCGGCGGGGCTGGCGGCGTTGCGGGCGGCGTACGCGACCAGGCCGTACGTCTGATTCCGGGGTCGGCGGCGTCGGGCCGGTCGGGGCCCGGCGCCGCCGATCGGCCCGGAGGATCAGGCGTCGCCGAGCCGTTCGGCGTACGCGTCGCGCAACTCGGCCCAGCCGAAGTCCTTGGCCTCCGCGCCCCGGATCGGGCCGACCGGGTCGCCGGCGAGCAGCCGGTCGGCGACGTCGAGGCAGAGGTGCCAACCGGCGGCCACCAGGGGCAGTGTCGCCCGGTCGGCGAGCGTGTGGCGCAGGGTCAGTCGGGTCCCCTCGCCGGACGGCGTGAGTTCCCAGCGGAGCAGGCTCTCGCCCCAGGTGTACTCGAGCAGCCGCGGCGGCTCGGCCCGGCGTACGGTCGCGGGCTGCGCGGCGAGGGCGTCGCCGTCGACCAGGGTGAGCACCGCGGCGCCCGGGGTGCCGAGGTCACGGTCGGCGAGGAACGGCGCCCACTCGCGCAGCCGGGCCGGGTCGGTCAGTGCCGCCCACACCCGCTCCGGGGTGTGCCGCAGCTCGCGGACGAACAGCAGGGTCCAGCGGTCGCCGTCGGCCTCGGCGGTGACCTGGGCCGGGGGCCCGGGGTGGAACGAGTCGCGGTCCATGCTCACTCCTTGTCGAGATGGCGCTCCAGGGCGTCCAGGTGCGCGGTGGGGCGGCGGCCGGCTGCGACCGTCCGGGAGCGGTGCCCGGGCGGGCTCCATATGCTCGGGGCATGGAACTGCGGATCTTCACCGAACCCCAGCAGGGCGCCAGCTACGACCAGCTGCTCGCCGTGGCCCGCGCCGCTGAGGACGCCGGGTACGGAGCCTTCTTCCGCTCCGACCACTACCTGAAGATGGGCGCGGTGAGCGGTGATCCCGGCCCGACCGACGCCTGGACCACCCTCGCCGGGCTGGCCCGCGACACCTCCCGCATCCGGCTCGGCACGCTGATGACCGCCGCCACCTTCCGGTTGCCCGGCCCGCTGGCGATCACCGTCGCGCAGGTCGACCAGATGAGCGGCGGCCGGGTCGAGCTGGGCATCGGCACCGGCTGGTACGCCGAGGAGCACACCGCGTACGGCATCCCGTTCCCGTCGCTGGGTGAGCGCTTCGACCGGTTGGAGGAGCAGCTCGCGGTCATCACCGGCCTCTGGGAGACGCCGCCCGGGAAGACCTTCGACTTCCCCGGCACGTACTACCCGGTCACCAGCTCGCCGGCGCTGCCCAAGCCGGTGCAGCAGCCCCGCCCCCCGGTCCTGCTCGGCGGCATGGGCCCGAAGCGCACCCCGCGGCTGGCCGCCCGGTACGCCGACGAGTTCAACCTGCCGTTCGCCTCGGTCGAGGACTCGGCGGCCCAGTTCGGCCGGGTGCGCGAGGCGTGCGCGGCGATCGGCCGGGACACCGCCACCATGCGCTGGTCCAACGCGCTGGTGCTCTGCTGCGGCCGCGACGACGCCGAGGTGGCCCGCCGGGCCGCGGCGATCGGCCGGGAGCCCGACGAGCTGCGCGAGAACGGCCTCGCCGGCACGCCCGCCGAGGTGGTCGACAAGATCGGCCGGTACGCCGGGGTCGGCAGCGAGCGGATCTACCTCCAGCTGCTCGACCTGGCCGACCTGGATCACCTGGAGCTGGTCGCCGCCGAGGTGATGCCGCAGCTGTGAGCGGTCGGCCGCGCCCCGGCGGCCTTCGGTCGGCGGGGCGTCGCCGTTCAGCGCCGCGGCACCGTGCGGCCCGGCTCGCGCAGCACGGTGTCGAGCCGGCCGTCCCGGTCGCTGTCCAGGTAGGTGATGTCCGGGACGCCGTCGCCGTCCAAGTCGAACTGGACCACGTCGGCGATGCCGTCGCCGTCCAGGTCGGTGACGACCTGCGTCGACCCGTCCAGATGGTGGGTGACGATCGAGTGCGCGCCGCTGTCGGCCGTCCGCGGCGGCGGACCGGGGGTCGGCTTCGGCGTGGGCTCCGGCTCCGGGGTGGGCGCCGGCACCGGCGTGGTCAGCTTCCGGTACGCCGGCGACGGCTCGTCCGTCGGGTCGAGCCCGACACCGGTCGGGTCGATCTCCTCCTCCGACGGGTGGACGTCGCCGTGCAGAGTGGGGTCGCGGTAGCTGCTCATCGACTGAGGGTTCCCCGTAATCGGCGGCGACAATCGTGCCGGATGACGCAGCGGACGACGGGCACCGACGGAGGTGGGACATGGAGCTGCACCGGAGCCCGGGGCGGCAGGTGTTACCGGTGGTCTGCCTGCTGGCGGGAGTCACCCTGCTCGCCATCGGTGGGGAGGGCGGGCTGCTGCGCACGGTGGCGGCGGCCGGTGGGACCGGGCTCGGTCTCGTCGCGCTGGTCCGGGCGAACCGGCCGTTCCGCTTCGTGATCGGCGCCGACGGGCTCACCCTGCGCCGGCCCGGCCTGCGTCGGCTGGTCCGCTGGTCGGAGCTGGACGCGGTGGTGCTCGACCAGCCGCCGCCCTCGCCCGGTACGCCGGCGAGCGCTTCCTCGACGCCCGTACGCTGCGCGCCGCCCCGGTCGGGGCCCCTGAGTTCACCGTTGGCCTGCGCGGATACCGTACCGACGTGGTCGACGACATGATCCAGATCGGGCGGGAGGCGCTCCGCTCGGCCGACCCGGTCGAGCGCCGGGCGGCCCGCAGGGCGATCGCCCTGGGCCGCGAACACAGCCTGGTCGTCACCGCTCGCGGCTACAACACCTTCCAGGTGGACGAGGCGTTGGACGCCCTCGACGCCGCCCTCGCCGTCGACCCCTCCGACCGGGAGCCCACATGACCGACGTCCCCCGCCGCAACTGGGCCGGCAACGTCACCTACGCGGCCCGCCGCTTCCACCGGCCCTCGACGGTCGATGAGCTGCGCCGGCTGGTCGCCGGCAGCCAACGGGTCCGCGCCGTCGGCACCGGCCACTCGTTCAACCGGCTCGGCGACACCACCGGCGACCTGGTCTCGCTGGCCGGCCTGCCGCCCACCGTCGAGATCGACCGGGAGCGCGGCACGGTCACCGTCGCCGCCGGCCTCCGCTACGGCGACGTGGCCACCCGGCTGCACGCCGAAGGGCTGGCCCTGGCCAACTTCGCCTCGCTGCCGCACATCTCGGTGGCCGGCGCGGTCGCCACCGGCACCCACGGCTCCGGGGACGGCCACCGCAACCTGGCCGCCGCGGTGGCCGCGCTGGAACTGGTCACCGCCGACGGCTCCCGGCTGACCGTGGACCGGACCGACGCCCGGTTCGCCGGCATGGTGGTCTCCCTCGGGGCGCTCGGCGTCGTCACCCGGGTCACCCTGGACGTCGTCCCGGCCTTCGAGATGCGCCAGTACGTCCGCCGGGACCTGCCGGTGGACGCGCTCGACGCGGCGTTCGGCTCGGCGTACAGCGTCAGCGGGTTCACCTCCTGGCGGTCGTCGACCATCGACCACGTCTGGCGCAAGCAGCTCGCCGACCAGCCGCCCCCGCCGGCGGACTGGCTGGGCACCACGGCGGCCGAGGCGCCGGTGCACCCGGTGCCCGGCATGGACCCGGTGAACTGCACCACCCAGCTCGGCGTGCCCGGGCCCGCCCACGAGCGGCTGCCGCACTTCCGGCTCGGCTTCACCCCGAGCAGCGGCGACGAGCTCCAGTCGGAGTACCACCTGCCCCGCGAGGCGGCGGCCGGCGCGCTGGCGGCGCTGAACGGGATGCGGGACCGGATCACCGGGGTGCTCCAGGTCTGCGAGCTGCGCACGGTCGCCGCCGACGAGCTGTGGCTCAGCCCCAACCAGGGGCGGGACACCCTCGCCGTGCACTTCACCTGGGTCGACGACGCGGCCGCGGTGCTGCCGGTGGTGGCCGGGGTGGAGCAGGCCCTCGCCCCCTTCGGGCCCCGCCCGCACTGGGGCAAGGTCTTCACGCTGGACCCGTCGGCGGTGGCCGCCGCCTTCCCCCGGCACGCCGACTTCGCCGCCCTGCTGGCCGAGCTGGACCCGGCGGGGAAGTTCCGCACCGAGCTGCTGGACCGCTACTTCCCGCGCGCCTGACCCGACCGGGACCGACCCGCTGAGGTCGGGTCGGCCCGCTCCCGGCCGCCTAGCGTCGACCTCGCACAAAGGGAAGGGGAATCGGGTGCTGGAGCGGCTCAACGAGGCCATGGAGTACGTCGAGCGCCACCTCGACCAACCGGTCGAGGTGGCCGAGCTGGCGCGGATCGCGCTGACCTCGGAGCACCACTTCCGGCGGCTCTTCTCCGCGCTGGCGGGGATGCCGCTGTCGGAGTACCTGCGGCGCCGGCGGCTCACCGTCGCCGCGGCCGAGGTGACGGCCGGCGAGCGGACGCTGCTCGACATCGCCGTCCGCTACGGGTACGGCTCGACCGAGGCGTTCACCCGGGCGTTCCGGGCGGTGCACGGGGTGGGGCCGGGCGAGGCCCGGCGCACCGGCGCGGCGCTGCGCTCCCAGCAACGGTTGTCCTTCCGCCTCGTCGTCGAAGGGAGTGGCAGCATGCGCTATCGCGTGGTGGAGAAGCCGGAGTTCCGGCTGGTCGGCCGACGGGCCCGGGTGCCCCTGGTGCATCAGGGGATGAACCCTGCGATCGTGGAGTTCGTCCGGGGCATCCCGAAGGAGACCGTGCGGCGGATCGAGGCCCTGTCGGACCAGGAGCCGGCCGGCATCGTCAACGTCAGCGACCAGTTGGGCGACGACCGGGCGGAGGGCGTCGAGCTGGACTACTGGCACGCGGTGGTGACCGGCGCGGACGCCCCGGCCGACCTGGACGCGGTCACCGTGCCGGCGGGGACGTGGGCGGTCTTCGAGACCTCCGGGGAGTTCCCGGCGGCGGTGCAGGAGTTGTGGCGGGACGTGTTCACCCAGTGGTTCCCGTCGAACGCGTACCGCAGCCGGCCGGGACCGGAGATGTCCCGTAACCGGATCTCTGCGGACGGCACGCACGTGGACGCCGAGCTGTGGATCCCGGTGGAGCGCGCGGCGGCCTAGTGCCGGCTGCCGACCGGCTGGTCGCGAAGGCTGCCGCGCTGGACGGCGCGGCTGATGTCGCTGGGCGAGACGATCCCCACCAGCCGCTGGTCGGCCACCACCAGCGCCCGGCCGTCGGCGCACTCGCTGAGCCGGGGCAGCAGGTCGTTGAGCTGTTCGTCCGGGCTGGCCAGCACGAGCTGGTCGGCCCGGCAGGACACCTCGCCGAGGGTGGTGGCCGCCCGGCGCTCGGCGGGAATGCCGCGTACCCGGTCGAGGGTGACCAGGCCGACCGGCCGGTCCTGGTCGACCAGCGGCAACGCCGAGTGCCGGTACGCGAAGAGGTAGTGGTCGACGAAGTCGGCGACGGTCATCTCCGCCGACGCGGTCTGCGGCTGCGGGGTCATCACGTCGGCGACCCGCACACCCCGCAGGGCGGTGCCCATCCGGGCCTGGCGCTCCTCCGCCCCGGCGGCCCCGATCAGGAACCAGCCGATCAGCGCCAGCCAGAGCCCGCCCACCCCGGCGCCCACCAGGAACTGGACGAGCCCCAGGGCGATCAGCAGCGCGCCCAGCACCCAGCCGGCGCGGGCCGCCACCACGGACGCCTTCGTCCGGTCGCCGGTTGCCTTCCACACCGCCGCCCGCAGCAGCCGCCCGCCGTCCAACGGCGCCGCCGGCAGGATGTTGAAGACCGCCAGCAGCACGTTGATGCCGGCCAGCCACGCCAGCGACCCGAGCAGCAGCCCGTTCTCGCCGGCCAGCGCCACCACCACCGCGATGCCGCCGAAGAAGAGCCCGAGCAGCAGGCTCACCAGCGGGCCGACGCCGGCGATGCGCAGCTCCGCCCCCGGGTCCTTCGCCTCGCCGCGCAGCTCGGCCACCCCGCCGAAGAGCCAGAGCGTGATCCCCTGGACCTCAAGGCCGTTGCGTTTGGCGACCACCGCGTGGGAGACCTCGTGGGCCAGCAGGCCGACGAAGAAGACCACCGCGGCGGCCAGCCCCGCCAGCCAGTACGCCCAGGTGGGGCGGTCCGGGTAGGCCCGGGGGAACTGGCTGGCCGACAGCCCCCAGGCGATCAGCAGGAAGATGACCAGGACGCTCCAGTTGACCCCGACGGGTACCCCCGCGATCCGGCCAAGCCGGAAGCTCGCCCTCATGACCCCGTCATACCCCCGCACGTGCCCGCCATGCCAGGGGTGAAGGTGACTCTCTGGGCATCAATGTTCGACCATGAGCAGGAGTCGACCCCGCTGGCGCCGCTCTGAGCCGCTCCGGTCGGGCGTTGACCCGCCCTGCCGGACAGTGAGCGAGAAGGCCGCCTCCCCGCACCACGAGGGGAGGCGGCCTTCTGCGTCCTGGTCATTCCCATGCGGCCGGAAGTGCCGGGCCGGCGGCGGTTCCGCCCGGGCGGTGGTGGTCAGGCGGTGGCCGGCGGGTTGGGCAGCTCGTCGACCACGATCAGGGCGGTCCCGGCGGGCACCTCGGCGAGGAGCTTGCGTTGCGCGCTGCGGGTCAGCCGGATGCAGCCGTTGGTGGCGTCCTCGCCGAGGGTGTCGTCGTTGTACCAGCTGTGCAGGCCGATGTGCGCGCCCTTGAGGCCGGTCGGCACCGCGTCCGGGTCGTCGGGCACCGAGCCGAGGGCGAAGATGTCGACGCCACCGTAGACGGCCTCGGGTGGTTCGGTGCGGCCGAGGATGAAGGTCCGGCCCAGCGGGGTGGACTGGCCGGGCATGCCGAGGCTGACCGGCCAGGTGTGCAGCGCCCGCCCGTGGCGGTACCAGGTCAGCCGGTGCGGCGCGCGTTCCACCACGATCTGGTCGCGGAGCGCGACGGTGGTCCAGCCCCCCTGGGGCAGCCAGGCGATCCGCCGGTTGGCCGAGGGCAGCAGCACGGCGGTCCAGCCGGTGCGGCGCTCCACCACCGGCATGGTCAGCTCCACGCCGCTGATGGTGGGGGCGAGGAAGGCCAGCGGCCGTCCGCCGGGCGCGTCGTACGCGGCGATGTTCCTGGCCGGTGCGATCCCCTCGGTCAGCGGGGTGGTGTCGAGCGGGCGGGGGTCGGCCGGGAAGCCGGCCGGCGCCGGGCTGTAGTCGATCACCGGCAGGTTCCTGGGGGCGGGTGCGGCCGCCGGGATGGTCTCCTCGGGAATGGGCGGCGGCGGAGTGCTGCTCGGGGTGTCGGTGGGTGCGACCGGTCGGGGCGTCGACGGGGCGGCGGCGGGTTGCAGCGACGAGTGGACCAGCAGCGCGAGGGCGAGCAGTGCCGGGACGCCGACGGCGGTGGCCAGCCAGGCGATACCGAAGCGGGATGTCAATCGGTCAAAGAGCACGAAACCAACTTTAAGTGGATGCAAAGGTGAAGGGGTCCCGACCGGGCGGATTTCGCCGGGCGGGACCCCTTTCGAGTACGGGTCAGGCGAGTCGGGCGCCGACGTGGATGGCGATCGCGTCGTGGGCCGGAACGGTCGCGGCGAACCACCCGGCGGAGTCGACGGTGATCACCGGGCCGGTGCACGAGCCGTTGGCGAAGTCGCCGTGGATCACGTCGCAGTACCGGCCGGCGGGCAGTCCGGTGTAGTAGGAGCGACCGCTGACCGCGGAGCCCTCGTCGTTGACGGTGAGGTAGCCCCTGCCGGTCCGGCTGAAGGCGATGTGGTTGTTGCCGTTGTCGTACCAGTTGGTCATGCCGACGCCCTGCGCGGCGTTGTGGAAGCCGACCATGTTGGCGATCACCCGCCAGCGGTGCTCGCACTGCCAGCCGGAGTAGCAGGTGGTGTTCAGGGTCTTGTTGTTGGCGTCCGACGGCGGGCCGGCGTCCCGGTCGGTGAAGGTGTAGCTCGACATCACCGTGGGGGAGCCGTACGGCCAGGCCAGCATGAAGGCGTTGGCCAGGGCGTAGATGCCGCCGTCCCGGTAGGTCAGCACCCCGCCCACGTCGCGCTGGGTGTCGTGGTTGTCCACGAAGACCGCCCCGGAGCCGCTGGGCAGGTGACCCCAGCCCTCGCCGAAGTTCCTGAGGTAGGCCAGCTTCTCCGACCGGAAGACCCGGGCCAGGTCCTTGCCGTAGCGGAACTCGTGCACGTCACCGTTGCCGGTGTACTCGCTCGGCTGGATCGGCTCCCCGGCGCCGTAGATGACCTCCTGCACGAGGTACGCCGAGCGGGACAGCTTGCCCTTGATGGCGGCGATGTCGGCGGCCGGCATGTGCTTGCTGGCGTCCAGCCGGAACCCGTCCACCCCGAGGGCGAGCAGGTCGTTGAGGTACCCGGCGATCCTCGACCGGACGTAGTCCGACTCGGTCCTCAGGTCCGACAGGTTGACCAGCTCGCAGTTCTGCACCTCGTACCGGTCGTTGTAGTTGGCGATGTCGTCGCCGCCGTTGCGGCCGCAGTGGTGGAAGTCCTGCGTCTGGTAGATGCCCGGGTAGTCGTAGTGGCCGTACGAGGAGCCGGCCCAGCCGGTGCCGCCGTTGCTCTGGCCCGACATGTGGTTGATGACGGCGTCGACGATCACCTTCACGCCCGCGGCGTGGCAGGTGTTGACCATGGACTGGAACTGCGCCCGGGTGCCCTTGCGGGACTCGATCCGGTAGCTGACCGGCTGGTAGGCCAGCCACCACTGGTTGCCCCGGACGTGTTCCTGGGGCGGCGAGACCTGGACCCAGCCGTAGCCCTTGGGGCCCAGCACGTTGGTGCACTCGCTGGCCACCGAGGGCCAGTTCCATTCGAACAGGTTGGCGATGACCTTCTTGGTGCCGGCGGGCGCCGCGGCGGCCGGGGGCGCCGCCACGGCGGTCGGCACCAGCAGACTCGCGATCAGGCCGAGGGCGAGGACCGCCGAACGGCATCGACGTCGATGCATCGGTACTCCTGAGGGTCGGGGGATGGTGGCAGCGCGGGGGAGGGCTTCAGCTGACGGGTTCTTGCAGTCAGGCTGAAAATTTTCGGCAACATTACAAGCGTGTTGCAGCGACTGTCAACGGATGGACATCCGTCGTTGCGTAGGGCGCTACACGCGCCCCGGGCCGGGACGGTTCGACGGATCGCCCGAGAAATTCGCGACCCGAGGTGATCCGTACGTGCCGACCGTCCGTACTGGATGAGGGAGCAGGGTCGGCCGGTGGTGCGCCGCCGTGAGACATGAACGAGGAGCAGATGGCCCGGGCAAAGGAGAACCAGAAGGCGCCGACCGTCCGGACCAGCAGCACCAGCCGCGGCGTCCGGACCCGGTCCAAGCCCGCGGTGGCGCTGCTGGGCGTCTCCGCGCTCGCCCTGCTGTGGGCGGGCGTGGAGCTCACCGGCGCCGGTGGGGCGATGTACGCGTACGGCTTCTTCTTCACCGAGTTCTTCGCCGGGGTGGTGGCCCTGGTCTCGCTCAGCCTCACCGTGATGATGGGGCTGCTCGCCACCGACCGGTTGGTGCTGAAGATCCCGCACCGGGTGCTGCTCCAGTCGGCGCACCGGGCCACCGGCGTCCTCGGCGTGGCCGGGCTGGTCTTCCACGTCATCACCAAGGTCGCCATCGGGCGGGCCGGACCCACCGACGCCCTGGTGCCCTTCGTCGGCGGCAGCGGGCTCTACGTCGGGCTCGGCACCGTGGCCGCCTTCCTCATGGTGAGCGTGCTCTGGACCGGCATCATCCGGGCCCGCTTCGCCGGCGTCGGCCCGAAGTGGGTCTGGCGGGCGCTGCACTCGATGGCGTACCTCTCCTGGCCGTTCGCGCTGTTCCACGGCCTCAACGCCGGCCGCGCCGCGGCGCCCTGGGTGACGCTGAGCTACCTGGTCTGCGTGCTGCTGGTGGTGCTGGCGCTGCTGGTCCGGCTCTCCGTTCACCTCGGCAAGCGCAGCCGGGAGCAGCACCAGGCCGCCGTGCTGAACAAGGCGATGACGGCCCGGACGACCGACGAGGGCAAGGGCCGGACGCTGCTCGCCGGGCTCGGCCGCAGGAAGGCGGAGACCGAGGAGCGGGAGAGCCGGGGCGGCTGGGCCGAGACCACCGCCACCTCCTGGAGCACCCCCACCGGCACCGCCCGCCGGCGCGACCCGGAGCGGTTCACCGTGCCGGTGGTGCCCGAGCCGGGCACCCTGCGCGAACCCGTCCGCGGTGGCCGCCGCCGCGACGCCGAACCCGCCCGGCGCCGCGAGGCCGACCTGGAACCGGCCGCCCGCCGCGACGCCGAGCCGCCCGCGCGCCGGGACGGGGAACGGTCGAGCCGCCGCCGACGCGACGAGGACGTCGCCCCCGTCTCCGGTGGCCGGCGGTCCCGGTCGGAGGAGGACGTGGCTCCGGTCTCGGGTGGCCGCCGGTCCCGGCTGGACGAGGACGTCGCGCCGGTCTCCGGTGGTCGGCGGTACCGGTCCGACGAGGATGTCGCCCCGGTCTCCGTGGGACGCCGGGCCCGGCGGGAGGACGACGACCTGGTCGCCCGCTACTCCTCGCCGCCCCGGGACGTCGAGCCGGAGGAGCCGTGGGACAGCCCGCGCCGCTGGGAGAACGCGCTGCCGGTCTCCGCCGAGCCGATCTCCGCCACCCCGCGCAGCGGCGCCGGCCGGCACAGCGTCGACGACGAGGTGCCGGAGGAGCCGGACTACTGGCGCCCGCCGGCCCGGTACGTCGCCGACGACCTGCCCGTCGACGACACCCCGACCCTGGTCGACCTCGCCTCCCGCCGGAAGCTGAAGGCCTCCAGCGACAGCCGCCGCAAGCGCCGGCGGGCCGACGCCGACGCCGTCGACGGCGCGTACTGGGCCGGGCTGCGGGGTGAGGCGAAGTGATGCGGACCAAGGTGCCCCCGGTGGCCTGCGTCGGCGAGCCCCGGCTCACCGCCGGCTTCGCCGAGTTCGGCCGGCTCGACCTGCTGGCGCACGAGGAGGTGCACGGCCCGATCGGCCCGATGGAGCCGGGCAACCTGCTCCGGCTGGCCGAGGCCATCCAGCTCAAGGGCAAGGGCGGCGCGGGCTTCCCGCTCCACCGGAAGCTGAAGGCGGTGCTGGAGTCCTGCGAGCGGCAGAACCTCTCCGCCGTCGTGGTGGTCAACGCCAGCGAGGGGGAGCCGGCCAGCTGGAAGGACAAGGTGCTGCTCACCCGGGCCCCGCACCTGATCCTCGACGGCGCCGCGCTGGCGGCGTACGCGCTGGACGCCGAGGAGATCGTGATCGGGCTCTCCGACGACATGGTCGGCCGGGACTCCCTCACCGAGGCCCTCCAGGAGCGCCGGATGCCGGTGCCGACCAGCATCGTCACCGTGCCGCACCGGTTCATCTCCGGCGAGGGCGGTGCGCTGGTCAACGGGATCAACGGGCTGCCGCACATCCCGCCCGGCACCAAGAAGCGCTCCAGCGACTCCGGCGTCGGCGGGCTGCCCACCCTGCTCTCCAACGCCGAGACGTACGCCCAGCTCGCCGTCGCCGCCCGGCTCGGACCGTACGAGTACGCGGCGCTCGGCACCGACGAGGAGCCCGGCACGGTGCTGCTCACCGTCACCGGCGCGGCGCGACGCCCGGCCGTGGTCGAGTGCGCCGCCGGCACCCCGCTGCGGGAGATCTTCGACCTCTGCGAGGTGCCGGACTCAGCGGGCATCCTGATGGGCGGCTACCACGGCAAGTGGATCACCCAGGACGCGGCGGACCGGGCCGAGGTGTCCCGCAAGGGGCTCACCAAGGTCGGCGGCACGCTCGGCGCCGGCATCGTCGTGCCGATCGGCGACGACACCTGCCCGCTCGGCGAGGCCGCCCAGGTCGTCCGCTACCTCGCCGGGGAGTCCGCCGGCCAGTGCGGACCGTGCCGGATGGGCCTGCCCGAACTGGCCCGCGCCGTCGACCTGGCGGTCTCCGGCAGCGCGCCGGTGGAGGTCGTCCGGGCCGCCGCCGGCGACGTCAAGGGCCGCGGCGCGTGCAGCCACCCCGACGGTACGGCCCGGTTCGCGCTCTCCGCGATGGAGGTCTTCGCCGAGGACCTGCGGCTGCACACCACCGGCGAGGGGTGCGGCAAGCGGACCCGGGGCGTCATGGGGCTGCCGGGCGCGCCCGACCCCGACCCGCAGAAGCTCACCCTGGACTGGTCCCGCTGCGACGGCCACGGGCTCTGCGCGCACGTCGTCCCGGACTTCATCCGGCTCGACTCCAACGGATACCCCGCCTTCCCGCCCACCCCCGTGCCGACCTGGCTCAAGGAGGGCGCGATGAAGGCGGTCAAGGTCTGCCCCGAGCTCGCACTACGGCTGGCGAAGGCCGAGTAGCGCACCACCACCGAGAGGAGACGCGGATGCGGTCGTCGTACCGGAGGAACCGGTGGGGTGGACGGCCGCCCGCGCGGCTGGCCGCCGTCACCGTCGCGCTGGCCGGCACCCTGCTGGCCGCCACGGCGTGCGCCGGCGGCGCCGACCCGGCCGACCCGTCCGCCGAGGTCGTCGTCCCGACGGGCACCGGGTCGGCGTCGCCCGCCGGCGCCACCCCGGTCGGCCCCACGCCGGGCGCCGCCGCGTCGCCCCCGGCCCGGGTGCCGGACACGCTGCGCTTCACCGCCAGGACCCTCGACGGTACGCAGTTCTCCGCCGCCGACCTGGCCGGCAAGCCGGTGGTGCTCTGGTTCTGGGCCCCCTGGTGCGCCACCTGCGCCAGCCAGGCGTGGACGGTCGCCGAACTCGCCCCGAAGTACCGGGACACCGTGCCGATCGTCGGGGTGGCCGGGCTCGGCGAGCAGAAGGCCATGAAGGACTTCGTGCGGGAGTTCGACCTGGCCGGCACCCCGCAGCTCGACGACCGGGCCGGGGCGCTCTGGCGCCGCTTCGAGGTGGTCGAGCAGAGCACCTTCCTGATCGTCGACCGGGACGGCAAACTGATCCACCAGGGCTTCCTCGACGGCGAGGATCTCAACCGCCGGGTCGCCGCGCTGGCCGGCTGATGACCACCCCGCTGCTGCTCGCGCTGACCGCCGGCATGCTCGGCGCGGTCAACCCGTGCGGCTTCGCGATGCTGCCGGCGTACCTGTCGCTGCTGGTCGCCGGCGCGCCCGACACCCGCGGCGCGGTCGGCCGGGCGCTCACCGCCGCGGCCGGGCTGACCACCGGGTACGTCGTGGTCTTCGGCGCGTTCGGGCTGGCCCTGGCGCCGCTGGGCGGCTGGCTCCGGCCGCGGCTGCCCTGGCTGACCCTCACCCTCGGGCTGGGACTGGTGGCGCTCGGCTGCTGGCTGCTGGCCGGCCGACGGCTGCCCGGCCCGCGCGGGTTCACCCGGGCGCCCCGGCTGACCCGCTCCTGGGCGTCGATGGCGCTGTTCGGCATGGCGTACGCGCTGGCGTCGCTGACCTGCACGATCGCCCCGTTCCTGGCGATCGTGGTGACCAGCGTGCAGGCCGGCTCGACGCTGCGCGGGTTGGCGCTCTTCGTCGCGTACGCGATCGGGATGGGCCTGGTGGTCGCGGTGGCCGCGCTCGCCGTGGCGCTGCTGCGCGACCGGGTGGTGGCCCGGCTGCGGGGCGCCGGCGCGTGGGTGCCCCGGCTCAGCGGCCTGGTGCTGCTGCTCGCCGGCGGCTACGTCGCCTGGTACGGCTGGTACGAGGTCCGGCTGGCCCAGGGCCGGCGGGACGCCTTCGGCGACCCGGTGGTGGCCGGCGCGGCCCGGGTCCAGCAGGCCCTGGTCGCGGCCCTCGACACGGCCGGGCCGGCCGTGCTCGCCGCGGCGCTGCTCGCCCTCCTCCTGCTGGCCGGGAAGGGTCGCCTGCCGACGGCCCTGGCGCGGCGGAGGTCCCCGACCGCTGCGGCGGCGGCCGGGGCGGACCGGGAGCCGGCGGCGGAGACGACGCGGCGGGGGCCGGGAAACCCCACCCCCGCCGACGCCGGAACGGTCAGCGGACCGGCGTGAGCCGGTCCGTGCCCAGCCGGTCGTGGAGCACCTCCGGCAGCAGCACCGAACCGTCGGGCTGCTGGAACTGCTCCAGGATGGCCGGGAAGAGCCGGCTGGTGGCCAGCGCCGAGCCGTTGAGGGTGTGCACGAAGCGGGTCTGCTTGCCACCCGGCTCCCGGTAGCGGATGGCCGCCCGGCGGGCCTGGTAGTCGCCGGCCCAGGAGACCGACGAGACCTCCTTGTACTTGCCGGTGCTCGGCATCCAGACCTCGATGTCGAGGGTCTTCTTCATCGACGCGCTGGCGTCACCGGCGGAGAGCAGGGTGCGCTGGTAGTGCAGCCCCAGCTTCTCGACCAGGCTCTCGGCGTGGCCGAGCATCTGCTCCAGCGCCGTGTCCGCCTGCTCCGGCAGGGTGAACTGGAAGATCTCCACCTTGTTGAACTGGTGGCCCCGGACGGTGCCGCGTTCGTCGGAGTGCGAGCCGGCCGCCTCGCGTCGGTAGCACGGGGTGTAGGCGAACGCCTTCAACGGCAGCTTCGCCGTCTCCAGGATCTCGTCCTGGTACGCCCCGAGGATCGCCGTCTCCGAGGTCGGCAGCAGGAACTGCCCGCGCGGGGCCGACTCCCGGTCCAGGTGGTAGACGTCGTCGTAGAACTTGGGGAACTGGCCGGCGGCGAAGCCGGCGGTGTCCAGCAGCAGGTGCGGCGGGAGCAGGAACTCGTAGCCGGCCTTGACGTGCTCGTCGATGAACCAGTTGATCAGGGCCCACTCCAGCCGGGCGCCCATGCCGGTGTACATCCAGAAGCCGGAGCCGCCGAGCTTGACCCCGCGCTCGTGGTCGACCAGGCCCAGCGCGCGGCTCAGCTCCACATGGTCGCGGACCTTCTCGATGGCCGGCGGCGCACCGAAGGTCTTCACCACCCGGTTGGCCTCCTTGCCGCCCGGCAGGACGTCGTCGGCGGGGAGGTTGGGCAGCTCGCTCATCGTCGTGCGCAGCCGGGACTGCACCTCGTCCAGCTCGGACTCCAGCTCGGCGAGCTGCTTGCGGCCGGCCTCCGGCGCGGAGACCTCCGGCTCGGCGCCGGCCCGCTTCGCCTGCGCGTACGCCCGCGCCTCGGCCTTGCGGCGCTGCCGCTCGCCGTCGATCGCACTGATCAGGGCGCGGCGCTCCTGGTCGAGCCGCTGGATCTCGTCCAGGGCCCGGTTGACCTCGGCGGGATCCAGACGCTTCGCCAGCGCGGTCGCCACCGCCTCGCGATCCTTCCGGATCAACTCCATGTCGAGCATGCTGCTCCGTACGCCTCCGTCCGGGGACTTCAGGTGGGACCCACAGATGCTACCGTCGCGGCCCCCCGCGCCCGGCCCGGCCCGGAAGAGCCGCCGCCGCTGGTGCTCCTGGTGGCGGCGCTCGCCGGGGTGGCCCGGGTCTGGCGCCCGTCGGTAGCAGCGCCGGATGACTCCCGCGTCGCCGCTCCGCCCACTGGGGCATGGCCTTTTGGCACCCGGCGGACGGTGACCGCGCGTCACGGCGGTCGCGCGGGTGGGTTTCGTCACCCTGCGTAGGTGCTTTTTGGAGATCTGGCGACGCCCTGCCGACGTCGAACCTGCTGTCCCGCCCTGAACAGTGCTTTCTTCTCCGGGTCGCGCCGGAACCGAACGCCCCCTCTCCTCGCTTTGCTCTGCTGCCCCCGAGGCAACAGCGACTCAGCGTGGCTGTTGCGCCGGCGGCAGCAGAGCAAAGCGTGCGAGCGGGTCGGGTGGGGGTCGGGGGGTGGTGACGGGTCGTGACGACGCTACGAGCGGTGCAGGGCCTTCCCGGGCCGCGGTGCGAGGCCCGCTGACCGGGGTGGTCAGAGCCGGATGGGCATCAGGATGGAGAAGGCGTCCTCGTCGTCGGGGCGGCGGATGGCCAGCGGGGCGATCGGGCCGTCCAGCTCCAGCAGCAACTGCGAACCGCCGGCGGCGTCCAGCGCGTCGAGCAGGAAGCCACCGTTCACCCCGATCCGCAGCTCGCCCGGGTCCGCGGCCAGGTCGTCCGGCCCGAGCAGCCGCAGCCCGTCCCGCTCGTCCAGGCCGAGCACGGTCACCGCCAGTGGTACGCCGTTGTGCTCCCGGGTGACGGTGGGGGCGCCGCCGTGCCGCAGCGCGGCGCGCAGGGCGGCCGCATCGACGGGGACCTGCCGGCCGGGCGGGTCGCCGGCCGCCCGGCGCAGCAGCCGACGGTGGTCGGGGAAGTCGTACGGCAGGGCGGTGGTGGTGACGTCGTGGCCCGCGACGGTGACGGTGACGCGCGGCCCGGCCACCGTCAACTCCGCCTCCGTGGTGATCCCGCCGCCGGTGTCCAGCAGGGCGCGGATCTCGTCGACCGCCGTCACCGGGACCACCACCCGCGCCGCCGGGCCGTCCACCCGGCCACCGGTACGCGCCACCGCCAGCCGGTGCCGGTCGGTGGCGACCAGTTCGACACCGCCGGGGGCGACGTCGAAGAGCACGCTGGACAGCACCGGCAGTTCGGGATCGTCGCCGACGGCGAAGCGGACGGCGTCCACGGCGGCGGCCAGCTCCACGCGGGACAGTACGAGTCGGGTGGTCATCGGGTTCTCCTCGGGGTCGACCAGGGTGCGGATCCGGGAGAGTTCGCGTCGGGCGTCGGCCAGGCCGTCCTCCAGCCGGCGCAGGTGCGCGTCGAGCAGCCGCCCGACCACCGCCGGCTCGGCGCGGTGCCGCAGCGCCGTGCCGATCTCCGCCAGCGGCATGCCGACCCGGCGCAGGCCGGCCACCAGCCGGGCCGGCGCGACCTGCTCGTCGGTGTACCAGCGGTAGCCGGTGACCGGGTCGACCAGCGCCGGGGTCAGCACCCCGCAGCGGTCGTAGAACCGCAGGGCGCTGACCGTCAGGCCGCTGGCCCGGGCCAGTTCGCCGATGCTGCGCAGTTCGCTCTCCACGCCGGTGATCCTGATGTCTCAACCTGGTCGAGGGTCAAGCCGCGGCGTGGACCGGGACGCCGAGCAGCCGCGCCATGCCCTGGCAGGCGCGCGGCACCGCGTGCGGGTCGTGGCGCAGCCGCAGCGCCTGGTGCAGGGCCAGGGTGAGCCCGGTCAGCTCGAAGACCAGCTGCTCCGGGTCGGTGCCGGCGGGCAGGTCACCGTCGGTCACCGCCCGGCGGGCCTGATCGCGCAGTTCCCGGTGCCACCGGTCGGCGTACCCGAGGACGAGGTCGCGGACCGGGCCGGGTCGGTCGTCGTACTCGCTGGCGGCGGCGACGAAGAAGCAGCCGCCCGGGAAGGCCGGGCGGGCGAGGTAGCGCACCCAGCTGCCGCAGACGGCGGCCAGCCGGGTCAGCCCGGGCGGCCGGTCCGCCACCGGTTCCCAGACCTCCCGCCAGAAGATGTCGGCGGCGGCCTCGACCACCTGGAGCTGGAGGCTCTCCTTGCTGCCGAAGGGGCCGAGCAGCCCGGACTTGCTCATCCCCAGGTCGGCGGCGAGCCGGCCGATGGTCAGCCCGGCCAGCCCCTCCACCGAGGCGACGGCGACGCCGCGCGCCAGGATGGCGGAGCGGGTGCGGGCTGCTTCGGCCAGGGACGAGCGCGGACTCATCGGCACAGTGTAGTCATGATCAAGGGGCATAACGTCCGAACGTTCGTTCGCTATAGTGCCGGCAGCCCCCTCATCCCAGGAGACCCGCCGTGCCCCGAGCCGCCGTCACCGCCCGCGCCGTGCTGCGCCCGCTGATGCGGCTGGCCTGGCGGCCCACCGTGGACGGCGCACCGCACGTCCCCGCCACCGGCCCGGTCATCCTGGCCAGCAACCACCTATCCTTCCAGGACAGCGTGCTGATCCCGCTGGCCGCACCCCGCCCGGTGGCGTTCCTGGCCAAGGCGGAGTACTTCGACGGCCGGGGCGTCACCGGGCTCCTGCGCCGCCAGTTCTTCACCGGCCTCGGCGCGATCCCGGTGCGGCGGGGCGCCAACCGCGAGTTCCAGTCGTCGCTCGACGCCGCCCTCGGCGTGCTCGAGGCCGGCGGCGCGTTCGGCATCTACCCGGAGGGCACCCGCTCCCGCGACGGCCGGCTCCACCGCGGCCGGACCGGGGTGGCCTGGCTGGCGCTGGCCTCCGGCGCCCCGGTGGTGCCGGTGGCGGTGGCCGGCACCACCCGGCTCGGTTCACCGGCGGCGGTGCTGCCCGGCACCGGCCAGCCGGCGGTCCGGTTCGGCCGGCCGCTGGAGTTCCCCGCGCACCGGGGGATGGCCGGCTCCGCCCGGTCCCGCCGCCAGGTGACCGACGAGATCATGGACGCCATCGCGGCCCTCTCCGGGCAGGAGCGGGTACACACCTACAACCCGCCGCCGGGCGACGAGCCGGGCTGACCGGTCAGCGGGGCGGGTCCAGCACCCGGAAGGTCATTCCCGCCTTCACCAGCCGGTCCAGCAGCGCGTCGCCCATCGCGGTGACCGGGGTGACCTGGCCGCGGGTGGGCGGCAGGTCGTCGAGGGCCAGGCAGAGCGCCGACTCGGCAAGCATCTTCGCCGTCTCGTCGTACCCGGGGTCGCCGCCGGAGACCTCGGTGAACACCTTCCGGCCGCCGCCGGAGCCGACGAAGCGGACCCGGAACCAGGACTTCGCCCGCTGCTCGGGGCTCGGCCCCTGGCCGGAGGAGAGCCGGCCGAGCAGCCAACGCCGGGTCGGCGGCAGCTTCACCAGACCGACCAGGCCGGCCAGCCCGGCGCCGCTGACCAGCACCGTCGGCAGCCGCTTCACCGCGGCGAAGTGCCGGTAACGGAAGTCCGGGCCGTACTCGGGGCGGGCCGCCGCCGAGCGGCGGACCACCTGCGGGTCGATGGTGGGCAGCGGGACCGCCCACATCCCGATCTCCCTGGACCGACCCACCCGGCCCGGCACCGCCCGCACCCGGCGGCCCTCCGGCCGCGGCTCGACCGCCTTGCGCTCCCTCGCCGCCCGGCTCGTCTCGCCGGTCCGGGAGAACGCGGTGAGCGCCGAGTGGTACGTCCCGGCGGAGAACCGCCCGCCGGCCCGCACGTACCCGTCGACGGTGATCGGCACGTCCGGCGGCAACTGCTTCACCGTGTACCAGGCGCCCAGGTCGTGCGGGACCGAGTCGAAGCCGCAGGCGTGCACCAGCCGCGCCCCGGTACGCACCGCCTCGGCGTGGTGCCGCACGTACATCAGGTCGACGAACTCCGGCTCGCCGGTGATGTCCAGGTAGTCGGTGCCGACGGCGGCGCAGGCGGCGACGAGCGGCTCCCCGTGGTGGATGTACGGGCCGACGGTGCTGGCCACCACCCGGGCGCTGCGCGCCACCGCGTCCAGGGAGGACGGGTCGGTGACGTCGGCGATGAGCAGCGGCAGCTCGGCCAGCGCCGGATCGATGTCGGCGAGCCGGTCGCGGACCGTCGCCAGTTTGGTCCGGTTCCGCCCGGCCAGCGCCCAGCGCAGGTCGGCGGGGGCGTGCCGGGCCAGGTACTCGGCGGTGAGCGCCCCGGTGAAGCCGGTCGCGCCGAACAGGACGATGTCGTACGAGCGGTCGTCACGCATCCGCCGAGTGTGCCATCCACGGCCGGCGATCACCCGTGCGGAGTGAAGACGGCGCGTACACAGCCGTCCGCGCGGTCCCGGAACAGCTCGTACCCGGCGGCGCCCTGCTCCAGCGGGAGACGGTGGGTGGCCAGGTGTTCGGTGCGCAGCTCGTCGCGGGCCATCCGGTCCAGCAGCATCGGGATCCACCGCTGCCCGTGCTGGCGGGCGCTGCGCAGGGTCAACCCCTTGTTCATCACCGCGCCCAGCGGGAAGGTGTCGACGAAGCCGCTGAAGGTGCCGGAGACGAAGACGGTGCCGCCCTTGCGGCAGGCGTGCACCGCCTCCCGGACGGCGAACGGATCATCGGTCGGGCCACCCCGCCGGCCGGCGAACCGCTGCGCCAACGACGGGGGCGCCGGCGTGGAGCCGTCCGCGCCGACCGCCTCCACGCAGACGTCCGGGCCCCGCCCGCCGCTGCGTTCCCGCAGCTCGGCGGGGACGTCGGTCTGCTCGTAGTTGAGCGTCTCCGCGCCGGCGTGCCGTTCGGCCATCCGCAGTCGCTCCGGGTGCCGGTCGATGACGATCACCCGGTCCGCGCCGAGCAGCGCGGCGGCCTGCGCGGTCAGCTGCCCCACCGCGCCCGCCCCCCAGACCGCCACCACGTCCCCGGGGCCCACCTCACCCAGCTCGGCGCCCATCCAGCCGGCGGGCGCGGCGTCCGAGGCGAAGACCGCCCGGTCGTCGCTGACCGGCTCCGGGACGGTGAACGCCCCGACGTCGGCGTAGGGGACCCGGACGTACTCGGCGTGGCTGCCGGCGAAGCCGCCCATCGCCCGGGGAGCCCCGTAGCAACCGCCGGTGGGCTGGCCCCACGCCGACTCGGTGACCGCCGGGGCGGTGCCGCCGTTGTCGCAGCACGAGTGCAGTCCGCGGCGGCAGTACCAGCAGCTGCCGCAGGCGACCGCGGCGCTGACCACCACCCGGTCGCCGACCCGGTGCCGGCGTACCTCGGGGCCGACCTCGGCCACCTCGCCGAGGAACTCGTGCCCGAGCACGTCACCGGCGGCGAGGAAGGGCAGCCGGCCGCCGAGCAGCGGCAGGTCGGCGCCGCAGGTGGCGCTGCGCCGGACCCGCACGATCATGTCGTGGGCGTTGCGCAGCTCCGGGTCGGGCACCTGGCGTACCGCGAGGGAGTCGACGCCCTCCCAGCAGAGCGCCCTCATCCGGGGACCACCCGGCCGTCCGGCGGGGACCGGTCGGCGCGCAGCAGCTCACCGGTCTCGGCGAGCTGCTTGACCCGGCGCAGCACGTCGCGCAGGAACAGGCCCGGGTCGTCGCCGACCAGGTGCGCGGCCATGCCGGGCGGGGTGGCCACCCCGCCGAGCGGCCGGGCGGCCAGCTCGGTGCCGCGCCCGCCGGGCGCCGGCCGCAGGTGCACCTCGACGGCCCCGTCCAGCGGGCGCAGCGGCTCCGGCCACCGGCCGCCGGGCAGCACCTCCGCCGCCGGCCGGTCCACGGTCACCACCTGCCACCGGGCCGGTCGCGGGTCCGCGCCCGCCGCGCGGGGCCAACCCCGCCGGGGTACGACCACCGCGCGCCGCGCGGTCGCCCCGAGCGCCGCGGCGAGCAGGGCCAGTACGCCACCGGTGAGCCTTCCCATCCGTACCACCCGCCCCTCCCGCGCCGGGTCGAACGGGCGGCCGGTCCCGCGCGGCCGGTCGCCCACGTGCCCCCAGCCTCGGCGCGACCCGGGTGAACCGGGTTCCCCCGGAAGGGGTGAACCGGTCCGGTCCGGGTAACCGCCGCCGGGCCGGGGGAGGAACTGCGCCGACGGGGGTGGGACGGATGCCGCAGCAGCGCAGCAGCAACGGGATCGCCGAGGCCGGTCCACCGCTGCTCGCGTCCCGGCTGACCCCGCCCGCGCTGCCCGAGCCGGTGCTGTTCCGGCCGCGGCTCGCCGGCCGCCTCGACGCCGGCGTCACCGGGCCGGTCACCCTGGTCCGCGCCCCGGCCGGCTGGGGCAAGACCACCCTGCTCGCCTCCTGGGCGCGGGCGGCCCCGCCACCCGGGCCGGCCTGGGTCTCGGTGGAGGTGGGCGACACCGGCGACCGGCTCTGGGCGTACCTGGTGGCGGCGCTGCGCGGCGCGGTGGGGGAGACCGGGCCGTCGTCGGGCGCACCGGACGACGGCCCCGACCAGCTGGAGCCGCTCGCCGCGGCGCTGGCCGGCCGGGAGCGGCCGGTGCTGCTCGTCCTCGACGACCTGCACCGGGTCGACGACGCGCTGACCGGGCTGGAGTTCCTGCTGCGGCACGCCGACGGGCGGCTGCGGCTGGTCGTCGGCGTCCGCACCGACCTGCCGCCGGCCCTGCACCGGCTGCGGCTGGCCGGCGAGCTGACCGAGATCGGTCCCGACGAGCTGGCCTTCACCGACGACGAGGTGGCCGACCTGCTGGTCGCGCACGGCGCCCCGCTGCCGGCGACGGCGGTGGGCCGGCTGCGGGAACGCACCGGTGGCTGGCCGGCCGGGTTGCGGTTCGCCGCGCTGGCCGCCCGGGACCGCCCCGACCCGGAGGGCTGGGCGGCCCGGTTCGGCGGTGACCAGCCGGACGTCGCCGCGTACCTGCGGACGGAGGTGCTCGACGGGTTGCCGGCGCCGGCCCGGGAGTTGCTGCGCAGTACCGCGGTGGCGTCCGCCGTCCGCGCCGACCTGGCGGACGCGCTGACCGGCCGCGGCGACGGTGGGCAGGTGCTGGCCGGGCTGGCCCGGGAGAGCGGCTTCCTGGACCGCGACGACAGCGACCCGCCCTGGTACCGGCCCCACCCGCTCCTGGCCGACCTGCTCCGCGAGGAGTTCGGCGGGCTGGCCGACGACGACCGGCGCGACCTGCACCTGCGGGCCGCCGCCTGGTACGCCGGCCACGACCGGCCGGCGGAGGCGCTGCGGCACGCGCTGACCGCCGGGGAGTGGGACCGGGCCACCGAGCTGCTGCTCACCCGGTGGCCGGAGCTGACCCCGTACGAGCGGGAGACCGCCGCGCCGGGCGCGCCGCCTCCCGCACCGCCGGCGGACGCGGTCCGGCGGGACCCGGAGCTGGCGCTGGCGGGCGCGGCCGAGCGGGCGTACGCCGGCGACGGGGAGGCCGCCGCCACCCGGCTGCGGGACGCGGTCGGGCAGGCCGACGCCCTGCCCGCCCCGCGCCGGGACCGGTTCCGTCGGCTGGCGGTGGCGCTGGAACTCACCCTGGCCCGGCTCGCCGGCGACCACGGGGAGGTACGCGCCGCCGCCGCCCGGCTGCTCGCCACCCGCGGTCCGGCCGGCGGACCGGAGACGGCAGCCGGGCCGCCGACCGGCCCGCCCGCCGGTGTCCGGCTGGCCGGCGTGGCGGAGCCGACCGACCCCGACCCGCGTACCGGGGAGGACGCCGACGTGGGCGCGGTGGCCGGCACGGCGCTCGGCCTGGTCGACCTCGCCGAGGGCGACCTGCGCGCCGCCGCGGCGCGGTTCGGCGCGGCGCTGGCCGCCGCCCGGCGGACCGGCCGGTCGCGGACCGCGCTGGTCTGCGTGTCCCGGCTCGCGCTGCTGCACGCGCTCGCCGGTGAGCTGCGCGCCGCCGAGCGGACCGCGCGGGAGGCGCTGGGCATGCCGCCCTGCCAGGGTTGGTCGGGGCGGGCCGACTGCGCCCACGCGCACCTGGCGCTCGCCCTGGTGGCGCTGCACCGGGACGAGCCGGAGGAGGCGACGGCGCACCTGGCCCTCACCGGCCCGGTCGGCGGTACGGCGACCGTCGCCGCCGCGGCGGCGCTGTGCCGGGCGGCGCTGCTGCGCGACGCCGGGGAGCCGGCCGCGGCGACCCAGGTGGTGTCCCGGGCCCGGGCGGAGCTAACCGGCGGCGAGATCGCCGACCGGCTGCTCGCCCTCGAAGGCGACCTGCGGGGCGAGCAGGGCGACGTGGACACGGCCCGGCGGCTGCTCGCCGACCGGGCCCGGGAACCCGACGCCCCGCCGGTGCTGGCGCTCGCCCTGGCCCGGGTGGAGCTGCGCGCCGGCGACGTCCGGGCGGCCGGGTACGCGCTGCCGGCCTGGGACGCGCCGGCCGCCGAGGGCTGGCCCCTGCCGGTCCGCCTCGGCGCCGGGGTGCTCGACGCGGTGCTGGCCCGGCGCGGCGGTGACGAGCGGCGGGCCGGACGGCTGCTGGAGCGGGTGCTCGACCTGGCCGGACCGGAGGGCTACCGGCGGGTGTTCACCCGCGCCGAGCCGGCGGTACGGGACCTGCTCGCCACCCACCTCGACTCCGGCACCGCGCACTGGCCGACGGTCAGTGAGCTGGTACAGGGCGCCGACGAGCCGGCCGAGCGGGTGCCGACCGGGCCGGGCGGGGCGCTGGACGAGCCGCTCACCGAGCGGGAGCTGACCATCCTGCGTTACCTGCAGAGCATCCTGTCCAACGTGGAGATCGCCAGCGAGCTGTCCCTGTCGGTCAACACCGTCAAGACGCACGTGCGCAACATCTACCGCAAGCTCGACGCGACCCGCCGACGGGAGGCGGTCCGGCGGGCCCGCGAGCTCCGGCTGCTCTGAGCGGCCCGCCGCCACCCCGACGCGCACCGCCCACCGCCAGGGTCGGGGCGGTGGGCGGTGCGGGACCGTCAGGCGGAGGCCGCGGCGTCCACCGCGGCGAGCAGCTCCGCGAGGTCGTACCCGCCCTCGTGGCGGAGCTCGTTGACGAAGAGGGTCGGGGTGCCGTTCACCCCGCTGCGGATGCCCCCCACGAAGTCGTGCCGCACCCGGTCGGCGTACGCCTGCCGGCCGACCTCCGCGCCGAGCTCGTCCTGCGGCAGGCCGAGCTGCTCCACACCGAGCGACAGGTGCACCGGGTCCAGCTGGTCCTGGTGCTCGTAGAGCCAGTCGTGCATCTCCCAGAACCGGCCCCGCCGGCCGGCCGCCTCCGCCACCTCGGCCGCGTGCTCCGCGTACGGGTGCACGTTGGCGATCGGGAAGTGCCGGTAGACCAGCCGGACCGTCTCCGCCCGCTGGCGCAGCACCTCGACCAGGTTCGGGTACGCCGCCCCCGAGAAGCGGCACTGGAAGTCGCCGTACTCGACGACCGTGACCGGAGCGTCGACCGGCCCGCGCACGTGGTCGACCTCGGTCACCGGCACCCGCAGCTTCGCGGTGACCTGTAGCGGCGTACTCATCCGGCCACCACCCTCCGCGTCCGTCGACCGTCGGGGGTGGCCGGCAGGGCGAACTGGGGGGCCCGGCGCCCGGGTCGGATCAGCCCGTCGGAATCAGTCATGTCTCCCACCTTCCCGCCCGGCCGGGTGAGCGCGGTTCACCCGGCCCGGGTGGTCTCAGTGGGCGACCGTCAGGTGGTTGTGCACCTCCCGGATGCCGGGGGCGGACCAGGCGACGCGCTCCACCGCGTCCCGCTCCGGCACCGAGCGGACCAGCCCGTCGAGGAGGACCGTGTCGCCGTACACCCGGACGGTGACCTGGTCCGGCTCGGCGGCCCCGCTGCGGAGCAGGGCGTCGACGATCCGGTCGGGCAGCTCCTCGCCGGTGGGCGGCGTCGCCGGGCGTACGGTGACGCCGTTGCTCACCCCGCGCACTCCGGTCAACCGGCCCACCACCCGTCCGGCGGCCCGGCGCTGGTACTCCCACTCCACCTCGCCGCGCAGCGTCACCCACCCGCCGGCGACGGTCACCTCCAGGTTCTCCACCGGCACGAACGCGTCCCACTCCAGCGCCCGGCCGGCCGCCGCGGCGAGCTCCGGGTCGGTGCGCTCGGCCGACGGCGCGATCCGGACGGTGAGGTCGTTGGCGACCGCGCGGACCCGGGTGACCCGGTGCGCGGCCCGCTCGGCCGCCCACTTGGCGGCGTAGCTGTCCACCCAGCCGGTCAGCGTCACCACCCCCTCGGCGACGGTGACCCCGACGTCGGTGGGGCTCACCCGGGGGTCCCAGGCCAGCTCGTCGAGCACGTCGGTCTGGATGTCCTGGTCGGTACGGGTCACGGTGGTCGCGGTGGCCATGCGTGCGCTCCTTCCCGGGATGCGGTGCGGGGCGGGTGTACGCCCCCGCAGAGCGCGATGCTGCCGCCGGCCGGGGTGAGCCGCCCTCGCCCCGGCCGGGTGACCCGGGGCACGCCGCGGCGGGCCGGCCGGTCGGGCGTCGACAACCGGGGGTTGGCTCGGGCACGATCTGGCCAGCGGCGAGGGGGGGAGCGTGCGGGTGAGGGGTGAGCGTGCCGCCGTCGTGGTCCGGCGGGTCGGCCGGGGCGCGTGGCGGGTGGCCCGGCACGAGTGGAGCCTCGTCGGGCTCGCCGCCCTCGCCCTGGCCGCGGCGCTGACCTGGCCGACGCTGCGTCACCCGGCGAGCACCATCCCGCAGGACACCGGGGACCCGACGTTGCAGGCGTGGCAGATCGCCTGGGGCGGGCACGCCCTGCGGACCGACCCGGCGCGGGTGTGGCACTCGAACACGTTCTTCCCCGAGCCGTACACCTACGCCTACTCCGACACCCTGCTCGGCTTCGCCCCGTTCGCGATGGTGGGGGAGGGGCCGGTCGCGGCGGTGATCCGCTACAACCTGCTCTACGTGCTGGTGCACGCGCTGGCGTTCGTCGGCGCGTACGCGCTGAGCCGGCAGCTGGGGGCCGGGCGGGCCGGCTCGGCGGTGGCGGGGGCGTCCTTCGCGTACGCGCCCTGGAAGCTGGCCCAGGCCGGGCACCTGCACGTGCTCTGCGTCGGTGGGATCGCCCTCGCCCTGGCCATGCTCGCCCGGGGGCACGGCTGGTCGCTGCGGCACGGCCACCGGCCGGACCGGGTGCGGCCGGGCTGGGCGGCCGGCGGCTGGGCGGTCGCCGCCTGGCAGGTCACCCTCGGCTTCGGCATCGGCCTGCCCTTCGCGTACGTGCTGGGTCTGCTCTGCCTCGCCGTGGTGGCCGGGTTCGGCTGGCGTTGGTGGCGGCGCCGCGCCCGGCCGGCGGTCCCGCGCGGCCTGCTCCTGGCCGACCTGGCGGGCGTCGTCGGCTTCGTCGGGGTGACCCTGCTGATGGCGGCGCCCTACTTCGAGGTGGTGGCCCGCCATCCGGCCGGGCGGCGGACGGTCGCCCAGATCGCGATGTTCTCTCCGCCGCCGATCGGCTTCCTGACCGCCCCGCCGCAGTCCTGGCTCTGGGGTGAGCGGCACGGTACGGCCCGGGCGGCGCTCGGCTTCCCGGGTGAGATGACGCTGCTCCCCGGCGTGGTGCTGATCGGCCTGGCGCTGGCCGGCCTGGTCTTCTCCGCCTGGCGGGTCCGGCACCGGATCGCGCTCGCCGCCGGGGTGCTGGTCAGCGTGGCCCTGGCGGCCGGCACGACGCTGGGCGGTGACGGCGACCCGGGCTACCTGACGCTGGTGCGGTACGCGCCGGGCTGGGACGGCATCCGCACCCCGGGCCGGCTGGTGCTCTGGACCACGCTGCTGCTCGGCGTCCTCGCCGCCGGGGCGCTGACCGTCCGGGAGCCGGCGGCGGGGCCGGTCGGGCGGTGGGGGCGGGCGACCCGGCTGGTGCTGGTGCTGCCGGTGGCGTTGGTGCTGCTGGAGGGGGTCAACCGCACCCCGCACGTGCCGGTGCCGGCGCAGCCGGTGGCCCTGCGCGGGCTGACCGGCCCGGCCCTGGTGCTGCCCAGCGAGGGGACCCGCGAGTTCCACGTGATGCTCTGGTCGACCGACGGGTTCCCCCGGGTGGTCAACGGTCTCGCCTCGTTCACTCCCGAGTCGCAGGAGCGGATCAGGGCGGCGAGCGCCACCTTCCCGGACGTCGGCTCGGTCGGGTACCTGCGCGCGGTGGGGGTGCGCACGGTGGTGCTGCTGCCCGGCTACGCCGCGGACACCCGCTGGCGGGGCGCGGCGGACCGGCCGGTGGACGGATTGGGGATCCGGCGCACGGTGGTCGGCGACGGGATCGTCTTCCACCTCGACTGAGCCGCGTCGCGAAAGAGATGCCGGGGCGTGGGACGCGACACGCCCCGGCCGACTGGTCCGTCGGCCGGGGCGTGTCCTGTGCGGTGGAGCGTCAGCCGTCCAGGCCGACCGGGGAGTTGGGCCGATCCACGTCGACGAACTCGATGTCGTCGACGGCCCGGCCGTCGCGGCTGCCGGCGGCCCGCGCGGCGGTGCCGGCGGCCCAGCCGAACGCGGCGCCGACCAGCGCGGCGCTGATCAGCAGGGTCCAGGGCAGGGCCGGTCGGCGTCCGGCCAGCGCGTCGAAGGCCAGCGTCGCCCGGCGCCGGGCCTCGTCGGCCGCCGAGCCGACCAGGTCGCCGGCGTCGCCGAGGCCGGGGCCGCCGCCCCGGACCGACTTCGCGGCGTCCCGGACGCTGTCGCCGGCCGAGCCGACCGCCGACACGAGGTGCTGCCATGCCTGGTCCGCGATCCGCTCCGGCTTGCTGCGGCGCTCCAGCAGGTTGCTGCCGAACATCGTGGTTACCTCCTCGGGGTGCCGAAGCCTGCGGCCACTTCGGACTTCGACGTCTCTGCGGCGCGCGTCATGGTCCGCTCACACTCGCCAGTGCCCAGCCGGGCCGCGCCGCAAACTCACGCCGTGCCCTCAGCGGACCACGACCACCGCGGTCGCGCGGGCGAAATCGTCGTCGTCATCGTCGTCGTCCCCGCCCCCGCCGCCGAAGCCGCAGGCCAGCACGAGGGCGAGCAGCGCGCCGACACCGGCCAGGCCGAGCAGTTTCCTGATCATCGAACGTCCCTTCGTCGTGGTGACGCTTCTGCCGCCGAGGCTAGGTGGCCGGGGCAACCCCGGCCGCGGCCCGCGCCGGGCGGCAGGGGACTCGCCCGCACCGAACCGGATCGGGAATCGGGTGGACGGCGCCCGGTACCCTGGGACGGTTGGAGCGGCCCGGACCGGTCGCTCACCGGAGCGGACGGAACCAGGAACGATGCCGAACAGGGTGGCCCGGTCGGTCCGGATCCGCGAATTGCTCATCCCGAGGGGTGGCGACCGAGGCCGTTGGGGGAATACTCTCGGTCGCGGCCCGCGTACTGATGAGGCGCCCGTGGACGGGCGAGTGGAGGTGCTCGCGTGAGCCTGTCGATCGTGAAGTCGGTCATGCCGGGTGGTGTCATCGAGATCGCCCCGCGGGGTGAGATTGACGTCGACACCGCGTACGAGGTGCGGGAGGCGATCGCCGAGGTGCTCGCCAAGGGGCTGCCGTCCCGGATCGAGCTCAACATGCGGCTCGTCACCTTCATCGACTCGGTCGGCATCAGCGCCATGGTGGCCGGGTTCCAGACCGCCGAGGTCAGCGGCGTCAAGCTGGTGGTCACCGAGCCGAGCCGCTTCGTGCACCGCCAGCTCTGGGTCACCGGGCTGCTCGGCCTCTTCGGTGCCCCCGAGCCCTATTTCGCCGGCCACGCGGCCCCGGAGGTCCTTCCCGGCGCCTGACCCGCGCCGCCTCACCTGCCGTGGGTCGACCTCGCCCCACCACCGCGACGTACGCCGTGCGGGTGGTGTCCCGGCCCCGCGGCGGGTCCCCGTTGCCAGTCCCTCCCCGTACTGGGACGATCGGGCGACCGACGAGGGTGTGGAGGCGCGGTGGTCCGGCGGGAAACGTTCAGCTACACGGTCCAGGCACGCTGCTCGCGCGCGGACGCGGTGGCGCTGCTGAGCGACCCCGCCCGCCAGGGGGAGTTGCATCCGTTGATCGTCCGGGTGCGCCAACTGCCGGCCCGCCCCGGCGCCCGGGCCAGCTACGCCATCACCGACCGGTTGGAGCTGGGCCCGCTGCGTTTCCCGGTCACCTACCAGGCGGACGTCCTGGTCGTCACCGACGACGAGATCGTCACGGTCGCCCGCCAGCAGCCCGGCACGACGGTCCGCAACCACACCCGGCTGCGGGAGGAGTCCGGCCTGCTCCGGATCGACGTGGAGATCACCCTCGCCGCCCCGGCCCCCCTCTTCGGCTACGCCTTCCGCCAGGCCCGCGCCGCCCACCTCGCCCTGGCCACCCGCCTGGGCCCCGCCCTGACCCCCGAGACCCCCTGACCTGGCCCCACCGCCCCGGGTGGATCATGCAGGTGTGGTGGGCGTCCCGCCCCGCTCCGGGGCTTTCGCACCGCACCACGGCTGCATGATCCACACCGGGGGCCGGGATCAGTACATGGAGAGGTGTACGTGGTTGGTGTGGTCGCTGGAGGGGTCGCCGTTCGCGCCGCTGTAGGACTTCCAGCCGCTGCTGGGTAGCCAGATCTGGCGGTACCAGATCACGTACAGGACACCGAGGCGGTCGGCGTTGCGGATGAAGTACGCCGCCAGGTTGTTGCCGTACGTCCGGTCGCCGCCGGTGGCGTCCCCGCCGAAGCCGTTCTTCTGGGCGGCGAAGTCGCACGCCCGGCCCTTCGGGTGCTCACCGGAGCCGCTGGGGCGGTAGCAGGAGACGTACCGGGTGTAGCCGGCGGCCTGGGCCTGCTTGAGCGCGTTGTGCGTGCGCGGGGTGATGCAGCCGTTGGCGGGGGTGGGGTCGTTGACGCTGCACGACTCGGACGGCCAGGAGCCGTCCGGGTTGCGCGGCGCCGCCTTGGCGTTCGAGGTGGAGGTGCCCCGGGCGGAGCCACCGCCGCTGGTGGCGGCGGGCTTGTCGGCGGCGGCCACGGCGAGGGCCCGTTCGGCCTGCTGCTTGCGCTTGGCCATCACCGTGATCTGCTTGCGCTGCTCGACGATCTCCTTGTCCAGCTCGGCGCGGGTGCGGTTGGCCTCGTCGCGGGTGCGCAGCAGGTCGCGAAGTTCCCGGTCCTCGTTGGTGGCGACCGTCTCCAGCGCCGCGGCGCGGTCCAGGAAGCCCTCCGGGCTGGAGCTGTTGAGCAGCGCGGACATCGGCCCGAGTCGGCCCGTGCGGTACGCCACGCCGGCGATCTCGCCGACCTTGCCGCTGCGCACGCCCAACTCCGCCTCGACGGTCTTGAGCTGGCTGTTGAGCTCCTGCTGGCGCTTGGTCGAGCGCTCCAGCGCCGCCTTGGCGTCGAGCCAGCCCTTGCTGGCCGTCTCGAGTTGGGCGCGGAGCGCGGGGGTGCCGCCCTCGTCGTCGCCGGGGGCGGCGAGCCGGGTGGTCGGTGCGGCGGTGGCCGGCGAGGCGATCGGCGCGGACGACACGCCGAGCGCGAGCGTCGCGACGACCGCGGCCACGAGCCGCGCGGTGGTCTTTCGTACGTGCATGCACATCCCTTCCGTCAGCCGCCGACCGGGTTAGCTGACGGGTTCGGGACGGAAGATCCCTACCGCTGACGCGGATACACCCCAGGAACGTGGTTCCCCGGCTCGCCCCTGCGGGCGATTAGGCGACGGCCACCGCCGGCACCGTTTGGGCGCCGCCGGGCGGAGGCCGGGGCCGAGCCTACCGGTACGGGTGTGACACCCGCCCGCTTCGTGACTCACGGTACTGCTGAGATTGCTGTTAAAGGTGGCGTAATCCGGCATTCAACGCCCAATTTTTCCGGCGCGGGCGCACTACCAGTGCGACGGGCCGCACGCGCCGGGCGCGGCGCCGGGCTCGATCTGCAGGGTGGCGTGGTCGATCCGGAAGTCCTCGTGCAGGGCGCTGCGGGCGGCGGCGAGCACCGTGCCCACCTCGGCGCCGGGGGTCATGGTGAGGTGCGCGGAGGCGACGTCCATGCCGGAGGTCAGGGTCCAGACGTGCAGGTCGTGCACCTCGGCCACGCCGGGGACGGCGGCCAGCCGGTCGTGCACGGCGGTCACCTGGAGGTGTTCCGGGGCGGCCTGCACGAGGATGCGCACCGCCGCCCGCCCGAGCCGCCAGGTGCGGGGGAGGATGAACAGGCCGATCGCCACCGCCACCGCCGGGTCCACCCACCACCAGCCGGTGCCGCCGATCAGCAGCGCGGCCCCGATCACGCCGAGCGAGCCGAGCAGGTCCCCGATCACCTCCAGGTACGCCCCGCGCAGGTTGATGCTCTCCCGGGCCCCCGCGCGCAGCAGGGCGAACGCGGCCACGTTGGCCAGCAGGCCGAGCACCGCGACGGCCAGCATCGGGCCGGTGAGCACCTCGTGCGGGTCGCCGAACCGGCGGACCGCCTCGACCAGCACGTAGATCGCGACGCCGCTGAGCAGCACCGCGTTGGCCAGCGCGGCGAGCACCTCCAGCCGGTAGAGCCCGAAGGTGCGTTGCGGGTCGCGGTCGGCCCGCCGGGTCGCGGTGATCGCGGCCAGGGCCATGCCGATGCCGAGCACGTCGGTGAACATGTGCCCGGCGTCGGAGAGCAGGGCCAGCGAGCCGGTGCCGAACGCGGCGACCGCCTCGACCACCATGAGGGCGGCGAGCAGCGCGAAGGCCGCCCAGAGTCGGCCCCGGTGGCGGTGCGCGGCGTTCGCGACCGACCCGTGGTGGTGGTCATGACCTGCGCCCACGCCCACACCTTCCGTCGCCGCCAGGGCCTCGGACCAATCTATGCTCACATCGCAATGTGTGCAAGTAAGCCCTGAACCGCCGCCGGTCAGCCGGCGACGTCGATCGTGGTGAGCCGCTGGGTGGCCCGGGAGAGCGCCACGTAGAGCGTCCGTACCCCCGACCCCGGATCGGCCCGGATCTCGCCCGGACGGACCAGCACGACGCCGTCGTACTCCATGCCCTTGGCCTGGAGGCTGGTCACCACCTGGAGCCGGGAGCCGCGGTCGCCCAGCCAGCCGGCCACCTCGTCCCGGCGTGGCACGGGCGTGATCACCCCGACCGTGCCCTCCACCTCCGCGAGCAGCGCGTCCACCGCCTCGACGGTCGCCGCCGGCAGCCCGGCCGCCGGAACCGTCCGCCGCACCGGGTCCACGCCGGTCGAGCGGACCGCGGTCGGCAGCTCCAGATCCGGGTGCAGCCGGCGGATCTCCGCCGCCGCCACCGCGAAGATCTCCGCCGAGTTGCGGTAGTTGGTGGTGAGGCTGAACCGGTGCCGCCGACGCCGCCCCAGCGCCTGGTCCCGGGCCCGGTTCAACTCCTCCGGGTCACCCGTCCACGCCGTCTGCGCCGGGTCGCCGACCACCGTCCACGACGCCAGCCGCCCCCGCCGGCCGATCATGCGCCACTGCATCGGCGAGACGTCCTGCGCCTCGTCGACCACCACGTGCGCGAAGTCCCGGTAGTCCTCCGGGCGCTCCCGCGCCGCGGCCCGGGCCGCGCGTTGCCGGTCGGCGAAGGTGCTCAGCTCGCGTACCCCGCCGGCCAGCTGGAACGGGTCCCGCTTCTGCCTCGCCGGCTTCATCGGCTTGCCCAGCAGCGCGTCCAGCTCGTCCAGCAGGGCGATGTCGGCCACCGTCAGCCCCTCGGTGCCCAGCGTCCGGTACGCCCCGTCCAGCAGCGCGATCTCCGCCCGGGAGAGGATCCCGCCGGCGTACCGGCGCAGCCGCTCCGGCCGGGCCAGCCAGTCCAGCACGTGTCGCGGGTGCAGCCGCGGCCACCACGCCTTGAGGAACTCCCGGAACTCCGGCCGGTCGACGATCTCGTCCTCGAAGGCGCGCTGCTCGGGCAGCCGGCCGATGTTCAGCCGCCGGGCCTGGGTCCAGAGCGCTCCGAACACCCCGTCGAAGGCGACCCGGCGCACCTCGTTGCGGCGGCCGCCCCGGGACAGCGTCCGGTCCCGGATGCCGTCCAGCTCCCGCCGCTCCAACCGCAGCAGCTGCCCCCGGTAGAGCAGGCGCAGCTCGTCCGGGCCGTCCGGCACGGCGTCGCGGACCGCCCGCTCCAGCACCCGGCGCATCCGCAGCGAGCCCTTCACCGCCGCCACCTCCGGCGGGTCGGTCCGGGTCGCCGACATGGCCGGGAAGAGCGAACCCAGGGAGTGCAGGGTGGCGGTCTCCTCGCCGAGCGACGGCAGCACCGACGCGATGTACTCCACGAAGACCGAGGACGGGCCGACCACCAGGATGCCGCCGCCGGCGTACCGGCTGCGGTCGGAGTAGAGCAGGTACGCCGCCCGGTGCAGGGCGACCGCGGTCTTGCCGGTGCCCGGGCCGCCCGAGACGATCGTGACCCCCGAGCCGGGGGAGCGGATCGCCTCGTCCTGCTCCCGCTGGATGGTCGCCACGATGTCCCGCATGCCCCGGCCGGTGGCCCGGGACAGGGTGGCCAGCAGCCCGCCGTCGCCCACCACCGCCATTTCCGGCGGCGCCGCCCCCGGGTCCAGCAGGTCGTCCTCGATCCGGGTCACCTTCTCCGCCGAGGAGCTGATCGTGCGCCGGCGGACCACGCCCAGCGGCTCGGCCGGGGTGGCCTGGTAGAACGCGGCGGCCGCCGGGGCACGCCAGTCGACCACCAGGGTCTCGGCGTCCTCGCCGCGCACCCCGAGCCGCCCGACGTGCAGCACCTGCCGGTCGCGCAGGTCGAGCCGGCCGAAGACCAGCCCCTCGTGCTCGGCGTCCAGGACGTGCCGGCGCCGGGCGGCGTGGAAGACCATGGCGTCCCGTTCGACCAGCGCGCCGAAGTTGCCGACCCGGGCCTGGCGGTAGCCGTCCCGCTCCGCGCGGGCGGCCGAGCGACGCAGTTCGGCGAGGCGGGCGTACACCCGGTCGAGATGCCGCTGCTCGGCGGCGATCTCCTGCTCCAGGGTGGTCTGGTCGGTCACCGTACGGGCTCCTGTGGGACGGGGTCGCCCGGACGCGGGCGCGCGCCGGGCGGAATGAGGGTACGGGCAGGGCCCCACCCCATGTCGGGGCCATGCCGCGTCCCGCGACGTCGGACACCTCGCCCGGCGCCGCTCAGCCGGCCGGTGTGGCCTCCGGGACGTCGGCGAGCACCCGGCGCAGCACCCCGGCGAGCGCGCCGGTCACCTCGTCCGGCCGTTCCATCATCAGCATGTGCCCGGCGCCGGGGCAGACGGTCAGCTCGGTCTCCGGCAGGGCGGCCGCGATCGACTCCGCGCACGGCGGCGGGGTGAGCCGGTCCCGGTCGCCGACCAGCGCCGCCGCCGGCAGGTGGGCCAGCGCGGCCAGCGTCGCCAGCCGGTGCTGGTCGCCGATCGAGGCGCGGAACCCGCCGATCGAACGCAGCGAGGCCCGGGCCACCGCCGAGGTGACCAGCCGGATGTCGCTCGGCTCGCAGCGGTCGCCGAAGAGCATCCAGCGGATGCTCGGCCGGAGCGCGCGCAGCAGCGCCCGCGGCGGGCGCCAGGAGCCGCACCGGGCCAGCACCCCGGCGCCGGTGGTCTCGGCGAGCCGGATCAGTCGGGCGATGCGCGGGGACAACCCGTAGGCGGTGTGCGTGTGCCCCTCCGCGGTGGTCGAGACGAAGACCAGCCCGGCGGTACGGGCGGCGAAGTGCTCCGGGTGGCGGTGGGCGTACTCCATCACCGTCATCCCGCCCATCGAGTGCCCCACCAGCACCACCGGGCCGGCGGGGGCGACCTCGTCCACCACCGCGGCCAGGTCGTCGCCGAGCTGGGCCAGGGTGGCGGTGCGCAGCGCCATGCAGCTGGACCGGCCGTGGCCGCGGGCGTCGTAGGTGACCACCCGGACGCGGTCGCCGAAGCGCTCCCGCAGCCCGGCCAGCTGCCGGTGCCAGGCCCGCCCGTCCAGCGTCCAGCCGTGCAGCAGGATCGCGGTGACCTGGGCGTCCGCCGGCCCGGTCGCCTCGACGTGCAGGCTCACCCCGTCGGGAAGACGCACCTCCAGTTGCTCCGACATCGCCACCTCCCCGGCCGCCTGGTCACCTCGTCCCGGGCAGTACCCGGCGGTAACACGGGCTACCCGTCATGACATCACGCCAACCGTGGTGGTGAGAAGATTCGCAACCCGCCCGCGCGCGGCCGGATCGGTGACCAGGCTGGGAGGCATGTCGTCGCCGCACGGGACGTCGGCCGGCGGGGGCCGGCGTACGCCCCGCTCCGCCCTGGTGGAGCTGCTCGCCGGGAACCGCCGCTTCGTCAGCGGCCGGCCGGTGCACGGCCACGACGTCACCGCCGCCGCCGCGGTCGCCTCCGGCGACCAGCAGCCCTACGCGGTGGTGCTCGGCTGCATCGACTCGAGGGTGCCGCTGGAAGCGATCTTCGACCAGACGTTCGGCTCGATCTGCGTGATCCGCACCGGGGCGCACGTCCTCGACCGGGCCGTCCACGGCTCCATCGAGTTCGTGGTGGGCCAGCTCGGCGTCCCGCTGGTGATGGTGCTCGGGCACGAGCGCTGCGGGGCCGTCGCCTCGGCCATCGACACCCTGCGCAGCGGGCAGCGGCCCGGCGGCGCGCTGGCGTACCTGGTGGACCAGATCGCGCCGGCGGTGACCGAGGTCGGGGCCGACGACCCGCGGGCGCAGCCGATGGCGGTCCGCCGGCACGTACGCCGTACGGTGGCCGCCCTGCGCGCCGACGAACTGCTCACCGGGCCGGTCGCCGAGGGGCGGGTGGACGTGGTCGGCGCCCTCTACGACCTGGCCACCGGTGAGGTCGCCCTGCTCGACCGCTGACCACCCCACCGGGCCCCGGCCCCAAGATCCACGCGAGATGCGGCGTGTCGGGGTATCCCGGCGGCAGGACACCCCGACACGCCGCAAACGGTGTCGATCAAGCCAGGCCCGGGCCGGGCGCAGGTACCCGGAGACGCGGAACCGCCCGCCGGGATGACCCGACGGGCGGCTCCGAGGTGTTGCTTTGGGGGAAGGGCGCTCAGCCCTCGAAGACGCCGGCCTCGACGAGACGCTTCTCGGTCTTGTCCCAGCCGTCGCCCGGGTGGGTCGCGGCGAGGTTGTTGATCTCGGCGCGGATCTTGGCGGCGTGGCCGGCGGCGGCCAGCACCCGGATCTCCTCGACGAAGGCCTCGGAGTCGGTGCGCAGGTGCGCGGTCTTGCCGTTGGTCAGGTTCCGCACGTAGGCGTGCTTGCCGCCGTTGAGCGGGATGAGGTACTTGAACTCGCCCAGCACGCTGAGGGCGCCACCCTGGCCAGCCTGGCCGGCCCGGACTGACGCGCGCGCGGTCTTAGAGGTGTTGCTCGCCACGGAGGTACTCCTTGAAGACGTACGGGAGGACGGGAACGTCCGGGGGCTTGTGCGGGTGACGCCCGGTTGAGCCTCGGCCCGCGAAGATGTACGGCGGCGCAGAACCGCCCAGGAAACTGTACACGACCACGATGCCTGGCTGGTCATCGTGCTGTCCGGGGGGCACAACCAGGTTCACCGGTACGGCTATTCCGTCGGCGAATTTTCTGATTCCCTGGCGCACCATCCGCCACAGGAGTCATCATGTGTTGCAGAAGCCACCCGGCTGGCCGAGGTCGTAGGGGAAGACGCACCTCGCTCTCCGGGAGGTCACCGTGCCAACGCGTGGCGTCGTATACGTCCACTCGACCCCGCTCGCCGTGTGCTCACACGTCGAGTGGGCGATCGCGCGCGTCCTCGCCGCGCCGGTCAACCTGCACTGGACGGCCCAGCCCGTCGATCCCGGCGTCCGCCGGGCCGAGTGCGGGTGGACCGGTCGGCCGGGGACGGGCGCCGAGCTGGCTGCTGCCCTCCGGCAGTGGCCCATGATCCGTTTCGAGGTCACCGAGGAGCCCAGTCCGGGCGCCGACGGTGAGCGCTTCATGTACGTGCCGGGGCGGGGTCTGTTCCGGGCCACCGTCGGCGCGGCCGGCGACATCCAGCTCGGCGAGGACCGGTTGCGCAGCATCATGGCGTCCGCCCGCGCGCCCGAGGCGCTCGCGCACGCGCTGGACAAGGCGCTCGGCACCGCCTGGGACGCCGAGCTGGAGCCGTACCGGCACGCCGGGGACGGCGCGCCCGTGACGCTGCTCACCCGGGTGGGCTGAGCGGACCGCCGCCGCCGTGCCCGGCCGGCGTTTCCGGCCGGGCCCACCCGCCGGCCGGGTTGCCCCGATAAGTCGGCAACGGGTTTGATTGGCCGCGTGTCGATTTCCCCGCGACGCGCCGGCGTCGCCGTCGCCGCCCTGACCGCGCTGCTCACCTCCGCCTGCGCCGGCGAGCCGGACCGGCCGCGTCCCGCGCCGAGCCCCTCCGCCTCCGCGTCCGCCTCGGCCGTCGCGAGCCCGGCGGCGGAGCCCGCGGGTGACCCGGCCGCCCGGGCGGCCGCGCTGGTCGGCACGCTCGCCGACGAGGACCTCGTCGGCCAGGTGCTGATGCCCTACGCGTACGGCAGCATTGCCACCGCGGTCCCGCCCGGCTCCGCCGCCGGCAACCGGGCCCTCGCCGGGGTCGACACCCCCGCCGAGATGATCGCGAAGTACCGCCTCGGTGGGCTCATCCTGGTGGGGTTCAGCGCCGACGACCCGACCTCCGGCAACCAGGAGACCACCAACGTCGACAACCCCCGGCAGGTCCGGGAGCTGACCACCGGGCTGCGCGCCGCCGCCGCCGAGCTCCCCGCCGGCCGGGCGCCGTTCCTGGTGAGCACGGACCAGGAGTACGGCGTGGTGACCCGGATCACCGACGGGGTGACCCTGTTGCCCAGCGCGCTCGCCGCCGGCGCCGCCGGCGACCCGGCCCTCACCCAGGCCGCCTGGCGGGTCGCCGGCACCGAACTGGCCGCGATGGGGATCAACCTGGACCTGGCCCCGGTGGCCGACGTGCTCGCCACCCGCAGCACCGTGATCGGCTCCCGCTCCTTCGGCGCCGACCCGAAGCGGGCCTCCGCCCAGGTCGCCGGCGCGGTCCGCGGCCTGCAGAGCGCCGGGGTGGCGGCCACCGTCAAGCACTTCCCCGGACACGGGATGAGCGCGACCGACTCCCACGAGGACGTGCCGGTGGTCGCCCAGCCCCGCGCCGAGCTCGACCGGACCGCGCTGCCGCCGTTCACCGCCGCCATCGACGCCGGCGCGATGGCGGTGATGTCCGCGCACCTCGACGTCACGGCGGTCGACCCGGGCACCCCGGCCACCTTCTCCCGCAAGCTGCTCACCGACGTGCTCCGCGGCCAGCTCGGGTTCAAGGGCGTGGTGATCACCGACGGGATGAACATGCCGCCGGCGAAGCGCTTCCCGCCGGGGGAGGCCGCGGTGAAGGCGCTGCTGGCCGGCAACGACCTGATCCTCATGCCGCCGCACGTCGGTCAGGCGTACGACGGGCTGCTCGGCGCGCTGCGCGACGGCTCGCTGCCCCGTACCCGGCTGGTCGAGGCGGTCACCCGGGTGCTGACCATGAAGTTCCAGCTGGCCGACCGCCCCGCCCCGGCGCTGTCCACGCTCACCAGCCCCGCGCACCGCGCGGCCGTCGCCGACCTGGCCGCCGCCGCGGTGACCGCCCTGCGCGGCGGATGCGACGCCCGGGTGAAGGGTCCGGTCACCGTCACCTCCTCCGCCGGCCGCGACCGCACCCGCGCCTCGCTCACCGCGGCGCTGACCGCGGCCGGGGTGAAGGTGGTGCCCGACGGTGGGACGAAGGTCCACCTCGTCGGCTACGGCGACGACGCCGGTGACCTGGCCGGGGACGCGGCGGTGACGGTCGCCATGGACACCCCGTACGTGCTGGGCGAGGCGAAGTCGCCGACCCTGCTCGCCACCTACTCCTCCAGCAAGGCCTCGATGACCGCGCTCGCGCGGGTGCTCGCCGGCAAGGCCCGGCCGGTCGGACGCTCCCCGGTTCCGGTGCCCGGCCGGCCCGCCACCAGCTGCGGCCGCTGACGGCCCCGGGGCGGTCGCGGGGGCCCGGCCGGGACCGCCGCTGCTGATAGCGTGCGGTGGTCCGCCGCCGGAACGACGGGAGGGAGGAGCGCCGTGACCACACCGGAGCCCACCTTGTCCGTGGTCGTGCCGATGTTCAACGAGGAGAGCGTGCTGCCGCTGCTCGCCCGGCGGCTGCGCGCCGTCCTCGACGGCCTCGGCGAGGCGTACGAGGTGATGGCGGTCGACGACGGCAGCACCGACGGCACCGCGGCCGGGCTGACCGCCCTGCGCGCCGGTTGGCCACAGCTGCGGGTGCTGCGGCTGCGCCGCAACAGCGGCCACCAGGCGGCCCTGATCGCCGGGCTGCTCCGCGCCCACGGCCGGTACGTGGTCAGCATCGACGCCGACCTCCAGGACCCACCCGAGACGATCGTGGAGATGCTGCGCCGGGCCCGCGCCGACGACCTGGACATCGTGTACGGCGTCCGCGCCGACCGCAGCCGGGACACCCGGTTCAAGCGGTGGACCGCCTCCGGCTACTACCGGCTGATGCGCCGACTGGTCGGCAAGCAGGTGCCCGCCCAGGCCGGTGACTTCCGGCTGCTCAGCCGGGCGGCGGTGGAGGCGCTGCGGGAGCTGCCCGAGCGCAGCCCCGTGCTGCGGCTGGTGGTGCCCTGGCTCGGCTTTCCCAGCGGCGAGGTCGCGTACCGGCGGCAGGAGCGGGCCGCCGGGCGGACCAAGTACCCGCTGTCCCGGATGGCCGGGCTGGCCGCCGAGAGCGTCACCAGCTTCTCCGCCGCCCCGCTGCGCTTCGCCACCTGGCTCGGGCTGGCCGGGGTGGTGGTCTGCGGGGTGCTCGTGGTGGTGGCCGTGCTCGCCTGGCTGGCCGGCGCCACGGTGACCGGGTGGCCCTCGCTCTACGTCGCGATCCTCTTCCTGGGCGCGGTGCAGCTGCTCTGCCTCGGCCTGCTCGGCGAGTACGTGGCCCGGATCTACACGGCGGTGCAGGGGCGGCCGGCGTACTTCGTCGCCACCGACAGCGCCGCCGACCCGGCCACCGGCGGCGCGGGCCCGGCCCCCCGTGCCGCCGCCGCCGGGGACGCGGTCGAGCTGGCCGACAGCCTGCGGTGACCGCCCTCGCCACCGGGGACGCCGCCCCGTCGACCGCCGCACCGCGCCGCCGCCGGGCCGCGCGGCGCTACGCCCCGGCCCTGGCCGGGTACGCCTTCGTCGCGGTCACCCTGCTCGCCGCCGGCACTCCCGCGCTCGACCTGCTCCGCTACACCGGGTACGCGGCGCTGGCCGTGGTGCTGCCCGGCACGCTGGTCTGGCGGGCGCTGCGCCGCCGGCCGCACACCCTGGTCGAGGAGCTGGCCATGGGCGCCGCCGTCGGCCTGGTGCTGGAGCTGGTCGGCTGGGCGGTGTTCACCGCCGCCGGGGTGCCCGACCGGTTGCGGCTCTGGCCCCTCGCGGTGCTGCTGCCGTTCGCCCTGGTGCCCCGGCTGCGCCGGCACTGGCGGGCCGGCGACCTGACCCCGGTGCCCACCGGCTGGGCCTGGTCGCTCGCCGGGGTGGTCGCCGGCTTCACGCTCTATCTCTACGAGTCGTTCCTCAAGGTCAACCCGGTGCTCCCCACCGACGAGGGGCAGGCCCAGTACATCGACCTGGCGTTCCAGCTCTCCCTCGCCGGCGCGGCCACCCACCAGGTGCCGCTGGACGTGCCGCAGGTGGCCGGCGAGCCGCTGCACTACCACTGGTTCGGCTTCGCCCACCTCGCCGCGGCCAGCCTGGCCAGCGGGGTGGACCTGCCCACCGTCTTCTTCCGGCTGGGGGTGCCGGCGCTCTGCGCGCTCGCCGCCACGCTGACCGCGGTGGTGGGCTGGCGGATCACCGGGCGGCCGTACGCCGGGGTGGCCGCCGCCGCGCTGCTGTTCACGGTCGGCGAGTTCGGCTTCGAGAACGGCGTCCGGCAGCTCTTCGGCACCCAGGCCACCTTCATCGTCTGGGGCAGCCCGTCGATGACGTACAGCTGGGTGCTGCTGTTTCCGCTGATCGCCGTGCTGGCCGAGCTCGTCGGCCGGGCCCGGGGGTCGACGGTGCCACCGGTCGGCCGGGGCGCCTGGGTGCTGGCGGCGCTCTTCCTGGCCGCCTCCACCGGCGCCAAGGCCAGCTCCGTGCCGGTCGTGCTGGCCGCGCTCGCCCTCACCGCCGCGGTGACGCTGGTGGTCCGCCGGCGGCTGCCCCGGGCGGTGCTCGCCGCGGTGGGCCTGACCGTCGCGGCGCAGGTCTTCGCCACCGCGGTGCTCTTCGCCTTCGAGAGCCACGGGGTCACCGTCGACCTCTTCTCCGGACTGCGCCCGTACGTGGGCGAGCGGAACTCCGCCCCGGTGACCGGGCTGCTCTGGGCCGCGGTCCTGCTGGCCTTCCTGCTCAACCTCCAGCTCCGGCTGGCCGGGGTGGTGGCGCTGCTGCGGCTGCGCCGGGGGCGGCTCGAACCGGCGCAGGTCTTCCTGCTCGGCGGGGCGCTCGCCGGCCCGGCGATCTACCTGCTGGTCGGTCACCCCGGCAGCAGCAACCAGTACTTCACCCGCGCCGGCTTCGCGTTCGGCGTGCTGTTGTCGGCCTGGGGGTACGTCGAGCTGCTGGAGCGGGCGGCGCTGAGCCGCCGCGCCGCCGCGCTGCTCGGGGCGGGTACGGCCGCCTTCGCGGTGCTGCTCACCGCCGTCCAGCTGGGCTTCCCGGCGACCGTGGCGCCCGGCCGGGCGTACGCCCCGGTGCTGCCGCTGCTCTGCTGGGCGGCGGCCCTGCTGGTGCTGGCCGTGCTGGTGGCGCTGCTCTGGCCGGGGCTGGTCGACCGCTGGCCCGGGCTGGCCGGCCGGGGCGGTGCGGTGCTGCTCACCGGGGTGCTGGTGGCCGGGGCGCCGGGGCTGGTGCTGGACGCCGCGCAGGCCCGGACGTACCCGAACGGCGGCGCGTACCCGGTGGAGCGGATGCCCGCCTCCCGGGTGGCGGCGGCCCGCTACGTGTACGCGCACAGCGCGCCGGACGACGTGGTCGCCACCAACGCGCACTGCCGGGCGGTGGTGAGCGGCTGGTGTGACGCCCGCTCGTTCTGGCTCAGCGGGTACAGCCAACGGTCGGTGCTGGTCGAGGGCTGGGCGTTCGCGCCCCGCATGGTCGGCCTGCCCGGCGGCCCGTACGCCCCGTTCTGGGACGCCGAGCGGCTGCGGGCCAACGACGCCGCGTTCACCGCCCCCACCGCCGCCGGCCTGGCCGAGCTGCGCGACCGGTACGGGGTGCGGTGGCTGGTCGTGGACCGGCAGGTCGACCCGGAGTCCCCGGATCTGGCCGAGCTGGCCGACCTGCGGTACGCCAACGGGCGGACGGCGGTCTACCGGCTGCGCTGAGGACCGCTCTCCTCACTCGGGCAGGTCGGCGGTCCCCTTGGCCAACTGGTACGCCGGGAACATCGCCTCGAACTCCTCGTCGTCGATCGCGCCGAGGGTCAGCAGGACCGGGCCGGAGCGGCTGTCGACCAGGATGGCGCGACCGGGCGCGTCGGCGTCGGTCCAGGCCGCCTCGAAGGCGTCCAGCGAACCGGTCTTCAGCCGGCGGAACCGCGGCTCCCGCACGGTGCCGTACGCCTCCAGGAACCTCTCCATGGTGGCCTGTGGGGTCGGGGCGGCCCCCTCGATCCGCCAGGCCCGCATGAAGCCGATGTGGCCGGCGGGCTTCGCGTCGAACTCGCAGAGCATCACGGCGTTGCCGATCCGCGCGTCCGGCACCTTCACCGCCTCGACCTTCCACCTCGGCGGCACCGAGAAGGTGACCGGCAGCGGGCAGGTGCTGCCCTCGGCGCCGACGGTGGCGCCGGCCTCGGCCGGGGCGACGTCGTCGTACCAGGGCGCGCCCGCGGCGATCGGCGTGGCGGTCGGGCCGGCCGACGGCGGCGGCGCGGCGGCGGGCTCCTTCCCGTCCCCGGCGCAACCGGCCGTCACGGTGAGGGTGAGCGCGGCCAGTACGGCCACCCGTCGGATCATCTGACCACGTCCCCCGTCGTCGGTCGGGCCGTCGGGGTGACGGCCGGCAGATGTTAGCCGACGCGGGGAGGTGTCTGTGCCCTGCGGCCCGGCGCTCGTCGCCCGCCCGACCCGGCGGCGCGGGGCGGGGGTCAGCCCGGGCGGTGGGCGCGCAGCATCAGGGAGACGCCGGGCAGGGACCGCACCGGCAGGTAGCGCTCGGCGGTGACGATCGTGCGCAGTCCGAGGTTGACGACCGGGTGCAGCTCGTCCAGGTCGCTGCCGGTGGACGTCCGGCGACGCCAGGCCGCCACCGGTCGGAGCAGCACGTTCCAGCTCCACAGCTCGTCCACCACCAGCCCGGCCTTCTCCACCACCGCCCGCAGCGACCCCCGGTCGTAGCGGCGGACGTGCCCCACCGCCACGTCGTGCGCCGACCAGAGCGCCATGTCGCAGGGGACCGCGATCAGCGCCGTGCCGCCGGGGCGCAGCGTCCGGCGGATCTCCGCGGCCGCCAGGTGGTCCTCGTCGACGTGTTCGAGGATGTCGAAGGCCACCACCAGGCCCAGGCTGGCCGAGGGGACGGGCAGGTGCCGCGCGTCGGCCCGGATCACGTCCAGCCCGCGTTCGCGGGCCACCCCGGCGCCCTCCGCGCTGTACTCCAGGGCCAGCGGCCGCCAGCCGTGCGCCCGCAGCACCCGGGTGTTCCCGCCGCCGGCCGCGCCGATGTCCAGCGCCCGTTCCGGGCGCACTCCGGTGGCGGCCAGCCGGCGCAGCGCCCGGCCGAGCAGCGCCCGCCGCTCCCGGTACCACCAGTGGGTGTCCTCGAGCGCGGCGAGCTTGCGGATCTCGGTCGCTTCCACGGCGTACTCCTCGCGGGTTGGGCGCCCTCACCCTAGAGGAAGGGCCCCCTGCCACGCGCGAGGCGTTGCCAGGAGGCCCTTCCGCACCCCGCTCTACAGCGGGATGTTGCCGTGCGCGCCGCGGGCGGCCGGGGCGCCGGCGAGCGCCTGGGCGATCCGCCGCCGGGTCTCCTCCGGCTTGATCACGTCGTCCACCACGCCGATCTCCAGCGCCCGGTTGACGCCGCCGGCGACCCGGATCTGCTCCTCGATCAGCTGGGCGCGCAACGTCTCGCGCTGCTCCGCCGGGGCGGCGGCCAGCTTCTTGCGGTGCAGGATGTTGACCGCCGCGCTGGCGCCCATCACCGCGACCTCCGCGTTCGGCCAGGCGAAGACCGCGGTCGCGCCGAGTGAGCGGGAGTTCATCGCGATGTACGCCCCGCCGTACGCCTTGCGGGTCACCAGCGTCACCCGCGGCACCACCGCCTCGGCGAAGGCGTGCAGCAGCTTCGCCCCGCGCCGGACCACGCCGTCCCACTCCTGGCCCAGACCGGGCAGGTAGCCGGGCACGTCGACCAGCACGATCAGCGGCACCCCGAGGGAGTCGCACATCCGCACGAACCGGGCCGCCTTCTCGGCGCTGGACGCGTCGAGGCAGCCACCCAGCCGCAGCGGGTTGTTGGCGATCACGCCGACCGTCCGGCCGGCGAACCGGCCGAGCGTGGTGACGACGTTCGGCGCCCACTTGGCGTGCAACTCCACGCCGGGGGCGTCGAGCAGCGCCTTGACCACCGGCTTCACGTCGTACGCCCGGTTGGTCTCGGCCGGCATCTTCGCGGTCAGGTCGTGCCCGTCGTCGACGCCGGCGGGCACGTCGTCGGGGGAGAGCCGGCCCTGGTGGCCGAGGAGCGCGGCGAGCTTGCGCGACTCGGTCATCGCCGCCTCGTCGTCGGCGCAGGTCACGTGGACCACGCCGGAGCGCCGGCCGTGCGGCTCGGGGCCGCCGAGGCGCTCCATGTCGACCTGCTCACCGGTGACGCTGCGGACCACCTCGGGTCCGGTCACGAAGATCCGCCCGGCGCCGCTCATCACCACGATGTCGGTCAGCGCCGGCCCGTACGCGGCACCACCGGCCGCCGGGCCGAGCACCACGGAGATCTGCGGCACCCGGCCGGAGGCCCGCACCATGGCGGCGAAGACCTGCCCGACGGCGTCGAGCGCGACCACGCCCTCGGCCAGCCGGGCCCCGCCGGAGTGCCAGAGGCCGAGCACCGGCACCCGCTCCCGGACGGCGGTGTCGATCGCGTCGACGATGTGCCGGCACCCCTCGGTGCCCATCGCGCCGCCCATCTTCGTGGCGTCGGTGGCGTACGCGATCGCCGGGGTCCCGTCGATCTCGCCGCGGGCCCAGAGCACCCCGGAGGTGTCCCGCGGCGCCAGCAGGCGCAGCGAGCCGGTGTCGAAGAGGGCCCGGAGCCGCAGCTCCGGATCTCGGTAGTCCACGGTGGTGGTGTCCGCGCTGACGGCGGTGGTGGTCACGTGAGCCTCCAAGGCTGTGGTCTCAGGCCCGCGTGAAGACGAGAGCCACGTTGTGGCCGCCGAAGCCGAACGAGTTGTTCAACGCGGCGGGGATGTCCATGTGGCGCGCCTTGTTGGCGGCCACCTCCAGGTCGAGACCGTCGTCCGGGTCGTCCAGGTTGATCGTCGGCGGCACCACGCTGTCGCGGATCGCCAGGATGGTGGCGATCGACTCCAGCGCGCCGGCCGCGCCGAGCAGGTGCCCGGACATCGACTTGGTGGCGGTCAGCACCGGGTGGTCGCCGAGCGCCTGGTGCAGGGCCTTGATCTCGGCGATGTCCCCGACCGGGGTCGAGGTGGCGTGGGCGTTGACGTGCACGATGTCGGACTTCGCCACGTCCGCGTCGGCGATCGCCCTGGCGATGGCCCGGATCGCGCCGGCGCCCTCCGGGTGGGGCTGGACGATGTCGTAGCCGTCGGAGGTGATGCCGGATCCGGCCAGCCGCGCGTAGACCCGGGCGCCCCGGGCGGCGGCGTGCTCGGCCCGCTCCAGCACCAGGATGCCGGCGCCCTCGCCGAGCACGAAGCCGTCCCGGCCCTTGTCCCACGGGCGGGAGGCCCGCTCCGGCTCGTCGTTGCGGGTCGACATGGCCCGCATCGAGCTGAACCCGGCGATCGGCAGCTGGTGGATGACCGCCTCGGTGCCGCCGGCCACCACCACGTCGGCCCGCCCGGCGCGGATCATGTCCATGCCGAGCGCGATCGCCTCCGCGCCGGTCGCGCAGGCGCTGGCCACCGAGTGCACGCCCGCCTGGGCGCCGAGCTCCAGCCCCACCCAGGCGGCGGGGCCGTTCGGCATCAGCATCGGGATGGTGTGCGGGGAGACCCGGCGCGGCCCGGACGCCTCGAGGATGTCGTCCTGGGCGAGCAGGGTCAGGGCGCCGCCGATGCCCGAGCCGACGCTGACCCCGAGCCGCTCCTTGTCCAGCCCGGAGTCGGCCAGGCCGGCGTCGGCCCAGGCCTGCTGCGCCGCGATGATCGCGATCGCCTCGGAACGGTCCAGCCGGCGCAGCTTGACCCGGTCCAGCGTGCCGGCCGGATCCACCGCCAGCTGGGCGGCGATCCGGACCGGCAGCTGCCCGGCCCACTCCGCGGTGAGCGCACTCACCCCGGAGCGGCCGGCGAGCATGGCGTCCCAGGTCGACGCGACGTCCCCGCCCAGCGGGGTGGTCGCGCCGAGCCCGGTGACGACGACGTCGGTGCGACTCATATCAGGACTGCGCCTCGATGAAGCTGACGGCGTCCCCGACGGTCTTGAGGTTCTGCACCTCGTTGTCCGGGATCTTGACGCCGAACTTCTCCTCGGCCGCCACCACGACCTCCACCATGGAGAGCGAGTCGACGTCGAGGTCGTCGGTGAAGGACTTCCCCTCGGCCACGTCGTCCGGGTTCACCCCGGCAACCTCTTCGAGGATCTCGGCGAGGCCGGTGGTGATCTCGTCACGGGTCATTGCGGTTGGTTCCTCTCATCGGGGGTCACTCGGCGGTCGGCGTCGCCGGCCGCCGTTCCTGGGCGTGTGGACGCCGCAGGGGGTCTCAGGGGCACCGGACGACCTGTCCGGCGTAGGTCAGGCCGCCACCGAAGCCGAACAGCAGCACCGGGGCGCCGGAGGGCACCTCGCGCCGCTCGACCAGCTTGGACAGGGCCAGCGGCACGCTCGCCGCCGAGGTGTTGCCGGACTCGACGATGTCCTTGGCGATGATCGCCTGGGGGATGTCGAGCCGCTTGGCGATGCCGTCGATGATCCGGGAGTTCGCCTGGTGCGGCACGAACGCGGCCAGCTCCGACGGGTCGATCCCGGCCCGCTCGCAGGCCTGCCGGGCCAGCGGGGCCAGCGCGGTGGTGGCCCAGCGGAACACCGCCTGCCCCTCCTGCGCGATGTACGGGCGCCAGCCCTCGATGCGGACCGCGTCGCTCTTCTCCGGCACCGAGCCCCAGACCACCGGGCCGATCCCGGCGGGTTCGCCCTCGGCGGTGGCGGTGACCACCGCCGCGCCGGCGCCGTCGCCGAAGATGATGCAGGTGGAGCGGTCGGTCCAGTCGGTGAAGTCGGAGAGCTTCTCGGCCCCCACCACGATCGCGTTGCGGGCCGCCCCGGCCCGGATGGCGTGGTCCACCGTGCCCAGCGCGTACGCGAAGCCGGAGCAGGCGGTGTTGATGTCGTAGGCGCCCGGGGCGCTGATGCCCAGCTTGCCGGCGACCCGGCAGGCCACGTTGGGACTGCGGTCGACCGATGTGCAGGTGGCGACGACGACCAGGTCGATGTCGGCGGCGGTGAGGCCGGAGTTGGCCAGCGCCTTGCCGGCCGCCGCGGCGGCCATGTCGGCCACCGTCTCGCCGGCGTCGGCGATCCGCCGGGAGGCGATGCCGACCCGGTCCCGGATCCACTCGTCGTTGGTGTCCACCAGCTTGGCCAGGTCGTCGTTGGTCACCACGCGGGAGGGCTGGTAGTGCCCCAGCGCGAGGATCCGACTGCCGGTCATGAGGGACCTCCGATACGGGCGAGCGGTTGGCCCGGCGCGACCGGGTCGTCGTGGTGGGCGAGCCACTCGGTGAGCAGGCCGCTGTCGTGCGCGGTCACGTCGACCTCACCCTGTCGGGTGACGACGTGCCCGATCACCTGGCCCGCCCGGAGGTCGGCGCCCTCGGCGAGCTCCGTCGCGGGGGTGAAGGTGCCCGCGGCGGGCGAGACCACCACCCGGAACTGGATCACCGGCTCGTGGCCGCGCAGGCCGCTGTGCCGGGCGATCAGGTCGCGGGCGGCGGGCAGGTCGTCGGGGGTGTTCAGGGTGACGATCTCGGGGACGCCGGTGCCCTTGAGCTCCCGCTTGACCAGGCCGGCCAGGGTGCCGGCCGGCGGCAGCTCGATCACCCCGGTGACGCCCAGGTCGGCCAGCGTGCGCATGCACAGGTCCCAGCGGACCGGCGCGGTGACCTGCCGGACCAGCCGCTGCACCATCTCGCGGCCGTGGTTGACGGCCGAGCCGTCGAGGTTGGACAGCAGGATGCGGGCCGGCTCGGCCGGGCTGATCCCGGCGGCCACCCCGGCCAGCGCGGCCTCGGCCGGCGCCATGTACGGGGTGTGGAACGCCCCGGCCACCTGGAGCCGGATGATCCGGGTCTTCGCCGGCGGCTCGGCGGCGAGCTTGTCCAGCGCGTCGAGCGCGCCGGCGGCGACGATCTGGCCGGCGCCGTTGCGGTTGGCCGGGTGCAGCCCGTGCGCGGCGAGCGCGGCGAGGACCTCGTCCGGGTCGCCCCCGAGGACGGCCGCCATGCCGGTCGGCTCCAGGGCGCAGGCGGCGGCCATCTCGCGGCCGCGTACCCCGGCGAGGGTGATGGCCGCCTCGGCCGGGAGCACCCCGGCGAGCGCCGCGGCGCCGAGCTCGCCGACGCTGTGGCCGGCGGTGGCGCCGACGTCGTACATCGGCAGGTGCTCGGCGGCGAGCAGGGCGGCGGCGACCAGCAGTGGCTGGGTGCGGGCGGTGTCCCGGATCTCGTCGGCGTCGGCGTTCGTGCCGAGGTGCAGCAGGTCGACCCCGGCGAGCGCCGACCACCACCGCAGTCGTGCCTCGGTGCCGGGCAGATCGAGCCAGGGAGTCAGGAAGCCGGGTTTCTGGGAACCCTGGCCGGGAGAGAGTACGGCGAGCACGTCTATGACTCTCCTGGATACCTGTGGGTAGCGCTGTGCCGACAGCGACCAAACCGCACTAGAACCTTTGGAGGAATCCTACAAAGATCGGCGGGAGTCGTCACCTGTCTGTGATGTTTTCATCACGCCTGGGGTCATTGTCTGGGTCGGGACTGCTGCGACGCCTGGGACCACCGGGTCGAGCCGGCCCACGGTGAGTGCCACCTGGAGGGCGAACGCGTCCCGGGGGATCAGCGGGGAGAATCCGGTCACCTCGGCGATCCGGCGCAGCCGGTACCGCACCGTGTTGGGGTGCACGAACAGGGCCCGGGCGGCGCTCTCCAACGTCCCTCCGGCGGCGAAGAAGGCGTCCAGCGTCTCCAGCAGCTCACCCCCGGCGCGGAAGAGCGTCGCGTACACGTCGTGGCGCAGCCGCCGGCGGGCCTCGGGATCGCCGGCCAGGGCCCGCTCCGGCAGCAGCCCCGCCGCCGGCACCGGGCGGGGCGCCGTCGGCCAGGCCGGCGCCGCGCGGAAGCCGGCCAGCGCGGCCCGCGCCGACTCCGTCGCCTCGTCCAGACTGGGTACGGCCGGCCCCACCACCACCGGCCCGTCGCCGAACGCGGTCAGCAGCTTTTCCGTGGCGGCCATCGGGTCGGCCGCCCCGCCGAGGACGATCACCAGCCGGTCGCCGTGCACCCCGCCGATCACCTCCACCCCGATCCGCCGCGCCTGCCGGTAGACGGTGTGCAGCACGGCGGAGACCTCCCCGCCGGGGGAGCGCCCCACCGCCACCGCCACCGGTGGGGCGTCGGCCCAGCCCAGCGCCGCCGCGCGGCTGGCCAGCACGTCCGGGGAGTCCCCGCGCAGCAGCGCGTCGACCAGCAGCGCCTGCAACCGGGCGTCCCAGGAGCCGCGCGACTCGGCGGCGCGGGCGTACACCCGGGCGGCGGCGAAGGCGATCTCCCGGGAGAAGCGCAGCACCGCCTCGCGCAACTGCTGCTCCTCGCCCCGGGCGGCCAGGTGGGCGACCTGCTCCTCGACCACCTCGATGGTCACCTTGATCAACGCCACCGTCTGCTGGAGGGTGATGGAGCGTGCCAGGGCCTGCGGGGCGGTGGCGAAGACCTCGTCGGAGACCTCCTGGGTGCTGTCGGCGGTGCCGCCACCGGAGCGCAGCCACTGCACCAGGGAGCGGGCGCCGGCCTGCGCCACCAGCATCACCCAGGAACGCTGGTCGGCGGGGAGTTCCCGGAACCAGGGCAGGGTCTCGTCCATCCGGGCCACACTCGCCGTCGCCAGCGCCCCCGCCGCGCGCTCGATGCGGCGCAGCGTGGCCGACAGCTCGATACCGCCCGGCTCGCTCACCGGTCCAGCCTGACACGTCCTGAGCAGGGCCTCCACGCCGGGCGGTCAGCGCACCGGGGGCAGGCCCCCGCGACCGGCGCCCTTGAGCGACGCGTCGAGCGACCCACCGGGAGTGTGCAGGAAGCACCACGCGCCCGGCAGGCCTGCCTCCCACTCCGGCTCCAAGGGAAAGACGGGCAGCGCCTCCAACCGGCCGCGCAGCTCCCGCTCCGGCGCACCGACGTAACGGGCGACCATGCTCAGGCAGCCCGCACGGAAGTCCTCGTCGGTGAGTTCGCCGGCCTCCGGTTCGGCGCGCCAGGCGCCGACGAACTCGGTGTCGTGCGGCCCCGTGCAGGAGGCCGGCGGGATGTTGACCCGCTCCTCGGTCAGCTCGGGCCGGACGTAGCAGCCCAGCCGCAGCGGCGACTCGCCGGCCAGGGCGCCGCGCAGGCTGTTCGCCCGGGGGTTCGGCGTCCACCGGTCCAGCGCCAGCATCTCGACCAGGTCGCAGCGGTACCAGCGTTCCCCCGCCGTCCAGCGCGCCGCCGACGGGGTGAGCACGCGCAGCGCCAGCCGCGACTCCCGCCACTCGCCGGCCAGGAAGTCGTGGGCCACCGTGTCGCAGGAGGCGTAGACCTGCCAGAGCCCCTCGGTGTCGGCGGCCGGGGGCGCCGACGCGGCCGCGTTCGCCCCGCCGAACCGGCCGACCATGATCGTCTCCGCCTCGTGCTTCGCCGAGCAGGCGATCGGGGCGTACGCCTCGGGGCTGCGGTCGTCGGAGGCCGTCGCGTGGCAGACGCCGGCCTCGGGCGCGAAGGTCGAGGCGGCCCGCTCCGGTGGGCTCCCGCCGTCGCAGCCCGCCACCGTGGCGGCCAACGCCACCAGAACCGTCGCTGCCCACCGTCGCATGCGACCCCCCGCTTTACGGCCCTCCGACGGACCGCCGGTGCCGAGCAGCGTACGACGGCGGGTCCATCCGCCGTGGCCCCGCGAGTGCGCGGGTCAGGGCCCCGGGGGTGCGGGCAGGTCCAGCTCCTGGGCGAGGATGGCGGCCTGCACCCGGCTGCGCAGCCCCAGCTTGGCCAGGATCCGGCTGACGTGGGTCTTGACCGTGCTCTCCGCCATCGTCAGCCGCTCGGCGATCTGCTGGTTGGACAGCCCGCCGCCCAGGCAGGCCAGCACGTCCCGCTCCCGGGCGGTCAGCGCGGCCACCTCCGCCCGGGCCGCCGCCGGTGCCGCCGGGGCGGTCGCCGCGAAGGCGGTGATCAGCCGCCGGGTGACGGCCGGGGCGATGACGCCCTCGCCCCGGGCGACCGTCCGCACCGCGCCCACCAGGCCCGCCGCGTCGGTGTCCTTGAGCAGGAACCCGGCCGCGCCGGCGCGCAGCGCGCCGAAGACGTACTCGTCCAGGTCGAAGGTGGTCAGCACCAGCACGTCGGCCAGGCCGGCGGCGACGATCTCCCGGGTGGCGGAGACGCCGTCCAGCCGGGGCATCCGCACGTCCAGCACGGCCACGTCCGGACGCAGCTCCCGACAGAGCCGCACCGCCGTCTCACCGTCGCCCGCCTCGCCCACCACCTCGATGTCGGCCGGGCCGGAGAGGATCAGGGCCAGGCCGGCCCGGACCGCTTCCTGGTCGTCGGCGAGGACGACCCGGATCATCGCGGGCCCCCGGTGGGCAGGGTGGCGCGGACGCGCCAGCGCCCACCGTCGCGACCGACGTCGAGCCCGCCGTTGAGCAGCGCGGCCCGTTCCCGCATCCCGATCAGCCCGGCGCCCGCGCCGGGCAGGCCGTCCCCGGAGTCCCGGACCGGGTTCTCCACCGTGACCACCACCTCCGTCGGCCGGTACGCCACGGTCAGCTCCGCCGTGCCCGCCCCGTGCTTCAGCGCGTTGGTCAGCGACTCCTGCACGATCCGGTACGCCGCCAGGTCCACCCCGACCGGCAGCGGCCGGGGCGTGCCGGTGACCGTGGCCCGTACCCGCAGCCCGGCGGCGGTGGCCCGGTCGACGAGCTGGTCCAGCTCGGCCAGGCGTACCCAGGTCGCCTCCTCGGCCGGGTCGCCGGCCGCCGGCTCCCGGAGCAGCCCGATCAGCTGCCGCATCTCGGCCATGCCCTGCACGCTGCTCTCCCGGATGACCCGCAGCGCCGCGTCGACCCGGTCCCGGTCCAGCTTCGGCGCGGAGAGCGCGGCGGTGGCGTGCAGGGCCACCGCGCTGAGGTGGTTGGCGACCACGTCGTGCAGCTCGCGCGCCATCCGGGCCCGCTCGGCCAGCACCGCCTGGCGGCGGTCCCACTCGACCAGCCGGGCGGTCTGCTCGGCCCGGGCCCGTTCCGCGGTGGCCTGGTCCCGGTACTGCCGCACGCTGATCCCGGTCAGCACCGGCAGGACACCGGCGAACGTGATCGGCACGCCGGCCGCGACGCCCCGCCAGCCCCACCGCGCCACGCCGGCCGCCGCGGCGGCCACGCTGAGCGCGACGGTGACGATCAGCAGCCGGCGCCACCACCGGGCCGGGCCGTAGACGCAGGCGTCGTAGAGCACCTGGGTGTAGACCAGGGGAGTGCCGAGCGAGCCACCCAGCAGGGCGTCGGCGACGACGGCGGCGGTGCCGAGCGCGAGGCTGGCCCCGGTGGCCACCCGGCGCAGCCCGACGGCGACGCAGACCGCGGTCAGCGGCACCAGGAACAGCGCCTCGGGCAGGTCCGGATGCCAGGGCAGCTGGGGCTGGAAGCCCACCGCGTGGACGATCAGGCCGCCGGCGAGGGACGCCCCGGCCAGCGCCAGGTCGCGCCCGCGCGTACCGGGGCCGATCGACGCCGGCGTCCGCATGCTCCGATCCCACCACATGCCGCGCCGCCCACCCTCCGCCCACGGGAGGAGGGCCGGCGGCGGCTTCTCCTCCGAAGGAGGTACGGAACCGCGCCAGCTGCCCGGGGGTCCGTCGAAGGACGGACCCGGATCTCGTTCCCCGCGCCGAGGCGGCCCCGCCCCGAGCGGGCCAGGCTGGACACCGACGAGGGGGAGGTCGACATGCTGCTGGCGGTGATCGCCGCGTGCGAGATCGGGTTCTGGGTGGTGCTCGGCGCCGGGCTGGTCGCCCGGTACGTCCTGCGCCGGCCCCGGCTGGGCGCGGCGTTGCTGATCTGCGTGCCGCTGGTGGACCTCGTCCTGCTGGTGGCGACCGCGCTGGACCTGCGCCGGGGCGCCACCGCGAACGTCTCCCACGGGCTGGCCGCGGCGTACCTCGGCTTCTCGGTGGCCTTCGGCCACTCGATGGTCCGCTGGGCGGACCAGCGCTTCGCCCACCGCTTCGCCGGCGGCCCGCCGCCGGTGCGGTCACCCCGGTACGGCCGCGCCCGGGTCCGGCACGAGTGGCGCGAATGGGGCAAGGGGCTGCTCGGCTGGGCGATCGCCTGCGCCCTCCTCGGCGCCGGGATCATCTACGTCGGCGACGCCGCGCGCACCCAGGAGCTGTGGGGCTGGATCCGCAACCTCACCCTCGCCATCGTGATCTGGCTGGTCGCCTTCCCGGTCTGGGAGACGATCTTTCCGCGCCGGCCGAAGCCCTGACACCGGGTACGCGCTGCGCGGAGCGTCGGTGCCGGCCAGTACGGTGGCACTGCCGTCGGGGCGACCTCCCGGCGCGCGAGCGCGAGCGTGAGGAGACCGGGATGGCGCACGGGGAGGCCGAGCACGGCTGCGCCCAGGGTGAGCCCTGCCGGCCGGGCCACCACGAGCAGCCGGGGCCGGGTCGGCCCCACCGCCGGGTGGTGGCGGCGCCCTTCGCGGCCGAGCCGGCCGGCCGGGCCGACGAGGACCCGACGCTGCCCCGCCAGCGCGTCGCCGAGCCCGCCCTGCCGGACCCGTCGGCGCCCCGCCAGCGCCCCGGTGAACCTCCGGCGGCCGAGGAGACCGTCCCGCCGGCGGCCCGCCGCTGCCGCAGCGACCTGGCCGGCTGGGCCGGCGCCCACCGGCACGGCCCGGTCCGCCCGGCCCGGCGACCCGACCGCCGGGAACGACCACCGCACCGGTGGTGCTGACCACCTGAGGGCCGCCCGGCGGCTAGCGTGGGCGGGGTGAAGGCGATCGCGATCGACGCGTACGGCCCCGCCGAGCGGCTCGCCGTCCGGGAGCTACCGGAGCCACCGGTCGGGCCGGACACCGTGCTGGTGCGGGTCCGCGCGGCCGGGGTGAACCCGGTCGACTGGAAGGTCCGCGAGGGGCACCTGGCCGGCGTGCTGCCCACCCACTTCCCGCTGGTGCCCGGCTGGGACGCCGCCGGGGTGGTGGCCGCGGTGGGACCGGCGGTGACCGGTTTCGCCGTGGGCGACGAGGTGATCGGGTACGTCCGCCGCGACCACGTCCAGCACGGCACGTACGCCGAACTGGTCCCCGCCCCCGAACGGTGCCTGGCCGACAAGCCGGCGCAGGCGTCCTGGGCGCAGGCGGGCGGGTTGCCGCTGGCCGGGCTCACCGCGTACCAGGCGTTGCAGTTGGTCCGCACCGGCCCCGGGGACACCGTGCTGGTGCACGGCGCCTCGGGCGGGGTCGGGCACCTGGCGGTGCAGCTGGCCCGGGCGCTCGGCGCCGATCGGGTGATCGGCACGGCGGGTGCGGCCAACCACGACTTCGTCCGCGCGCTGGGCGCCGAGCCGGTCAGCTACGGCGCCGGCCTGGCCGACCGGGTCCGCGCGGTCGCGCCCGACGGGGTGGACGTGGCGCTGGACCTGTTCGGCGGGGAGGCGTTGGACGTCTCGGCCGAGCTGCTCTCCCGCCCGGCGCGGCTGGTGTCGACCGCCGACCCGGAACACGTCACCCGGCTCGGCGGCAGCTACCTCTTCGTCAAGCCGTCCACCGCGGACCTCACCGCGCTGGCCGGCCTGGTGGACGCGGGGCGGCTCGCCGTGCACGTCGAGCGGGTTTTCCCGCTGGCCGAGGCCGCCGACGCCCAGCGACTGGTCGAGGCCGGGCACGTCCGCGGCAAGGTGGTGCTGGAGGTCTGAGCGGCCGGCGGCCGGGGCTCAGCGGGTACGGCGGCGGATCAGCAGCGCGATCCCGGCCAGCCCGGACGTGATCACCAGCATCACCCCGACGTTGAGCAGCAGCAGACGCTGGAGCTCGGCCAGGGCGTCGTCGATGTCCTTCGCCGGGTTGAGGGAGTCCTCCGGGATCACCCGCTCGCCGCCACCGACGCCGCCGCTGACCGTGTCGAACTGCCGCTCCAGCGGCACTCCGACCGAGCGCAGCGTCTCGGACATGTTGAGCCGGCCGAGGAACCAGCCGGCGGTGGTCTTGCGGGAGTCGGGCTGCTTCGCCGGCCGGTAGGCCCGCGGCCCGCCCTTGGCCAGGGGGTAGAGGTCGAAGGTCTGCCGGGGCTTGTCGCCGGCGAGCACCACGATCGTGTACTTCGGACCGAGGTCCGCGGCCTTCGGGCCCTTCGCCGCGCCGGTACGGCCGAACCAGCTCACCTGGTCGATCACGGCGACCACCTGGGCCGGCTGGTCGCCGGCCCGCAGCCGCAGCGGCTCGGTGAGCCCGACGCCGGTGATGTCCACCCCGGCGGGCGGTGGCTTGGGCGCCGCCCGCTCCGCCCCGGCCCGCGCCGGCGACGCCAGCCCGACGGTCAGCACCGCGACCGCCGCCACCGAGACGAGCCTGCCGAGCAGTCGCCTCACCCTTCCGACCATGGCCGCCTCCTCGCCCCGTTCGATGGATGGCTGTGCTGCAGGGTCACGCGTTGGTGGTCGACGGTGGTGAGCCAACCCGCAGGCAGGGATCCCACTTCACAGACTCCGCAGAACGTCGCTCGGTTGCAGCTGCTGGAACAGTATTTGGAACTATCTGCGATCCTGGGCCGACTAATGGTCAGCCGTTGATCAGCGGGCGGATCGTACCTTTGCGGAGGCGTTCATGGGGGGCAGGGTCGCACGTGTGGCGGGAAGCTGGCCAGCACTTGTCGGCGTGGCGCTCGGTGTGTCGTTGCTGCCGGCCACGCCGGCGTTCGCGCACAACTCGTTGACCGGCAGCAACCCGGCCGACGGGGCCCGGGTGGCGGCCGCGCCGGCCCGGATCGAGCTGCGCTTCCTGGCGAAGCCCGACCCCGGTACGACGAAGATCACACTGGTCGGGCCGGACAACGTGCCGGCCGCGGGCGGTGCGCCGAGCTTCACCGGCAGCCGGGTCAGCGTGCCGTTCCGGCCCGGGAAGGCCGGTCTCTACATCGTCGGCTACCAGGTGGCGTCCAGCGACGGGCACCCGGTGCGGGGCGAGGTGCGCTTCACCCTCACCACCGGCACCCCGGCGAAGTCGGCCACCGCCGCCGCGCCGGGCGCGTCGGCGACCGCCGGCGTCCCGACGGAGTCGGCGTCCGTCGGCGCGCCGGGCCCGTCGGCGTCCGCGACCGCGAAGGCCCCGTCGGCGTCCGTCGCCACGGCGGCGACGTCGGCCGTCCCGGCGTCCGACGTCCGGCAGGCCGGCGACGGTGGGCGGGCCTGGCCGTGGGTGCTCGGCGCGGGGTTGGCCGCCGCCGCGCTCGCCGCCGCCCTGCTGCTGCGCCGCCGCCGAGCTGCCGGCGGCTGACGCCGCCGCGCTCGCCGTCGGCCGATTCCGGCCCGTACGACGAAGGGCCCGCCGGTGACCGGCGGGCCCTTTCACGCGTACGTCAGACCAGGCGGACCCGGGCGGCGCGCAGCCGGGCCAGGGTGCGCTCCCGGCCGAGCACCTCCAGCGACTCGAAGAGCGGCAACCCGACGGTGCGGCCGGTGACCGCGACCCGGACCGGGGCCTGCGCCTTGCCCAGCTTCAGGCCGCGCTCGGCGCCGACCGCCTCCAGGGTGGACTTCAGCGACTCGGCGTCCCACGAGGCGAGCGCCGCGTAGCCGGCGATAGCCGCGTCGAGCAGGTCGGCCGCGCCCTCCTTCATCGCCTTGGCCCAGGCGGCCTCGTCGATCAGCGGGTCGGCCAGGAAGAGGAAGTCGACGTTCGGCACGATCTCGCTGAGCACCGCGATCCGGGTCTGCGCCAGCGGCGCCACGGCGGCGAACGTGGCGGCGTCGAACTCCTCCGGCTGCCACGGCGGTGGCGCGATGGTGTCGGTGCCGGTCAGCCAGGGCTGGCAGGCGGCGACGAAGTCGTCGACCGGCAGCGCCCGGATGTACTCGCCGTTGAAGGCGCGCAGCTTCTTCTCGTCGAAGAAGGCGGGGGAGGGGTTGACCTCCTCCAGCCGGAACTCCTCCTCGATCACGGACCAGGGCACGATCTCGCGGTCGTTCGACGGCGCCCAGCCGAGCAGCATCAGGTAGTTGCGCATCGCGTCGGCGAGGTAGCCCTCGTCCCGGTACGCCTCCAGGGCGACCTTGTCGCGGCGCTTGGAGAGCTTCTGCCGCTTCTCGTTGACCACCACGGGCACGTGCGCCCAGACCGGCGGCTTGACCCCGAGCGCGTCCCAGAGCAGCTGCTGCTTCGGGGTGTTGGGCAGGTGCTCCTCGGCCCGGATCACGTGGGTGATCCCCATGGTCATGTCGTCGACCACGTTGGCCAGCAGGAAGACCGGCGAGCCGTTGCCCCGGGCGATGACGAAGTCCTCGATCAGCTTGTTCTCGAAGGTCGGCTCGCCGCGGATCAGGTCGACCACCACGGTCTCGCCCTCGTCGGGGGTGCGGAAGCGCAGCGCGCGACCCTCGCCCGCCGTCAGGCCCCGGTCCCGGCAGAAGCCGTCGTAGCCCTGGTACTGGGAGCCGGTGCGGGCCTGCACGGCCTCCCGGGTGCAGTCGCAGTAGTACGCCCGGCCGGACTCGTGCAGCCGCTGGGCGGCGGCGCGGTGCTCCCCGGCGTTGCCGGACTGGAAGTACGGGCCCTCGTAGCTGCCCCGGGCGATGCCGATCCAGTCCAGCGCCGAGAGGATGCCCTCGGTCCATTCGGGCTTGTTGCGTGCCGCGTCGGTGTCCTCGATGCGCAGCACGAAGACCCCGCCCTGCTGCTTGGCGTAGATCCAGTTCTGCAGCGCCGAGCGGGCGCCGCCGACGTGGAACATACCGGTCGGGGAGGGGGCGAAGCGCACACGTACCGTCACGTGCTCCAGCCTACGGCCGTTCGCGAGCCGATCACGGAGGGGCCCCTCGTTCAGCGGACCGCGCGGATCTTGAGGACCAGCGCGCTGCCCAGCAGGGTGACCACCGCCGTGGTGGCGTAGAGCGTCGGATACCCGCCCAGGTGCACCACGATCGGTGCGGAGATCGCCGGGCCGAGCACCTGCGGCGCGGAGTTCGCGATGTTGATCACGCCGAGGTCCTTGGCCCGGTCGGTGGCCCGGGGCAGCACCTCGGTGATCAGCGCGGCGTCCACCGACAGGTAGACGCCGTAGCCGGCGCCGAGCAGCAGCGCGGCGACCACCGCCGTCGACCAGACCGGCGCGACGGCCAGCAGCAGCGCCGCCACCGCCATGATCACACCGGCGGCGATCACGTAGACCTTGCGCCGGCCCGAGGAGTCCGACAGCCGCCCGGCGACCACGGCGGTGGTCATCAGGCCGACGGTGTAGAGCAGGATCAGCACCAGCAGCCCACCCTCGGGGTCGGGGTGGCGCACCCCGTCGGTGAGGAAGTACAGCAGGTAGAGGGTGCCCAGGGCGTTGCCGATCTGGACCAGGAACCGGGTGATCCAGGCCCAGGCGAAGTCGGGGTGCCGGCGCGGGTCGATCCACATCGAGGCGGCCAGGGCCCGCAGCCGCAGCGCCGGCCGGTGCGTACGGGGCAGCGGGTCGTCGGGGGTGAACAGCGCGAAGGGCAGCGACAGCACCAGCACCGCCACGGCGATCGCCGCGTATCCGGCGGTGGTGCCGCGCACCACGGCGGTGACCAGCACCGCGCCCATCACCAGGCCGAGGGCCTGTGGGATGCCCACCCAGCCGGAGACGCCCCCGCGCTGGGTGACCGGGACCCGGTCCGGGACGGCGGCGGTGAGGCTGGCCAGCATCGCGTTGAAGCAGACCTGGGCGGCGACCCAGCCCAGGGCGATCCCGGCGACGGTCTGCTGCCGGGCCAGCAGCATCAGGGCCAGCGCGCCGAGCAGCGCCCCGCCCGCGGTCCAGACGTGCCGCCGGCCCAGCTCCCGGCCGCCCAGCCGCAGGCAGGTACGGTCCGACCAGGCGCCCGCGAGCGGGTTGGCGAGCACCGCCGCGAGCGCGCCCAGCCCGGTGACCACGGCCAGCATGGCCTCCTTGTCCCCGGGCGCGATCCGCTCGATCTGCTGCGGTAGCAGCACCTGGATCGGGGTGAAGAAGGCCATCCAGACGCCGAGGTTCGCCGCGAAGATCAACGCGATCCAGCCGCGGCGCACCGGCACGACCGGCTCGGCGAGCGCCGCCGGCAGCGAGGCCGGCGTCGGGTCGATCGTGGTCACCGGCGGACGACCTGGTCCCGGTACCAGGCGTACGAGGACTTCGGGGTGCGGACCTGGCTGTCGAAGTCGACGTGCACCAGGCCGAACCGCTTGGTGAAGCCCTCGGCCCACTCCCAGTTGTCCAGCAGCGACCAGACGAAGTACCCGGTCACGTCGACGCCCTCGTCGATCGCCGCGCGCACCGCGCGCAGGTGCCCGTCCAGGTACGCGATCCGCTCCGGGTCGTGCACCCGCCCGTCGGCGTCCGGCGCGTCGTCGTAGGCGCACCCGCTCTCGGTGATCTGGATCTCCGGCAGCGCGTCGCCGTACCGGTCCCGCAGCCCGACCAGCAGCTCGCGCAGGCCGTCCGGGACCACCGGCCAGTCGAAGGCGGTGCGCGGGTACCCGTCCAGCGGCACCAGTTCGAACGGCAGGGGCGAGTCCGGCTCGGGGGCGCGGACGCCGGTCGGGTTGTAGTAGTTGACCCCGAGCACGTCGATCGGCGCGGCGATCATGTCGAGGTCGCCGTCGCGCACCACCGCCGGGTCGAAGCCGGGCGGGTAGCCCTGACCCAGGAGCGGGTCGGTGAAGAGCCGGTTGTGCAGCGCGTCGTACGCCAGCGCGGCGGCCCGGTCGGCGTCGGTGTCGCCGTACCGGACGACGGGGGAGTAGTTGTTGGCGATGGCGACCGGGCTGGTGCTGCGGGCGCGCAGCGCGCTGACCGCCAGGCCGTGCCCGAGCAGTTGGTGGTGGGCCACCGGGAAGGCGTCCAGGAGCAGGAACCGGCCGGGGGCGTGCACGCCGGTGGCGTGGCCGAGGCTCAGGTGGACGAACGGCTCGTTGAGGGTGATCCAGAGCTTCACCCGGTCGCCGAGGCGGGCGGCGGTCAGGTCGGCGTACTCGGCGAACCGGTCGGCGGTGTCCCGGTTGAGCCAGCCGCCGGTCTCCTCCAGCGGCTGCGGCAGGTCCCAGTGGAACAGGGTGGCGACCGGGTCGATGCCGGCGGCCAGCAGGTCGTCGACGAGGCGGTCGTAGAAGTCCAGCCCGGCGGGGTTGGCCGCCCCGGTGCCGCGGGGCTGCACCCGCGGCCAGGCGATCGAGAACCGGTACGCCGAGATGCCCAGCCCGGCCATCAGCGCCACGTCCTCGCGGTGCCGGTGGTAGTGGTCGCAGGCCACGTCACCGGTGCTGTGGTCGGCGATCCGCCCGGGGGTGTGGGCGAAGGTGTCCCAGATGGACGGCCCGCGTCCGTCGGCGGTGGCGGCTCCCTCGATCTGGTACGCGGAGGTGGACACCCCCCAGCGGAAGCCGGTGGGGAACGCGGGCATCGGCGTGGTCGTCATCCACCCTCCCAGAGACGCGAATCGTGTTCGGGACTCTAGGGTGCGGACGGTGCTCGCGCCATAGGCCCGCGACGATCCGTACGCAAGGGTTTTCGGCGTGTCTTTTCCGAACCCGTCCAGGTAAGTCCGATTTACCGCATACAGTGCGGAATATCGCGGATGTCCTCAGTGGGGGAAGATGGAAATGATCCTCGTCGAACGCAGTGCGCACGTGTTGGCGCCGGTGGAAGCGGTCTGGGACGTCGTGCAGCGGGCCGAGCAGTTGCCGGCCTGGCTGGCGGGAGTCCGTGCGGCCGAGGTCCTCTCCGGGGAAGGCTTCGGGCGCCGGCAGCTGGTCCAGGCCGGGCGCGGCGCGGCGCACGAGGCCGAGGTGATCGCCTACCAGGAGCCCAACCTGATCGGCTGGCGGGAGCGGGCCCGGGGCGCCGGCGCCCGGGCCGAGGCGCGTACCGAGATCTACGTTCAGCTCACTCCCGACGAGGAGGAGGGCGGGACGATCGTGCGACTCATCGTCGTCCGCTGGCCGGCCGGTCCGGTCAAGGCGGCCCTGCTCCGGCTCGGGCTGCGCCGGGTCGGCGCCGACCTGGAGGACTCGCTGGCCCGGCTCACCGACCTGGCCGCCGTCGGCTGACGAGGCCACGTCCTACGGCGTCACCCGCGACGGCGGTGGCCCGGCGTCCCCGCCAGGGACGTCCGGACCACCGCCCGTTCGCCGTGTGCCCGCCCGCTTCCCGTCCCCGTCGATCATGGACCTGTGGTGCCCGGTACGGGGTGACTTCACCGCTTCGTCCCCCACCACGAGTCCGTGATCGACAAGGCGGTGGGGTGGGACGGGAAGGGCCCGGCGCGGGTGCGCCGGGCCCTTTCGGTGTGGGTGCGAGCTAGCTGTCGCCGCCGGTCTCGCCGACCGGGGCGGCGGTGACGTCCTCGATGGCGTACTTCTTGGCCGCCTCGGCCGGCACGTTGGCCGGCACCGTGCCGCGCATCGCGAGCTGGCGGAGCGTCGCGACCACGACCGACTCGGCGTCGACGTGGAAGTGCCGGCGCAGCGCGTGCCGGGTGTCCGACATGCCGAAGCCGTCGGTGCCGAGCGAGGTGTAGTCGCCGGGCACCCACCGGGAGATCAGGTCCGGCACCGCGCGCATCCAGTCGCTGACCGCGACCTTCGGCCCGTCGGCGTCGGCCAGCTTCCGCTGGATGTACGGCACCTTCGGCTCACTGCCCGGGTGGAGCAGGTTGTGCTCCTCGCACTCCACCGCGTCGCGGCGCAGCTCGGTCCAGGAGGTCACCGACCAGACGTCGGCGGCCACCCCCCAGTCCTGGGCGAGCAGCTGCTGCGCCCGCAGCGCCCACTGCATGCCGGTGCCGGAGGCCAGGATGTTGGCCTTCGGGCCGTCGACCTGCGGCGCCGGGGAGTAGCGGTAGATGCCCTTGAGCAGGCCCTCGACGTCCACGCCCTCAGGCTCGGCCGGCTGGAGGATCGGCTCGTTGTAGACCGTCAGGTAGTAGAAGACGTTCTCCTGGGCCTCCCCGTACATCCGGTGCAGGCCCTGCTCCATGATGTGCGCGATCTCGAAGGAGAACGCCGGGTCGTACGCGATCACCGCCGGGTTGGTGGCGGCGAGCAGCAGCGAGTGGCCGTCCTCGTGCTGGAGACCCTCACCGTTGAGCGTGGTCCGGCCGGCGGTCGCGCCGAGCAGGAAGCCCCGCGCCATCTGGTCGGCCGCCGCCCAGAGCCCGTCGGCGGTGCGCTGGAACCCGAACATCGAGTAGAAGATGTACATCGGGATCATCGGCTCGTCGTGCGTGGCGTACGACGTGCCGGCCGCGGTGAACGAGGCGACCGAGCCGGCCTCGTTGATCCCCTCGTGCAGGATCTGCCCGGTGGTCGACTCCTTGTACGACAGGAACAGCTCCCGGTCGACCGCGGTGTACCGCTGGCCGTGCGGCGAGTAGATCTTGGCGGTCGGGAAGATCGAGTCCAGACCGAAGGTGCGGGCCTCGTCCGGGATGATCGGCACCCAGCGCTTACCGAACTCCTTGTCCTTCATCACGTCCTTGAGCAGGCGGACGAAGGCCATCGTGGTGGCCACCTTCTGCTTGCCCGAACCGCGCTTGACGTCGGCGAAGCGCTCCGGACCGGGGATGGCCAGCCGCTTGCTGCTGGTCCGCCGGGACGGCAGGTAGCCGCCGAGCTGCTGGCGCCGCTCCTTGAGGTACGCGATCTCGTCGGACTTCTCCCCGGGGGTGAAGTACGGCGGCAGGTAGGGGTTGTCCTCCAGCGCCTTGTCCGGGATGTCCAGGTAGAGCCGGTCGCGGAAGGTCTTCAGGTCCTCCAGCGTCAGCTTCTTCATCTGGTGGGTGGCGTTGCGGCCCTCGAAGTGCGAGCCGAGCGTCCAGCCCTTGATCGTCTTGGCCAGGATGACCGTCGGCTGACCGGTGTGCTCGGTCGCCGCCTTGTAGGCCGCGTAGAGCTTGCGGTAGTCGTGGCCACCCCGCTTGAGGTTCCAGATCTCGTCGTCGGAGAGGTGCTCGACCATCTTGCGGGTCCGCGGGTCGCGGCCGAAGAAGTGCTCCCGGACGTACGCCCCGGACTCCGCCTTGTAGGTCTGGTAGTCGCCGTCGGGCGTGGTGTTCATCAGGTTCACCAGCGCGCCGTCGGTGTCCGCGGCGAGCAGCGGGTCCCACTCCCGGCCCCAGACCACCTTGATGACGTTCCAGCCGGCGCCCCGGAAGAAGGCCTCCAGCTCCTGCATGACCTTGCCGTTGCCCCGCACCGGCCCGTCCAGCCGCTGCAGGTTGCAGTTGATCACGAAGGTGAGGTTGTCCAGCTCCTCGCGGGCGGCCACCCCGATGGCGCCGAGCGTCTCCGGCTCGTCCATCTCGCCGTCGCCGAGGAACGCCCAGACGTGCTGGTCGGAGGTGTCCTTGATGCCCCGGTGGTGCAGGTACCGGTTGAACCGGGCCTGGTAGATCGCGTTCAGGCCACCGAGACCCATGGAGACGGTGGGGAACTCCCAGAAGTCCGGCATCAGCCGCGGGTGCGGGTACGACGGCAGCCCGCCGCCCGGGTGCGACAGCTCCTGCCGGAACCCGTCGAGCTGGTGCTCGCTCAGCCGCCCCTCCAGGAACGCCCGCGCGTACATGCCGGGGGAGGCGTGACCCTGGTAGTAGATGTGGTCGCCGCCGCCCGGGTGGTTCTTGCCCCGGAAGAAGTGGTTGAAGCCCACCTCGTAGAGCGAGGCGGAGCTGGCGAAGGTGGAGATGTGCCCGCCGACGCCGATCTCCGGGCGCTGCGCCCGGTGCACCAGCATCGCCGCGTTCCACCGGACGTACGCCCGGATCCGCCGCTCGACGTGCTCGTCACCGGGGAACCACGGCTCGCGCTCCGGAGCGATGGTGTTGATGTAGTCGGTGGTGGTCAGCGACGGCACCCCGACCTGGCGCTCGCGGGCCCGCTCCAGCAGGCGCAGCATGACGTAGCGGGCGCGTTTGGTTCCGCGCTCGTCGATGACACCGTCGAGCGACTCGACCCATTCGCCGGTCTCTTCAGGGTCGGTGTCCGGAAGCTGGCTCGGCAGACCAGCGGTGATCACCGGGCGCTTGCGTTCCGTAGCCACAGGCGTTCCCTCGGTTTGTGTGTGGGATAGGTCTCTAGCGCCATCCTGCCCCCTGGTGGCACTCGCCGTCACGTCTAGCTCCCCCAGACGCGACGCTCAACACAGGTACCCACCAGTAACTTTGCGCGATCGGTGGATGCGCTAGTACCGGCCGGCTTGCCCGCGCTGCCTACCCTCCGGGCATGCGGTGGCGACTGGCGCTTCTGGGGCTCGTGACGGCCGTCGCCGGCCTGGCCGGCATCGGCGTGGGGTTGGCCGGACTGTGGGCGGGACGGCTGGAGATGGTGGGCCTCGTGGCGCTGGGCGGGCTGGCGCTGCTGCTCGTCGTCGGTCTGGCCCGGGACGTCCGCCGGCCTGCCCGACATTCCCGCCGCCGGTCCTCTCCCGACGCGTCGGTCGGCTGGTACTCGCCCGCGCCGGCCGCGGACGCCGGGGCGGACCGGGGCTGCGGCGTCCCCGACCCCGGACCGTCGGACTCCGGCCGAAGTGGTGGCGGCTCCGGCTTCTGGGGCGGCTCCGACGGCGGGTCGGGTTCCCACAGCGGCTCGGACGGCGGCGGCTCGAGCTGGGGCGGCGGCTCGGACGGCGGTGGCGGCGGCGGTTACTGAGCCGGTGCGGCAGAATGCGCGGTATGCGCAGTGAGGTGATCACCGTCCGGACCGGGTCGCGGCCAACCGTCCAGGACATCACCGCCGAGGCCGAGCGGTTCGTCGCCGGCCAGGGCGACGGGCTGCTGCACGTCTTCGTGCCGCACGCCACCGCCGGCCTGGCGATCATCGAGACCGGCGCCGGTTCCGACGAGGACCTGCTGCGGGCCCTGGACGACCTGCTCCCCACCGACGACCGGTGGCGCCACCGTCACGGCTCGCCCGGTCACGGTCGCGACCACGTGCTGCCCGCGTTCGTCCCGCCGTACGCGACGCTGCCGGTGCTCGACGGCCGCCTGGCGCTCGGCACCTGGCAGTCCCTCACCCTGGTGGACCCCAACGGCGACAACCCCACCCGCCAGGTCCGCTTCTCCTTCCTCCCCGCCTGACCCGCCCGCCGCCCGTCCCCGCGGCACGGCGGCGATCAACCCTTCGAAATCGGCGAGGAGTTGCGCCCGAAAGGGTGAGGTTGCCAATGGTGGAGATAAACAATTGTTGACTCGTCACTAGAGTGGCGGCGTGACCCTGAGCAGCGCTTTCACCGGCTCCGGCTCGGGCGACCGCGCCGAGTTGGCCGGGGACGCGGTGCGCCGGATCGTGCACCTCGCCGCCGCCATCCGGCACCACCAGGACGTCGATTTCGCCGAGCTGGGGCTCACCCCAGCGGCGGCCCGCGCGCTGTACGAACTCGACCCGGACCGGCCACTGCCCGCCCGCGACCTCGCCGAGCAGCTGCGCTGTGACCGCTCCAACGTGACCGCCCTGGTCGACAAGCTGGAGCAGGCCGGACTGGTCGAGCGCCGGGTCGACCCCGCCGACCGGCGCCAGAAGACGCTGCTGGTGACCGGGGCCGGCCGCCGGATGCGGGAGCGGCTGCACCAGGTGCTGTCCGACTCCCGACTGCTCGCCGCGCTTACCACCGAGGAGCTGGCCACGCTGCGCGAGCTGGTGTGGAAGGTCTCCGACGGCGGCTGCCCGGCGCGGTGCGACCCGGAGTGAGCCCGGCCGGGCGGATCGTGTCTGAGTGGGCGACCCTGGCCTCCGTCGGTAATGCTGATCGACGTGACCACCCCGCAGGATCTCGACGACCGGTTCCGGGAGACCCTGGGCGCGCTGCCCACCCCCGAGCGCCGGCGTGACCCGGCCGAGCCGGTCCGACCCGACGCGCCGCTGACCGGGCGGCAACTGCTCGCCCTCTTCGACGCCCAGGTCACCAGCCGCCAGCTCGACCTGGCCGGACGGTGGCTGCGCAGCTTCGACGAGGGGTACTACACGATCGGCTCCGCGGGCCACGAGGGCAACGCCGCGGTCGCCGCCGCGCTGCGCCCGACCGACCCGGCCCTGCTGCACTACCGCTCCGGCGCCTTCTACTGCGTCCGCGCCGCCCAGGCCGCCGGGGAGTTCCCCGCCGCGCCGGCCGTCGAGAGTGCGCCGGACGAGGGCCCACCTCCGGCTGCCGATGGCCCCGACGGCCCACCTCCGGCTGCCGATGGCCCCGACGGCCCACCTCCGGCCGCCGACGGCCCGGACGGCGCTCCCGGCCCGGCCGAGGCGACCTCGGTCGACGTACCCCTCGACGCCCCGGCCGCCGGCGACGACCCGGCGGTGACCGACGCCATCGCGGACCCGGCGACCGACGAGCCGCCGACGAGCGGGCACCCGGCCGGCAGCGCGCCCCCGGCGGCCGGCCCGCACCCGGCATACGACGTCAGCCCGGCGGCGGGTGTCAGCCCGGCGGTGAGCCTGGACCCGGCCGCGGTCGGGCCCGGCGGGCTCGCCGAGCGGGCGGCGGCCTACCGGGTCGGGTCGGACGGCACCGCCGAGCCGGTCCCGCCCCCGGCCGTCGCCCCGCCGGCGTCCCCCGGCGAGCCGAGCACGGCCGGAGGAGCCGCGACCGCCGACGGGCCGGCCCGGGGCCCGGGCGCCGTCGGACCGGTGACCGTGGACGCATACGCGGAAGCGGCGCGGGACGTGCTGCGCGGCATGGTCGCCTCCGCCCGGGAACCGCTCGCCGGCGGCCGGCACAAGGTCTTCGGCCGGGCCGACCTGGCCGTGGTGCCGACCACCTCCACCATCGCCTCGCACCTGCCCCGCGCGGTGGGGCTGGGGCTGGCCCTGGAGCGCCTGCGCCGGCTCGACACGGCCGGCCGTCGCGGCGCCGCCGAGCAGGCGCTCCGCTCACCCTGGCCCCGCGACGCCATCGTGGTCTGCTCCTTCGGCGACGCCTCGGTCAACCACGCCAGCGCCACCGCCGCCCTGAACACCGCCGGCTGGTACGACCACACCGGACTGCGCATCCCGGTGCTCTTCGTCTGCGAGGACAACGGGCTGGGGATCAGCGTCCGCTCGCCGGAGGGCTGGGTGGAGCGGACGCTGCGGGCCCGGCCCGGGGTCCGCTACTTCGCCGCCGACGGCGCCGACCCGGTCGCCGCCCACGCGACGGCGGCGCGGGCCGCGGCCTGGGTGCGCCGGTACCGCCGCCCGGCGGCGCTGCACCTGCGCACGGTACGGCTGCTGGGGCACGCCGGGGCCGACGCGGAGACCGCCTACCGCAGCACCGCCGAGATCGCCGCCGACGAGGCCCGCGACCCGGTGCTGGCCACCGCCCGGCTGCTGGTCGAATCCGGGGTGGCCACCGGGGAGGAGCTGCTCGCCCGGTACGACGAGCGGGGCTGGCAGGTCCGGCGGATCGCCGAGGAGGCGCTCGACGAGCCGAAGCTCGGCAGCGCCGCCGACGTGGTGGCCCCGCTGGCGCCGCGCCGGCCGTCCCGGGTCGCCACGGCGGTGGCCGAGGCGGCGGCCCGGGCCGCCGGACCGGGGGCGGGCGCGCGGGTCGAGGCGTTCGGGGGCAAGCCGCCGGAGCTCGCCGGCCCGCTCACCCTGGCGCAGAGCATCAACGCCGCGCTGGCCGACGGCATCCTCGACCACCCCGGCATGGCCGTCTTCGGTGAGGACGTCGCCGCCAAGGGCGGGGTGTACGGGGTCACCAAGGGGCTGCGTGAGCGGTTCGGGCCGGCCCGGGTCTTCGACACGCTGCTCGACGAGACCTCGCTGCTCGGGCTGGGGCTGGGCGCGGGGCTGGCCGGGCTGCTGCCGGTGCCCGAGATCCAGTACCTGGCGTACCTGCACAACGCGGAGGACCAGCTGCGGGGGGAGGCGGCCACCATGCAGTTCTTCTCGCGGGGGGCGTTCCGCAACCCGATGGTGGTGCGGGTGCCGGGGCTGGCGTACCAGGAGGGGTTCGGGGGGCACTTCCACAACGACAACTCGGTGGCCGTACTCCGGGACGTGCCCGGCCTGGTGATCGCGGTGCCGGCGCGGCCGGAGGACGCCGCGCCCCTGCTGCGGACCTGCCTGGCCAGCGCGGCGGTGGACGGCACGGTCGCGGTCTTCCTGGAGCCGATCGCGCTGTACCACACCCGCGACCTGTACGAGCCCGGCGACGGCGAGTGGGCGGGGGAGTACGCGGAACCCGCCGCCTGGGCGGCCCGGCACGTGCCGGTGGGCCGGGCCCGGGTCTACGGGGTCGGCTCGGCCGAGGATGTCACGATCCTCACCTTCGGTAACGGGGTGCGGATGTCGCTGCGGGCCGCCGCCACCCTGGCCGACGAGGGGATCGGCAGCCGGGTGGTGGACCTGCGGTGGCTGGCGCCGCTGCCGGTGGCGGACCTCATCCGGGAGGCCTCCGCGACCGGCCGAGTGCTGGTGGTGGACGAGACGCGGCGGTCCGGCGGGGTCGGTGAGGGGATCATCGCGGCGCTGGTCGACGCCGGATATGTCGGAGTGGCGCGGCGAGTGGCCGCAGTTGACTCGTTTGTACCATTAGGTCCAGCTGCCCGTCAGGTTCTGGTCTCGGAGGAAGCCATTACCCAGGGTGCCCGTACGCTGCTGGCACGGTAAATTCCGTTCCACCCGGTGCGCCACTTGCGCAGGGGGCCGCAACTGTGTGGACTTTGCCTGACGGCGTCGCCCGGCGCCGCGAGCAGGGATGAGATGAGGAGGCACGCGACAGTGAGCGCGACCGCTGGTCAGGCCGCCGACGGGGTACGCAGCCTGGCGGACCGGTTCGGAATCGAACCGGGGATGGTCGTCATGGAGATGGGGTACGACGAGGACGTCGACCAGGATCTCCGGGACGCCCTGACCGACCGCTGTGGAGATCTGGTCGACGAGGACACCGACGAGGTGGTCGACGCGGTGCTGGTCTGGCACCGGGACGGCGACGGTGACCTCTTCGAGATCCTCGTCGACGCCCTCGGCCCGCTGGCCGACGCCGGTGTCGTGTGGCTGCTGACCCCCAAGGCCGGCCGCGAGGGGCACGTCGAGCCGAGCGAGGTCGCGGAGTCGGCGCAGACCGCCGGTCTCCAGCAGACCTCCACCGTCAACGCCGGCCGGGACTGGAGCGGCGCCCGCCTCGTGCTGCGCCGCGGCTCCAAGAACAAGAAGTAGCCCGCGCCGGTGACCTGGCGGCGGCCGCCGCCGGGTGTGGCAGGCTGACGCACCGAGACCCAACCCAAGGAGCTTGCATGCCGATCGAGGTTGGCGCAGACGCGCCGGACTTCGTGCTGAAGGACCAGAACAACCAGGAGGTCCGGCTCTCGGACTTCCGCGGCCGGCGGGCCGTGCTGCTGGTCTTCTACCCGCTGGCGTTCACCGGCATCTGCCAGGGCGAGCTCTGCGAGGTGCGGGACAACCTCGGCGAGTACGTCAACGACGATGTCCAGGTGCTCACCGTCAGCGTCGACTCGGTCTACAGCCACAAGATCTGGGCCGACCGGGAGGGCTACCAGTTCCCGATGCTGGCCGACTTCTGGCCGCACGGCGCGGTCGCCCAGGCGTACGGCGTCTTCAACGACGTCGCCGGCATCGCCAACCGCGGCACGTTCGTGATCGACAAGGCCGGCGTGGTCCGGTTCGCCGAGATGAACATGCCGGGCGAGCCCCGCGACCAGGAGGGCTGGCGCAAGGCCCTCGCGGAGGCCGTCGCGGCCTGACGCCCTGACCGGGCACACCGTTCGACCGGGCCGGAGGCCGGCAGGTAAGCTTGCCAGCCTCCGGCCCGCCGTACGGGCGTTCCGGGCGCGTAGCTCAGTGGGAGAGCACCCGCCTTACAAGCGGGGGGTCGCAGGTTCGAAACCTGCCGCGCCCACCACCACCTGAACAGGCAGATCCGCCCGTGCCGAGCAGATTGCCGGGGCGGGCGGAGTGCCTGACATCCAACCCTGACGTCAGTTGCTCGGGATCGAACGCCTCGCCCAGCTGCCGCAGGGCCTCAGTCTGTTCGGCCATCCCGTTGTGTGCGTAGATCATCATCGTGACCTCCACGTCTGAGTGACCCGCGATGGCCTGAGCGATGTGGGGCGGTGTCCCAAGGCTGAGCAGGAGCGGCAGCCCCGCTCGATCTCGAACGCCAGGTCGATGTCCGACCAGCGCACGCCGAGTCACCTGAGCTCTGACTCCACGGCGCCTTCCTGTCGGCAGATGCGTTGCCGCGCGGCGTCCAACTGCAGCCCCGCGTGATTGGCATCTGATGCAACCCCCGGAGCCGGACCCCGCGTGACTATCCCGACTCGAGAATCGGAGGCATCGGATGAGCGATCGTGACGCCGCGTTCGCGGCGTACTTCGCGGCACGATCAGACGCGATGCGCGGGACCGCCTACCTGTTGTGCGGCGACTGGCACCGGGCGGAGGACCTGGTCCAGTCCACGTTCACCAAGCTGTACCTGGCCTGGAACCGGGCGTCCCGGCACGAGGCGCTCGACGCGTACGTACGGCAGATCCTGTTGCGAACCTTTCTCGATGAGCGGCGCCGCGGCTGGTGGCGACGGGAACGCGTGAACGGCGAGGCGACGGAACAGGCCGTGACGGCGGACTCGCCGGAAGAGCGGCTCGTGCTGTTGCGGGCACTGACGGACGTACCGCCGCGCCAGCGGGCCGTGCTGGTCCTGCGGTACTGGGAGGACCTGTCCGTGGAGGAGACCGCGTCGCTGCTGCGGTGCTCGCCCGGAACGGTGAAGAGCCAGGCGGCGCGGGGCCTGGAAACGCTGCGCCGGCTGTTGGCACCTACTTTGGCCGCGACAGGGAGGAAATACGATGAATGAGGACGAGTTCCGAGGAGCGCTACGCCGCACCATGGCGGCCACCATCCCTCCCCCACCGATGAGCACAACCGACACGCTGGTCGCCGGTCGCCGCGCCCGGTTCCGCCGCCGTGTCGTCTCGTTCGGCGCCGGGTCGGCGACAGCGGTCGTGCTGGTCGCCGCCGTCGGGTTCACCGGCGTGTTGGGCAGCGAAGGTCGCTACAGCCCAGCGGGTGCGAAGCCGTCATCCAGCAGTACGGCCGATCCGGGGAGTCGCCCGTCGCAGGAGGAGTGGGCCGCAGCCAGGAAGCAGGCACAGGCACTGCTCGACGAGCTCGTCGCCGCGGTACCCACCGGATACACCGTGGTCGAAGACTCCTTGAATCCGCAAGCGTTGTTTCCGATGGGGACGGTTGGCCGCCCGACCGCCGTGGGCGACTGGCTGTACCTGGCGTCGTTCTCGATACGTCAAGGAAAGCAGACCGGGCTGTTACTGGTCGAGGTGCAGACCGGGCACTCCCACCTGAACCGGTTGCAGGGTGACGGCTGCGAGTTGACGCCACGAATCTTTCCCTCCCCCCGCACACAATGTCAGCTGGTGACCGTCGGCCAGGCGAAGGTAGGGGTGGCCCAGGCCCACTGGACGATCGAAAGCCTCCCGCGGTTCGACCAGTGGGCCGGGTATCGGCACCCGGACGGAGTGTTGGTCAAAGTCGCCCAGTTCTCGCGCCCCGAGAACTACGGGCCCCGCAACGATGTCCTGCCAGAGCTGAAGAAGCTGCCGTTCACCGTCCAGCAGCTCGCGGAACTCGCCGCCAGCGACCGGTTCCACGTCGACTGAGACTCGACACGACGGGTGGAGGCGCGGGATCCCCGCGCCTCCACCCCTTGTCGCGGAGCCGCTACCTCATCGGGCTGGCCGGCGAATCAGTCGCAGGCCGTGCCGTCGCCGTCGCGGTCCAGGCCCCTGCGGTACCCGGGCTCGCCGCGCTGGATCGGTGCCGCGCCCGCCGCGCGCGCCGCGCTGCAGTTTGCGTAGTACGCGTCGCCGTCGTCGTCGCCCGAGGAGTCGTCGGCGGCAGCCGGGTCGTCGTCCCAGTCACAGGCGACACCGTCGCCGTTGCGGTCCAGTGCCTTGCGGTACCCGGGCTCGCCCTTCCTGATCTCGTACAGCCCGGCATCGGCGACGGCGTCACAGTCGGCGAAGTAGACGCTCGGCGACGGCTTCGGCTTCGCCGGGGCCGTGGAGGAGGGGGACGGAGCCGGCGAGGCGACCCGCTGCGGGGACGCCCTCGTCACGGAGGGGGCGCTCGTCGAGGTGGCGGCCATGCTGTCCCGCTTCGCCGCTGGCTCGTCGTCGCCGTCGTCGCCGAAGCTCGCGACGCCGCCGCAGCAGCACAGCACCAGGATGGCGGAGACGGTGATGCCGATCCAGCCCTTGCGGCCGACCTTCTTCCCCGTGACCGGCGCGAGCTTCTGGGTGGGCGTCAGCTGCGGAACAGCCTGCGGCCCGTACGGCTGCGTCGGCGAGTAAGGGTCGTAGGTCGGCGCCGGCGGAGGAGGAGGCTCGTGACCCTGCCACGGGTCCTGCGCTGGTGGGTAGGTCACGGACCGTATCGTGCCGGGCTTCGTGAGACACCGACACCAACCGATCGGGCCGGACCGCGCGTCCCCGGGCAGCTCGATGCTGGAGCACCGGCGGCGGCCGCAGGCCGTCCGGACGCCCTTGGTGATCATCAGCGGGTGAGGAGTGACCGGGCGTGGGACCTGGCATCGGGTGAGAAGCTGAGCGGCAGACCCGGCCCCCGGATCTACGGTCGGCGAGTGGGGTTCTCAATCAAGCTGGCGCCCGGGGTGCGTATCCGCGCCTCGTCGCGCGGCATCCGTACCAGTGTCGGCCCGAGGGCCGCCCGGGTTCACTTCGGCGCCGGCAGCACCGGCTTCTCCAGCGGCGTGGGCCCGGTCGGGTTCTACACCTCGCTCGGCGGTGGCCGGCGAGGCAGCCGATCCGGGGCCCGGGCTGCCACGGCGGCGAGCTACCAGCGCCAGCTCGCCGCGCAGCAGCGCCAGGCGGCGCAGGCGCAGCGGATCGAAGAAGCACGGAGCCTACTTTCCGCCGGCATCCCGACCCGTCGCGCCTGAGCCCGCGGCACCGGACCGGGCCGGCATCCACCAGCACTACGAGCAGCACGCCCTGGCCGGCATCGGCTTCTTCGAACGCGGCAGGCGGGCGGAGGCCAAACAGCGCGCGGCCGCGTGGACCGAGGCCGAGGTCCAGCGACAGTGGGCCAACCTCAAGGAACAGCAGGCCGGCTGGCAGCGATACTTCGACGACCGCTGGCAGCAGCTGTGCGACAACGAGCCGGACGTCGTCCTCGAAACTCTGGAGGAAGCCTTCGAGGACAACGAGGCGCCCAGCGCCGCCGTCGGCGTCACCGGCTCCGAGGTCTCCCTCGTCGTCCTCGTGCCCGCCGTCGACCAGGTCGTGCCCGAGCGCATGCCCACCACCACCCAGGCGGGCAACCTGTCCCTGAAGAAGCTGCCGCAGCGCGAGCGCGCCGACTACTACAAGCGGTTCGTCTGCGGACAGGTCCTCGTCACCGTGCGGGAAGCCTTCGCGGTCGCGCCCGGCATCGCCTCCGCACGGGTGGCCGTGCTCCGCCAGGACGGCCTGGACAGCTACGGCCGACCCCGGGTCTCCTGCCTGATGGCGGCCAGGTTCGAGCGGGCGGCACTGGCCGGAGTGCGGTGGGACGAGGCCGGGGCCACGGACACGTCAACGACACCAACTCCGAGCTGCTGCTCGACCAGCGGCCGCGCACCTTCGAGCTGCTTCCGCTGAACCTCGACAGCGAGCCGGCGCTGGCGGAACTCGTCAACGCCGTCGACCTGGCCGAACTCGCCGCATCGACATGACGGCGGGCGAGCGGAACCGGTCGCCCGATGTGTCGTGCGGGCGGACGCGTTCGCCGAGCTGATCCCACGGCTTGTACCACCCGGGCCACCGGACAACCGTGCGCAGGAGGCGCACCAGGACGTTCAGCCCCCTGATGGTCATCCGCAAGATCGTCAAGCCTCTCTCGTACTCTCCACCCTGCGCCGACCGTGATCTTGGGTCGACGTGAACCTTGCGCAGAGACCAGGAGACATACGAGTGAGCAACGCCCTGACCCCCGACCCGTCGCAGCCCGAGCAGGCCGACGCCGCCCCGCCCCCGCCGCCCGCGGTGGCCCCCGCGAAGCCCAAGCTGAGCACCGGCATGATCGCCGGCCTCATCGTCGGCGCCGTCGTCCTGTTCTGCTGTGGAGTCGGTGTCGGTTCGATCGGCGACGACAGCGACGAGAAGGCCGCCGCCGAGCCGAAGGCGTCCGTGCAGGCCGTCGCCCCGACCACCGTCGCCCCGACCACCGTCGCTCCGACGATGACTCCGCCGACCACCGCCCCGGCGACCACGCAGCCCGCCCCGCCGCCGGCGCCGACCACTGTGGCCATGCCGAACCTCGTCGGGATGAACGCGGCGGTCGCTCAGGACAAGCTCAAGCGGCTCGGCATCACCAACATCAAGCTCGGCAGCGGGGACAAGTACGACACGCTGGTGATCCTGGCCGAGAACTGGACCGTGACGAAGCAGTCCCACAAGCGGGGCACCAAGGTCGAGCTGGACGAGCTGGTGGTGCTCACCTGCACCAAGACGGGCTGACCCAGCCGACCTCAACGGACGACGACGGTCCCGGGTTCGTGTACCGGGGCCGTCGCCGTCCGCCAGGGCGGACGCCTCACTCATCCCGCCGGAGGGCTCACCCGGCGACGGGGCAGGCCCTTCCGACCTCGGTCACCCGATAGACGTTCAGTGTGCCCACCTGCTTCACCAGGGCCAGTCGATCGGAGGCGGCGACGCGCCCCGGGTCGTAGTTGCCCTTGGTGGGCGGGCGTTCGTCCACCACGACGTACGCGATGTCGAACCGGCGGACGTCGCACCCGCCCGGCTGGGCCCGGCGGTTGTCGACCAGCCAGTCCCACGCCCGCAGGCGTGCGGGATAGTAGGCCGCCTCGAAGGCCGGCACCGGTTCGAGGCCGAAGAGACCGGGCACGCCGTAGTCGATGTAGGACCAGGTGAGGTACTGCCGCCGGTCGGCGGCGACCGACTTGCCGGACGGGGTGTTCTCCGCGAGCCACCGGTAGAGCTCGGGGTAGGAGCGGTCGACCGGGGCGAGGCTCGTGAAGTGGGTACGCAACGGGCGCCAGGAGGCGGGTACGGCGGCGAGCAGCGTCAGGCTGAGCACCAGGACCGAGGCGGCCACCGCGGCTGGTGCGGTCGATCCCCGCAGCGCCCCTGCCCGGGCGACGAGCTTCACCAGCAGCCACTGCACCGCCAGTCCGATCGCGACCGCGCCGGCCACCGTGAGCAGGCCGTACACCGGGAAGATCAGCAGCCGCAGGCGTTCCCGGCTGCCGTACCACAGGCTCGACACCAGCGCCGCGGAGGCCGAGTCCGACATCGTCGTCCAGATTCCGACGCCGGTGAAGACGACGCCGGCGAGCAGCCAGGGCCGGGCCCATCGCAGCTGACGGAAGACCAGGCACAGCGGCGAGGCGGCGAGGCCGACGACGGTCAACGCCAGGGCGATCCGGATGGTCGGCACGCTGAGCTGGAAGTCCCCTCCGCCCGGTGAGGGGAAGCCGAACAGCACGTAGCGCTGTGGATCGGTGACCCAGTACTCGAACGCCTTGCCGAACTGCCCGGGGAGGGCGGCCGCGTACGACGCCCGTTCGCCGTTCGCTCCGGTCAGCGCGGCGAGGAAGGGGCCGAGTGCCGCCAGGCCGCCGACCGCGGCCGCGCCGGTGCCCGCGGCGCTACCGCTGAGGGCCAGCGGGCCGCGCATCACCAGGAGAAAGCCCAGCGCCAGCACGCCGGCCAGGAGGATGTCGTAGGTGTGGCTCATGATCAGTCCGGCGCTCGCGAGGCCCGCGAGCACACCCAGTCGCACGGGGTGGCGGCCCCGCAGGGCCAGCGCGACGAGCAGTGCGATGCCCACCGCCATGCACGGACCGGCCAGCTGGGTGATCCGGCCGAGGACCGCGGAGAACCAGAGTGGGCCGACAACCGCAGGGGCGGCCGCGGCGCAGGCGGCGACGACCGGCCGGCCGCCCAGCGCGCGGACGCAGGCGTACACGCCGGCGACCAGGGCGAGCGGCCCGACGAGAACCGACCAGGTGGTCATGGCGGAGCTGATGTGCCCGCCCGACAGCTGTGCCGCCTGGGCCCACGAGAGGTTGGCGGCAACCGGGTAGAACCCGCAGGTGGGGATCGAGTCGATGGACGTACTGCAGGCCGAGGCCATGGTGGCGCTGCCCGTTTCCAGCATGCGGCGGCTGAAGTAACCGTGGTGCATGGCGTCCCAGCCGGGGGGCGCGATGAACCGGCCGAGCATCAGCCAGCCGTAGCCCACGCTGATGATCGCCGGCACCGCGATGCCGATGACGTCGGCGCGCCGGGGACGGACGGACGGTAGACGCAGGCGCGGCCGGCGCGGTCCGTCGTCGCCGTCCTCGCCGTCCTTCTGGTCGACCAGGCCGCGGGCGACGAGCCGTGAGGCGAGGATCGCGGCGCCGGCCAGGACCACCTCCGCGATCAGCACCGCCAGGGCGCCGTGGGGCAGGCCGAACTCCGGCAGCCACCCCATCGCCGCGCTCGTCAACCCCAGCGTCAGCGCCGGAGCGGACGCCCACACCGCCCAGCGGTAGCGGCCCGGCGGCAGGACGAAACCGAGCAGTGCCCCGGGGGCGACGGCCACCACCAGAGCGACCACGTACGTCAGCATGAGCATCCTTCCGGACGCGCGACCCGTCCCAGGACGTCGCGGCACTCGGCACTCGAGGCAGGTGTGACCTTGCGAGGAGGCCCTTTCGCAGGCGCAGGCTACCCGATGGTCCGGTCCCGCAGCCGCTGTCGTACCCAGGGCAGCAGTGCGTCGCCCTGGGCCTGCTGGAAGGCCCGGACGGTGGGGATGCCCGGCGGCGGTGGCCGCCGGGCGGCGTCGAGGAGGTAGCCGGCCAGGCCGGCGTAGACGCCGGTCACGGCGTCCGGATCGACGCCGGCGGTCAGCGGCAGCCGGCGCAGCAGCGCGTCGGTGTCGTGGCCGCCGTGCAGCCGCACGTTGACCAGGAGCGTCACGGTGTCCAGCCAGGCCGGGCCCCGGCAGGCGTGCGGCCAGTCGACCACCGTGACCGATCCGGTCGCGTCGAGCAGCAGGTTGTCGGCTCGCGCGTCGAGGTGGCAGAGCGTGTCGCCGTCGAGCGCGGCGAGGCCCCGCTCGGCGGCGTGGCGGAGCTGGTCCAGGTGGGCGCGGGCCCACGGGTCGAGGCGGGCGGGCGGGTCGGCGGCGATCCGGTGCCAGCCGGTGAAGTCGTGGGCCAACCGCTCGGCGGCGGTCGGCACGTGCGCGACCGGACTGGGGGTGAGCGCCTCGGCCAACGTCTCCAGCGCGCCCAGCACGGCGTCGAGTTCGTCGGCCCGCCACGGCGTCGCCGGGTGCCGCCCGTCGACGTCGGTGAGGACCAGCGCCACCCACTCGCCGTCGTCGTGACAGCCGAGCAGCCGGGGCGTCGGAGCGTGCGCGGGCAGCGCGGCGGTGACGGCCGCCTCGGCCCGGTGCAGGGCCACGCTGCGCGCGTTCCGCGCCGGGCTGACCGCCTTGACGAAGGCCCGCCGTCCCGCGGCGGTGCGGACCCGGTCGGCGGTGCCGGGGGAGTAGCCGCCCGGCTGCGACACCGCCTCGACCACCCGGTCGCCGAGGATCCCCTCCACGGCGGACCGGACGTGGTCGGGCAGGTCGGTCCAGCCGATCCGGGTCCTCACCAGCTCCCTCATCCGTCCACGGTCGCCGAGGCCGGGCCCGGTGGGCAACCGGGTTACCCGGCCCGGTAGCGCAGCACGACCACACCGCTGCCCACCACGACGGGGTTGACCTTGACGACCAGTTCGTCCACCTCCGGCAGGAGCTTGCCCGGCGAGCTGTCCGCCGCCGCAGAGCCAGATGTCCCTGCCGTCACGCTGGTGACGCCGATCTTCAGGGCCGGGTCGTAGGTGGCTCGATCACCACCGAGCATCGATGCCGGGTTCCACCCCTAAGAGGTGGTCTCCGCCATGGTGTCCCGGTTGCTCGTCCCAGCCTGAGGTATGGGGCTGCGGCCAGCGGGAACCCGCCCCGGACACCCCCGGGGAGGAGTGAGGCATGACAGACGGCGCCGGACTGACCATCGGTGTGCTCGGCTCGTACGGCGGACGCAACCTCGGCGACGAGGCCATCCTCACCGGCCTGCTGGACGACCTGCGTGCCCAGGAGCCCAACGCCCGGATCATCGTGTTCTCCCGCAACCCGGCGCACACCGCGCTGGCCCACCCGGACGTGGAGGCGGTGCCCTGGGAAGGGGTCAGCCGGGTCGACTCCGCCGAGGTGCTGGCCCAACTGGACCTGCTCATCCTGGGCGGCGGCGGCATCCTGTACGACCGGGAGGCCCGTCGCTACCTGCGGGTCGTCCGGGTCGCCCAGGAACGCGGCCTGCCGCTGCTGACGTACGCGGTGGGGGTCGGGCCGCTCTCCGACGCCGTGGACACCGGCATGGTGCGGGAGACCCTGGCCGGCGCCACCCAGGTGACCGTACGGGACCAGGAGTCCCGGATGGTGCTGGAGGAGGCGGGGCTGCTCAACCCGATCACCGTCACCGCCGACCCGGCGTTCCTGCTCCAACCCGAGGACTTTCCCACCCGGCTGCTCCGCGAGGAGGGCGTGCCCGCCGGCAAGCGGCTGGTCGGGCTGAGCGTCCGGGAACCCGGCCGGGCCGCCGAGCGGCTCGACGTCGACGGGTACCACCGGCTGCTCGCCCAGATCAGCGACTTCCTGGTGCACCGGATCGACGCGTACGTGCTCTTCGTGCCGATGGAACGCGACGACATCCGGCACTCGCACGGAGTGATGTCCCACATGGTCGCCGCCGACCGGGGGCGGATCCTGCACGGCGACTACTCGCCCCGGCAGGTGCTCGGCCTGATGAAGCACTTCAACCTGGCGGTCGGCATGCGACTGCACTTCCTGATCTTCGCGGCGATGGTGGGCACGCCGTTCCTGCCGCTGCCGTACGCCGGGAAGGTCTTCGACCTGGCCCAGCGGCTCGGGGTGCCGGCGCTGCGCGGCGTGGAACGGGAGGTCGAGGGGCCGCTGCTGGCGGAGGTCGACCAGCTCTGGGACGAGCGGGAGGCCCGCGCGGAGGCCACCGCCCGGCGGGTAGCCGAGGTCTGCGACGAGGCCCGCGGCACCTCCCAGGTCACCCGGGCCGTGCTGGAGAGCCTGCGCACCCGCGCCCTGACCAGGATGACCGCCTGACCGTCCCGGTCGGGGAGGGCTCAGATCGCCGGTCCCCGCCAGCGGTAGCACCACTGCTGGTCGCCCCCGGCCGACTCCAGCTCGTAGATGTGGGCGTCGGCCAGCCCTTCCGCGCCGAGGTGGTGGTGGGTCAGCGGTGGCCGGTCGTTGGGGTCCAGTTCCACGTCGACCGTCTCGCCGTCGGCCGGGCCGTCCGCCAGGGGGATCCTCACCGTTGATGCCATGGGCCCATCCTGCCCCGGCGGCCGCCGCCTCGCAGGGTTTGCCGGGGCAGCGGGCCGCCGGTGCGCGTCAGGGGCGCGGCAGCAGGCCGGGCGGGTACTCCATGCCGTCCCGGGTGCAGGCGGCGGCGGCCACCCGCGCGGCGTACCCCGCCGCCTCCGGCAGGGACGCGCCCCGCAGCCGGCCGGCGATCAGGCCGGCGGCGAAGGCGTCCCCCGCGCCGTTGGTGTCCACCACCGGCGCGGGCGGCACGGTGGCCGGAACCGGGGTCGACGTGCCGTCACCCGGGTACAGGTCGGCGCCGTCCGCGCCCCGGGTCACCACGACCGTGCGGGGCGCCAGCCCGGCGGCGAGGGCGGCGGCCCGGTCACCCAGCCGTACGCCGCTGACGAAGACCAGGTCGGCGGCCTCCGCGAACGGCCGGTGGTATGGGTTCCCGCCGTCCCAGTCGTGCAGGTCGGTGGAGAGCGCGGCGTGGTCGGCCAGCGCGTCGCGCAGCACCGGCAGCCGGTCCCGCGCCCAATCCATGATCGACACGTGGACGTGCGCCGCCTCCCGGACCAGCTCCGCCAGCTCGTCCGGCGGGAACGGGTCCCCACCGCCCCAGGGGCGGGGGTCGTAGAGCGACATCCGCCGCCCGGTCGGGTCGACCAGGTTTACCGACCGGCGGATCCCCCCGGGGTCGTCGGCCAGCACCGACCGCACCGTGCTGCGGGCCAGCGCGGCGCGGACCACCTCCCCGGCCGGGTCGGCGCCGAGCACGTCCACCACCGTCACCCGCAGCCCGAGCGCGGCCGCGGCCAGGGCCACCCCGGCGCCGGTGTTGCCGATCCGGATGTCGATCGGGGGGACGGTGAGCGAATCGGCGGCCGGCAGTGGGATCTCCGGCACCCGTACCCGTAGATCCACCCCCAGCCCGCCGATCACGAGGAGGTCGACCATGGCGCCGACGGTAGCCGGCCGCCGCCTATCCTGGCAGCGGGCGTCAACGAGGGGGAGCGTGTGCTGGTCATCCACGGGTTGTGGCTGGTCGGCGCCGGTCTGGCGGTCTGGGCGGAGGACAGCTCGCTGCCGGCCCGGGCCCCGCGCCGTCCCGGTCGCGCCCCACGCGAACGTCCCCACCCGTACGCGGCGGACCACGCCACCCTGGCCGCCGCGCTCGGCGACGTCCCGGCCGGGGCCGGGTCCGCGCTGCTCACCCTCCCCACCCGCGCCGGCTCACCGCTGGACTCACCGGAGCTGGTCCGCGGCACCGCCGAACCGGTCCGCGGTCCGGTCACCCTCGCCGGCTGGCGCGTCCCCGTCCTGAGGTACGCCCCGGACGACGCGTTGACCCTGCTGCGTGCCCTCGACACCTGCGCCGCGGTGCCCGGGGCCACCCTGCGCCACCTCGCCGGCCTGGCCGACTTCGCGGTCGACCTGGTCGCCCGGGGGCGGCTGCTGCCCGTCCTCACCGACCAGCCGCACCCGGCCACGGGCCGGCCCGACGGGGTGGCGGGCGACCACGTCACGGCCTGGGCGGCCTGGCGACCGCTGCTCACCGGGACCGACGCCGGCTGGGCGCGCTCGCTGGCGCTGGCCCTGCCCCCGGCCGCCCGCGCCGCCACCAGCGCTGATCCGGCCGACGCCGCGGACCGGTTCGTGGCCGACCGGGCCAGCGCGGCCGACCGGGGCGTGGTGGCTGGCCGGGCCGGCGTGGCTGGCCGGGCCGGCGTGGCTGGCCGGGCCGGCGTCGGGGCCGGACCCGGAGGCCCGGGGCCGGGAGCGCTGGTGGCGGACGCCCTGGACGCGCTGACCGACGCCGCTGCCCGGGTCGCCCTCTCCGACACCGACCTGGCGCGGGGTGGCCGGCGCATCGGCGCGGTGGCGGGCTGGCTGACCGCGCTGACCGGCACCGACCGGGCGTTCACCGCCGAGCCGGCCGCGCTGGCCACCCTCCGCACCGAGCTGGACGCCTGGCAGCGGGACGCCGCGGGCGGCGCGGTACGGGCCAGTTTCCGGCTGGTCGAGCCGGCGGAGGACGAGGTCGTCGATCCGCTGGTGGTGGTGCCGGCCGACCCGGCGACCGTGGTCCGTCCGGCCGGCCGCTGGCGCATCGAGTTCGGCCTGCAGGCCGCCGACGAGCCGGGCCTGCACGTTGACGCCGGACAGGTGTGGCGGGCGCCGGAGACCGTGCCGGGGCTGGTCGGCCGGCTGGACAGCCCGCAGGAGACTCTGCTGGCCGAGCTGGGCCGGGCCGGGCGGCTCTGGCCGGAGCTGGACGACGCGCTGCGCACCCCCGCCCCCGAAGGGTTGGAGCTGGACGTCGAGGGCGCGCACCGGTTCCTCCGCGACGGCGCGCCGGTGCTGCACGCCGCCGGTTTCGGCGTGCTGCTGCCGTCCTGGTGGCGGCGGCCGTCGGCGCGGCTCGGCGCCCGGTTGCAGGCCCGTAGCCGCACCGCGCCGGGCACGGTGGCCACCAGCTCCGGCGGGCTGGGGCTGAACGCGCTGGTCGACTACCGCTGGGAGGTGGCGCTCGGCGACGAGTCCATCGGCGAGGACGAGCTGGCCGCGCTGGCCGAGCTGAAGACCCCACTGGTACGGCTGCGCGGCCGGTGGGTGGAGCTGGACCCGCAGCGGCTCGCCGCCGGCCTGCGACTGCTCCGCTCCTCCGGCGAGCTGACCGTCGCCGACCTGCTCCGGATGGGCCTGGCCGGGGCGGAGCAACCCGACGCGCTACCGGTGCTGGAGGTGACCGCCGACGGCCCGCTGGGTGATCTGCTCGCCGGTCAGGCCGAGCGGCGACTCACCCCGCTGGACCCGCCGCCGGGCTTCACCGGCACGCTGCGGCCGTACCAGCGGCGGGGGCTGGCCTGGCTGGCCTTCCTCCAGTCGCTCGGGCTCGGCGGGGTGCTCGCCGACGACATGGGGTTGGGCAAGACGGTGCAGCTGCTCGCCCTGCTGGCCGGGGACCCGCCGGAGGCCGGACCGACCCTGCTGGTCTGCCCGATGTCGCTGGTCGGCAACTGGCAGCGGGAGGCGGCGAAGTTCACGCCGGGGCTGCGCGTCCACGTGCACCACGGCGCGGAGCGGGCCCGGGGGGCGGAGTTCACCGAGGCGGTGCACGCTGCCGACCTGGTGCTGACCACCTACTCGGTGGCCGCCCGGGACGCCGTCGAGCTGGCCTCCGTGGGCTGGCACCGGGTGGTGGTGGACGAGGCGCAGGCGATCAAGAACGCCTCGACCCGGCAGGCCGAGGCGGTCCGCGCGCTGCCCGCGCGGCACCGGGTCGCGGTCACCGGTACGCCGGTGGAGAACCGGCTGGCCGACCTGTGGTCGATCATGCAGTTCGCCAACCCGGGGCTGCTCGGCCCGGCGTCGAGCTTCCGGCAGTCGTACGCGGTGCCGATCGAGCGGCACGGCGACGCCGAGGTCGCGGCCCGGCTGCGTCGGATGACCGGCCCGTTCGTGCTACGTCGGCTCAAGACCGACTCCTCGATCATCTCCGACCTGCCGGAGAAGCTGGAGATGGAGGTGCTCTGCAACCTGACCGCCGAGCAGGCCTCGCTCTACCGGGCGATCGTCGACGACATGCTGGCGAAGATCGAGTCCAGCGACGGGATGGAGCGGCGCGGCCTGGTGCTGGCCACCATGACCCGGCTCAAGCAGGTCTGCAACCACCCCGCGCAGCTGCTGCGCGACGGGTCGGCGCTGCCCGGGCGCTCCGGCAAGCTGGAACGGCTGGAGGAGATCGTCGACGAGGTGCTCGCCGCCGGGGAGAAGGCACTGCTCTTCACCCAGTACGCCGAGTTCGGCGGGATGTTGCGCGGGCACCTGTCGGCCCGGTTCGGCCGCGAGGTGCTCTTCCTGCACGGTGGTGTGGGCAAGGCCGACCGGGACGCCATGGTCACCCGCTTCCAGTCCCCGGACGGCCCGGCGCTCTTCGTCCTCTCGCTCAAGGCCGGCGGCACCGGACTCACCCTGACCGCGGCCAACCACGTCGTCCACGTCGACCGGTGGTGGAACCCGGCGGTGGAGGACCAGGCGACCGACCGGGCGTTCCGGATCGGTCAGCGCCGGCGGGTGCAGGTGCGCAAGTTCGTCTGCGCCGGGACCGTCGAGGAGAAGGTGGCCGCGATGATCGCCGAGAAGCGTGGCCTGGCCGCGTCCGTGGTGGGCAGCGGCGAGCAGTGGGTCACCGAACTCTCCACCGCCCAGCTGCGCGAGCTGTTCGCGCTGGAGGCCGGGGCGGTGGTCGAGTGACCCGCCCCGCCGCCCCGGGACCCGACGGCGGCGCGGCCGGTGGTCGGTTCGCCGACTTCGGCCGGCCACGCCGGGTCGACGGTGGCCTGAAGGCGCGGAGCACCCGGGGAGCGATCGGCGTCTCCTGGTGGTCGCGGCGCTTCCTGGAGGTGCTCGAGTCCTTCGCTCTCGGCACCCGGCTGACCCGGGGCCGGTCGTACGCGCGGCGCGGCCAGGTGCTCCGGCTCGACGTCACGCCCGGTCGGGTCGAGGCCACCGTCCAGGGTTCCCGGGCCGAGCCGTACCGGGTCGGCATCGCGTTGGCGCCGTTCCCCCCGGCGCTGTGGGAGCGGGTCGAGCGGGAGTTGGCCGGGCAGGCGTTCTTCAGCGCCCGGCTGCTCGCCGGTGACCTCCCGGCCGAGCTGGAGGAGGTCTTCGCCGAGGCGGGCGCGCCGCTCTTCCCGGCCGGGGTGGCAGAGCTGACCCAGCGGTGCAGCTGTCCCGACTTCGCGGTGCCGTGCAAGCACCTGGCGGCGACCTTCTACCTGCTCGCCGAGGCGTTCGACGCGGACCCGTTCCAGCTGCTGCACTGGCGTGGCCGCAGCCGGGCCGAGCTGCTGGACCGGCTCCGCGCGCTGCGCGCCGGCGGCGACGTGACCACATCGTCCGCTCAGGACGCGACATCCGACGCGGCGCCGGATGCGCCCAGCCGGGCGCCGACGGCCACGGCGGCGCCACCACCGCAACCGCCACCGGCTGCCGGGGCGGCGCGGGTGCTCGCGGACCTGCCCTCCGCGCCGCTGGACGAGGCGGTCGACCGCTTCTGGCTGCCTCCCGTGCCGCTGCCGGACCGGCCGCCCACCCTGGCCACCGGGGCGGAACTGCTGCTCCGGCAGCTCGGCGCACCCGCCCCGGCGATCGGTGGTCCGGGCCTGCTGGAGCGGTTGCGCCGGGCGTACCGGACCTTCGACGGATCCTGACCGCGGCCCGCCTGCCCTCGCGGATCGGCCTGCTGGCCTTGCCCGGCCTGTGCGATCCCGGCCCGCTGGCCTGGCCTGTGCGAACCCGGCCTGCGGGGGCCGGCCCGGCGCGACCCCAGTCTGCTGGCCCGGCCTGTGCGAACCCGGCCTGCGGGCCGGCCCGGCGCGACCCCAGCCTGCTGGCCTGGCCTGCGCCTCATGCCCTGAGAAGCTGGGCTGAGCGAAGCTGGCCTGCGTGGCTCGGCCTGCGTGGCCCCGCCGCCGTGTGGCGCGGCGGCGGGCCGGATTCCGGTCGTCGGCCATCACCCCTCCGGACGCTTTAGAGCTGATGACGTCAACGACTCACCCACCCCACGCCGCCGTGAGTCGTTCGCGTCATCAGCTCTAAAGGACGCACCGGTCCTGACCGCGGCCCGCCTGGCCGCGCAGGCGCGGCCTGCTGGCCTGGCCTGGCCTGCGCGAAGCTGGCCTGCGGGGCTCTCGGCCTGCGTGGCCCCGCCGCCGTGTGGCGCGGCGGCGGGGCCGGATTCCGGTCGTCGGCCATGTCCGTTCCGGACGCTTTGGAGCTGATGACGTCAAGCGACTCACCCACCGCGCGCCGCGTGAGTCGTTCGCGTCATCAGGTCCAAAGGGCGCAGCGGACGCGAGGGCCGCTTGAGTCGTTGGCGTCATCCGGTCCTGGGGCGCACCGGGGGCGCGGGTTCGCACCGGACCCCAGGGCCACACACGCGGGTAGCACCGGACGCCAGGACCGCACACGCGGGTCGCGCCGGACGCCAGGACCGTACAGGCCGGCCGCGCCGGACTGGGGTCACGGCGGACAAGAGGGCCCGGATACGAGGGCCGCACCGGGCGAGGTTCGCGGCCGGGCACGAGGAGCGCACCGGGCACGAGGACCGCGGTGGTAACGCCCGGGCCGGTGTGGAGCGCGGCGAGCCGGTGCGGTTGCGTGCCCGCCGGATCCTGGACAGCTGGCGGTCCACACGAGCGCCCGCTGTCCAGGACCTGCGGCGTGGCAGAGCCGGCGGTGTCACAGCCAGCGGCGGCGGAAGCGCCACATGAGACCGGCGTTGACCGCCAACACCACGGCGCAGATCGCGCCGGCCATCCGTCCGGCCAGCACGGTCATCGCCGGCAGCGACGCCCAGAGCACGATCGTCAGCAGCATCAGCAGCCGTCCACGTCGGGCTCGCGCCCGATGGTCGAGTCTCGCGAAGAACTTCGGATCGCTCTCCCGGAGCTGGCGGGTGATCTGGTCGAATCTGCGCTGATCCTCTTTGCTGAGCATGGCGGTGCCTTCCCCTCACGGCTTCAGCGGTCCGGCGGCTTACCCGCTGCGGCGGCGGCTCACGCCCTCGCGTCGCTGCTACTTTGCCGCCTGCCGCTACCCGCCCCCGGACCTCGCGGCGACCTCAGCGCAGGCTTATCCGATCCTTAAGTTTGCCTGTGCCCGTGAACGGCGCCATCAGCGCCGCGTGGGGGCGAAACGTTACGTCCGGGCCGTCGGCGTACGTGTCGTGCCTGCTCCGGACGTCCGGGCCCGGCCCGGCCGAAATCCACCCACGGCGCTGCGTGCTGAGTACTGGCTTAAGTGCGGTCCTGGCGGGCGATCGAGCGCCTTGAAGGCGTCCAACCCCTTGGCTACTTTCCCGTAGCAACTCCTCAGGCAACAGTCGCCGCACCCTCCGCCCCGCCCCGGTCGCAGCGTGTCGGCGCCTTGAAGAAAACGGGATTGGTACATGGCCGACCAGAATGTGCCACCACGCCGAGCGCGGGACGACCGCGGCTGGGACGGGCGACAGCACCCCACCGCGGACGGGTACCGCGACGCGCCCGGCCCCACGCCGTACGGCTACCAGACCGCCCACCCCTACGGCGGCCAGAGCGCCCCGCACGCCGAGTACGTCCACGCCGGACATCCCGCCCCGCCGCCCGCCCGCGGACCGCAGTGGGTCGGCCCGCAGGGGCTCGGCCGGCAGTCGTTCCAGCAGCCCGCCGGCACCGGACTGCCCAACCTGGACGACAACGGCGACCGTGGTGGTGACCAGGTGGGCCGGCGGCGTGCCCTCGTCGCGCTCGGCGGCACCGCCGCCGTGGTCGCCGGCGGCGTCGCGCTGGGGATGAGCCCCCAGGTCCGTGGCCTGTTCGTCGGCGACGAGGCGCGGATCGCCGGTGACGCCACCGGCACCACCGTCACCGACGGCACCGCCGCGCGTCCCAGCGGCCAGCAGCCGAGCACGGTGCGCACCTACACCGAGCAGAACGAGAGCTACATGGGCTCCCGAGCCGGCGCGGCGCTGAAGAAGAACGCCCCCGCCGGTGGCCGCACCTTCTCCGGCCCGGCCGCCGCCGCCGCGGAGACCCCGGTGACGGTGAAGACGGTCCTCGCGAAGGACCCGATCCGGCACCTCGCCAGCCGGGCCACCTTCGGCGCCACGCCCAAGGTGCTCGCCGACATCAAGCGGATGGGCATCGACGGCTGGCTCCGCGCGCAGCTGGACCCGGAGAAGATCGCCCCCAGCCGGGCCGAGCTGAAGCTGGCCGACCTGCCCACCCTCAAGTTGAGCACCCGCCAGCTGCGCGACCAGCGCGACCAGCTCAACGAGCGGGGCGCGCAGCCGGAGCGGGAGATGGTGGACGCCACCCTCGCCCGGCAGATCTGGTCGGAGCGGCAGCTCTTCGAGGTCATGGTCGACTTCTGGAACGACTTCCTGCACGTCGCCGGCGACTTCGACGGCGGTGAGGTGTACCGCAACTCCTTCGACCGCGACGTCATCCGCAAGCACGCCCTGGGCAGCTACCCGGACATGCTGGTGGCCGCGAACAAGCATCCCGCGCTGCTGCTCTACCTGAACCAGGTCGACTCCAGCGCGAAGGCGGTCAACGAGAACCTCGCCCGGGAGAACCTGGAGCTCTACTCGGTCGGCGTCGACGGCGGCTACACCGAGAAGGACGTCCGGCAGGCGGCCCTGCTGCAGACCGGCCGCAGCGTCAACGACGGGGAGTACGTCTTCCGCCCGGACCGGCACTACCTGGGCAAGGTGAAGATCCTCGGGTTCAGCCACCCCAACAACTCCGCCGACCCGAAGACCGCCGACCAGGTCATCGACGCGTACCTCACCTACATCGCGCTGCACCCGTCGACCGCCCAGTACGTGGCGCGCAGCCTGGCCACCCGGTTCGTCTCCGACACCCCGCCGAAGTCCCTGGTGGACCGGCTGGCCAAGACGTACACCATCAACAAGGGCATGGTGAAGCCGCTGCTGATGACGCTCTTCAGCTCCTCGGAGTTCTGGGCGTCGGTGGGGCAGAAGGTGCGCCGGCCGATGGAGTACCTGGTCGCCACCTACCGGACCCTCGGCGTCTCGCCCGAGGCGGCGCCGGGGTTCAAGCCGGGCGACAGCCGGCGCACCGCGTTCGCCCAGGGGCTGCGGCAGATCCAGGACAAGCTGCGCGAGCTGGGCCAGTACCCGCTGGGTCAGCCCACCCCGGACGGCTACCCGGACGTCTACGTCGCCTGGACCTCCGCCGGCACGATGGTCAACGGCTGGAACGAGGCCGGGGAACTGGTCGCCGGCTACCGCACCCAGTTCACGTTCACCAAGCCGGAGAAGCTGGTGGCGAAGCCGCCGGCGACCGCCGGGGCGTACGTGGACGCGCTGGCCCAGCGGTTGGTGCACCAGAAGCTCAGCGCCAAGGAGAAGAGCCTGATCCTCGGCGTCGCCGGTGTGCCGGCGACCGCGAAGGTCGACGCCACGTTCAACGGGGCCATCACCGCCGTCGCGCGGGCGATCCTCGCTTCCCCCCAGCACCACCTCCGGTGAGGCACCCGATGGAGAAGACTGTGCACACGTTCCCCCTGCACCCCGAATGCCCCGACCTGCGGCGGCTGGCCGACAACCCGGCCGAGGCGCTGCTGCGCGCGGAGGCGGACGTCGTCGCCGCCGAGAACGCCGCCGAGCGGGACCGCTACCGCCGGTTGGAGGACCTGGAGGAGGCCCAGCAGGACGGTCGCGGCGTGACCCGGCGGACCTTCGTCGCCGGCGCCGCCGCCACCGCCACCGCGCTGGCGACCGCCCAGTTCGTCACCACCTCGGCGTCGTTCGCGGCGACCAAGACCGGCACGCTGATCCACGTCTTCCTCTACGGCGGGCTGGACGGTCTGAGCGTGGTCGCCCCGGCCGACGACCCGGTGCTCGGCAAGGCCCGGCCCGACCTGCTGCTCGGTGACGACTCGCTGGCCGTGGGCCGCGGCTTCAAGCTGACCAGCGCGTTCAAGCCGCTGGAGCAGTGGCTCAAGGCCGGTCAGCTCGGCTTCATCCCGGCGGTCTCCGACGAGCGGCTGTCCCGCAGCCACTTCCAGGCGGCGGACGCCTGCAACCTGGGCGGCCTGCCCAGCGAGACCGGCGGCCGGGGCTGGCTGGACGGCCTGGTCGACACGCTCGGCAAGGGCACCGCGTTCCGCAGCGTCGGCATCGGCAGCACACTGCCCCGGTCGCTGGTGGGCAACAACGGCGCGATCTCGCTCAACAGCGTCGGCTCGCTGCGGCTCAACGGCGACGACAAGTACCGGGCGGCCACCGAGAAGGCCATCCGTGGCCTGTTCACCGGGATCAACCACCCGGTGGAGGAGGCGGTGCTCGACGGCATGGGCGCGCTGGCGACCGCGCAGCGGCTCGCCGCCAAGCCGTACCAGCCGGCCGAGGGCGTCCGGTACGAGGGCGTCGGCGGCGCGTTCCAGCAGCTCGCCCAGCTGATCAAGGGCGGGGCGAACGTCCGGGTCGCCACGGTGGGCATGGGTGGTTACGACACCCACGAGAACCAGGGCACCCGGGAGGGCGGCCAGCTGCACCAGCGGCTGAACGAGCTGGCGAGCGCGATGGCCGCGTTCTTCACCGACCTGGGCGACAAGGCCGCCGACGTGACGATCATGGTGTCCAGCGAGTTCGGACGCCGGGTCGCCTCCAACGGCGGCGGCACCGACCACGGCCACGGCGGGGTGGTCACCATCCTGTCCGGCCGCAAGCTCGCCGGGTCGCTGCTCGGTAACTGGAACGGGTTGAACGATCTGGACTCCGGCGACGTACCCGAGTACAACAACATGTTCAACGTCTACGGAGCCGTGGCGCAGGGCCGGTTCGGCCTGACCAACGCGGAGGTGGACAAGATCTTCCCGAGGCAGAAGTACACCCCCATGAAGCTCTACGCGTGACGTACCAGGACCTCCACGCCGCCGGCCGTCGTAGCGGGAGCGAGCTCCCGTACGGCGGCCGATCGGCTGCCCCCGTACCCCCGCCCCCGCCTCTGCCCCCGGCGCTGCCACGCCGCGGGCCGGGCGGGCGGCGGGCCCTGGCGGCGCTCTTCTGGCTCGGCCTGGTGGCCGCCGTGCTGCCCTGGTGGCGGGACACCCCGGCCGGCTCGCTGGCCGGCACCGCCGACGTGCTCACCGCGGGCGGCCGGATCACCGGCCTGGTCGCCGGCTACCTGCTGCTGGTCCAGGTGCTGATGATGAGCCGCCTCGGCGTGCTGGAACGCACGCTCGGCGGCGAGCGGATCTCCAAACTGCACCGGGACGTCGGCGCCACCCTGCTGGTCGCGGTGCTGGCGCACCTGTCGCTGCTCACCGTCGGCTACGCGAAGGTGGAGGGCAACTCGGTCCCCGGCCAGGTCGGCGCGCTGCTGCGCGACTACGAGGACATGGTCTCCGCGTTCGTCGCGGCCGGCATCATGGTGGCGGTCGGCTTCACCGGTATCCGGGCGATCCGCCGGGCGATGCCCTACGAGCTCTGGTACCACCTGCACCTGACCAGCTATCTCGCCCTGCTGCTGGGCTACGCCCACCAGTTCAGCAACGGCGCCCAGCTCTACTCCCCGGGACCGGTGCGCACCGGCTGGATCACCGCGTACCTGCTGGTGGTCGCCGCCCTGGTCTGGGGTCGGGTGGTCGCTCCGCTGCGGCTGAACCTGCGGCACCGGCTGCGGGTCGCCGACGTGGTGGCGGAGAGCCCCGACACCGTCTCCATCTACCTGACCGGTCGGCGCCTCAACCAGCTGGACATGCTCGGCGGGCAGTACTTCCGCTGGCGCTTCCTCACCCCGGGCTGCTGGTGGCAGTCGCACCCGTTCTCGCTCTCCGCCGCCGCCAACGGCCGCTGGCTGCGGCTGACCGTCAAGGTGGTCGGCGGGCACACCGCCGACCTGCGCGACCTCGACGCCGGCACCCGGGTCTGGGCGGAGGGCCCGTCGGGCACCTTCACCGCCGCACACCGCACCCGGGAGCGGGCCCTCCTGATCGCCGGGGGCAGCGGCATCGCCCCGCTGCGGGCGATGCTGGAGGAGCTGCCGCCCGGCGCCGCGCTGATCTACCGCGCCCGTACCCCGGCCGACGTGCTGCTGCACCACGAGCTGGACTGGCTGGCGCAGGCCCGGCACACCTCCGTCTGGTACGTCGTCGGCCGCCGCGACGACCCCGGCCCCCGCCAGGTGATGAGCCCAGAGGGGCTGCGCGGGCTGGTGCCGGACCTGGCCCGCCGCGACGTCTACCTGTGCGGCCCGTCCGGGCTGGTGGCGGAGTCGGTGCGGGTGCTGCGCGCCGCCGGCGTGCCCCGCCGGCAGATCCACCTGGCCCCCTTCGAGCTGTAGGAAGGCACCACCTGATGCGTCGCGCGCTCCTCGCGGTCACCGGTCTCGCCGCCAGCACCACCGTGCTGGTGGTGCTCAAGGGCGCACCCGGCGCCGGCCAGGCCGCCCAGGACGTCCCCGTCGCCCAGGCGCCGGCCACCCCGGGCGAGCCGGCCCGGGGCGCGGCGCCCAGCCCGACCGCCGCCGCGCGCGGGGCCGCCCCGTCGGCGAAGCCGACCGCCGGCCGCACCCCGTCCGGCACCCGCAGCACCACCGCCGCGCCGCGGAGCACCACGGCCGCGCCGCGCACCACCCGGGCCGCGCCGCCGAAGAGCACCACCCACACGGTCTTCGGCCCGGAGATCTCCTACGAGTACGGCACGGCGACCGTGCAGATCACCGTCACCGGCAACAAGATCGTCGACGCGGTCGGCTACCTGCCGGAGGGCGGCCAGTCCGCCCAGCGCAGCAGCAAGGTGAATGCCGCCTACAGCGGGACCCAGGGCGACGTGGTCGATCTCCAGAGCGCCAACCTGGACACGGTCGCCACCGCCACCGCGACCAGCAACGCGTACCAGCGGTCGTTGCAGGGCGCCATCGACCGGGCGTTCTGACCGTGCCGGCGGCGACCCGGCCCGGCCTGCGCCGGGTCGAGCAGATCATGGGTACGGCGATCAGCCTCGACCTGGCCGACGACCTGCCCGCCGCGACCCTGCACGAGCTGGCCGAGGAGACCTTCGACTGGCTGCGCGAGGTGGACGCCCGGTTCAGCACGTACCGCGACGACAGCGAGGTGTGCCGGCTGGACCGGGGCGAGCTGGCGCTCGCCGAGGCGTCGGCCGACCTGCGGGCGGTGCTGGAGCGCTGCGCCGACCTGTGGGGCGCCACCGACGGCTTCTTCGACGCGTACGCCACCGGCCGGCTGGACCCGTCCGGGTACGTCAAGGGGTGGTCGGCGCAGGTCGCCTCGGACCGGTTGGTCGCCGCGGGCGCGGTGAACCACTGCCTCAACGCCGGCGGCGACATCCGGGTCCGGGGCCGTTCGTCGGCCGGGCGGCCGTGGCGGATCGGCGTGCGACACCCCTGGGACCCGGCGGCCACCTGCCTGGTGCTCACCGGCACCGACCTGGCGGTCGCCACCTCGGGCGTCTACGAGCGGGGCCACCACGTGATCGACCCGCGCCGGGGCGAGCCGGCCCGGGGCCTGCGCTCGGTCACCGTGCTCGGCGCGGACCTCGGCGTCGCCGACGCGTACGCCACCGCGGCGGTGGCGATGGGCGCGGCCGGCATCGGCTGGCTCGACCGTCTCCCCGACCACCTGCACGCCGTCGTCACCGACGACCGCCGCCTCCTGCACTCCACCAAGCTCCCCCTGACCACCTGACCCCGGTGCGGTGCCGGGCGTGGTCAGCGGGCGGGGCGGCGGGTGCCGGTGGGGCGGGAGCCGGTCGGGCGGGACCGGCCGGGGCGGGAGCCGCCCGGGCGGGTGCCCGACCAGCGGCGCGCGCGCCCGTGGTGCGGTGGTGGCTCGGCGCCTTCGGCGTGCCGTGCCGCGTCGTCCGTGGACATCACGTACCCCCGTTCCCGGCGCGACCGCGCCCTCACCCGGTGCAACGAGTCCGGCGCCGCCCGGGACGCTGCCCGATGGTCGACCCGTGCCGACTCAGTGGCCCCGGCGGGGCAGCGGGAGCTGGCCGGGAAGCAGCTCCGGGGTGAGGGTCACGCCGCTCGCCCGCAGCGCGTCGATCAGGGCGTTCTGCACCAGGTACGAGTCGGGCAGCTGCCAGCGGGCCTGCTCGGGGGCGACCGCCCACCGCACCGGGCCCTCCGGCAGCCGGGTCGGCGGCGCCGGGATCCACGACCCGGGTCCGTGGTGCACCACGTGGAAGCAGTGCTCCAGCTCGGGTCGGAGCGGGTCACCGGTGCGGACCAGGAACATCCACCGCCCGGTCGGGGTGACCAGCACCGGGCCGCGTACGCCCGGACCGGCCGGGTGGGTGGGGAGCGCGTCGAGCACGTGCCGGCCCAGGTGCGCCGGCACCTCCAGCACGTCGAAGGCCCGCCCGGTGGGCAGCAGCACCCCGTGCGGTCGGCTGCGCCACCAGGTAGCGACCCGGGCCGGGTCGGCGCTCGCCCCGTGTTCCCAGTCCTCCAGCGCCGGGTGGCAGCCGACGGTGGGGCAGCCGGCGCGACCGCAGACGAAGCGGCTGCGGGCCAGGCAGGCGCCGGGGGTCACGGCCCAGCCGTGTACGGCGTACCGCACGGCGATCCGGCGCAGCCGGACCCGCTCGATCGGTGACAGCTGGGCGACCCGCGGTCCGACGTTGCCCCACATGTCCGTGATCTCCCCTCGCCGTGACGGGATGTCCCGCCAGGTCACATGTCGAGCACCGTCACTGCCGTAACCCGCGATCGTTGAGCTGACGAAAGGCTCGTGCAACTTGCACGAAAACTACGAGGACTGGCTGTACGGCTGACGTACAACCTGTGCGACCAGCGAAAACCTGGGACGGACGGATCCCGCGGGGGAGCCTCCGGACACCGGCCGGGCGGACACCAGGGGGAGGGACAGGGAGATGGACGAGCTTCCGATAGGCCGGCGAGTGGCGTACTGGCGCGGGCGGCGCAAGATGTCGCAACAGGTCTTCGCCGACCGGCTCGGCAAGTCGAAGAGCTGGGTGGACAAGGTCGAGCGCGGGGTGCGCCGGCTGGACAAGTTCTCCGTGCTCTACGAGATCGCCGACATCCTCCAGGTCGACGTGCAGCTGCTGCTCGGCAAGGACCCGGAGCGGCGGACCGACGCGCTGAACTGCATCGACCAGATCGAGGTGCAGGAGATCCGGGCCGCCCTGGAGCGGTACGACTCGATGAGCGCGTACTTCGACGCCGCGCCGTTCCCGCCGCCCCTGGCCGACATGCGCAAGGCGGTCAACCACGCCTGGCTCACCTACCAGTACGGCCGCTACGGCATGCTGACTCGCGCGCTGCCGAAGCTGCTGCGCGACGCGCAGGCCGCCGACGCCGGCTACCGCGGCGACCAGGCCCAGGAGGCCGCGCACCTGCTCGGGCAGGTCTACCAGATCGCCTCGTCGGTGCTGCGCAAGCTCGGCGAGTGCGACCTGGCCTGGCTCGCCGCCGACCGGTCGATGGCCGTCGCCCAGCGCGCCGACGACCAACTGCTGGCCGGGATCGCCACCACCCGGGTCTGCAACGCCCTGGTCGCCATGGGTCGGGCCCGTCCGGCGCTGGAGCTGAACGTCACCATCGCCAACCGACTCGCCCCCGGCGGTGGCAACGACGCCTCCCCGGGACGGCTCTCCGTGTACGGGATGCTGCTGCTCCAGGGCGCGATGGCCGCCGCCCGGATCGGCGACTGCGCGACGGTCGACGACCTGCTCAACGGCGCGGAGGAGGCGGCCAACCTGCTCGGTGGGGACCAGAACCACTACTGGACCTCGTTCGGCCCGACCAACCTGGAGCTGCACCGGGCCGCCGCCGCGGTCGAGCTGGGCGACGGCGGCCGGGCGGTGGAGATCCACCAGCAGCGGATCCAGGAGCCGGCGTTCAACGCCCTGCTGCCCGAGCGGCGGGCGCACCACCTGCTCGACGTCGCCCGTGGCTACGCCCAGCTCGGCGACGTGGCCAACGCGGGGGAGATGCTGCTGCGCGGCGACCGGCTGGCCCCGTCCGAGATCCGCTGTCGGCCGATCGCCCACGAGGTGATGTCGGACGTGCTGCGTCGCACACGGGGTGCGCCGCCTCCGCCGATAGCGGAGTTGGCTGAGCACATGGGAGTCGGAGTATGAGAACGGTGCCGGCCGGATGAGCGGCCCGCACCCGAGCAGCGAGCCCCGCGAGGTGCTCTACGTCATCGCCTGCGGTTCGCCGCTGGCCCGCCACGTCGGTCGCCTGGTCGAGCTGGCCCAGCAGGACGGCTGGGAGGTCTGCCTGGTGACCACGCCCGACGGGGCGAAGTTCGTCGACCGGGCGGCGCTGGCCCGGCAGACCGGTCACCCGGTACGCACCCACTACAAGAACGTGGGCGACCCCGACCTGCTGCCCCCGGCCGACGCCATGATCGTCTGTCCGGCGACGGTCAACACGGTCAACAAGTGGGCGGCAGGGATCACCGACACCCTCGCGCTGGGCCTGCTGGTCGAGGGGCAGGGCATGGGGCTGCCGGTGGTGGCGGTGCCGTTCACCAACGCCGCGATGGCCGCCCACCCGGCCTTCCGGGCCGGCCTGGCCCGGTTGCGCGAGTGGGGCACCACGGTGCTCTTCGGCGACCACGTCTTCCCCCTGCACGCGCCGGGCACGGGGGAGCGGCACCTCCAGGCGTTCCCGTGGGAGGTGGGGATCGCCGCCCTGCGTGACCGCGCCCGCGTCACCTCGGCCGCCTGACGAGCCTTGTCCATCGCCCCCCGTTTGCGGCGTGTCGCGGTGTCCGGGCACCCGCACACCGCAACACGGCGCAAACGGTGTGGACCACGCCGGGGCCGGCCCGGGCTCGGGCCGGGGGACACGGGCGGCGGGCGAGGCCCGGGCGACCCCTGCGCGCCGGTAAGCTGACCGGCCGTGAGCACAACCGCAGCCCCACCGACCGTCGCCGACGTGGTGGCCGAGCTGGAGCGGCGTTACCCGCCGGCCTGGGCCGAGGAGTGGGACCGGGTGGGGCTGGTGCTGGGCGAGCCCACGGCCGGCGTACGCCGGGTCGCCTGCGTGGTCGACGTGGTCCCCGAGACGGTCGCCGAGGCGCTCGCCGCCGACGCCGACATGATCGTCGCGCACCATCCGCTGCTGCTGCGCGGGGTCTCCTCGGTCGCCCCGACCACGTACAAGGGGCGGATCGTGCACGACCTGATCCGGGCCGGCGTCGCCCTGTACGTGGCGCACACCAACGCCGACATGGCGGACCCGGGCGTCTCCGACGCGCTCGCCGCCCGGTTCGGGTTGACCGGGCTGCGTCCGCTGCACCGACCGGCGCCGGGCTCCCCGGCCGACGGCCCGGGCCGCGGCATCGGCCGGATCGGCGAGCTGCCCGCCCCGATGAGCCTGGCCGAGCTGACCCGGCTCGCCGCCACCGTGCTGCCCGCCACGGCCTGGGGAGTTCGCGCCGCGGGTGATCCCGCGCGTATCGTGCGTACCCTCGCGGTCAGCGGCGGCTCCGGCGACGCCTTCCTGGCCGAAGCGACCGCCGCCGGGGTGGACGCCTTCCTCACCGCCGACCTGCGGCACCACCCGGCCGGCGAGCACCTGGCCGCCGGGGGGCCCGCCCTGCTGGACGCCGCCCACTGGGCGACCGAACGACCCTGGCTGGACGACCTGGCCGCCCACCTCCGGGCCGGCCTCGGCGTCGAGACCGTGGTGTCCGACCTGGACACCGATCCGTGGACCGTGCATGCCGCCGCACCCGCACTGGACGACAAGGAGCCCCGACTGTGAAGGCTGAACCCCAGGTCCAGCGCCGCCTGCTCGACCTGCAGGCCATCGACACCGCCCTCGCCCAGCTCGCCCACCGCCGTCGGGCCCTGCCCGAGCGGGCCGAGCTGGAAGGGCTGGCCCGTGAGCTGTCCGCGCTGGAGGACCAGCGGGTCCGCGCCCAGGTCGCCGTCGACGACCTGGACCGGGACATCGCCCGGCTGGAGAAGGACATCGACCAGGTCCGCGCCCGCAAGGACAAGGACGAGGTCCGGCTCGCCGCCGGCAGCGGTCCGGCCCGTGAGCTGGAGGCGCTCCAGCACGAGCTGGTCTCGCTCAACCGTCGGCAGGGCGACCTGGAGGACGCCGAGCTGGAGCTGATGGAGCAGCGCGAGACGGCGCAGGGGGTGCTCGACGGGATCGAGGCCCGGATGGCCGAGGCGCGCGAGCGGCGGGCCGCGACCGAGCAGCGCCGCGACGAGAGCCTGGCCGGGATCGCCAAGGAGGAGGAGTTCAAGAAGGCGGCCCGCAAGCCCCTCGCCGCCGACCTCCCCGACGACCTGGTCACCCTCTACGAGAAGATCCGCGAGGACACCGGGCTGGGCGCCGCCCTGCTCGCCGGTGGCCGCTGCGGCGGGTGCCGGCTGGAGCTCTCCGGCGCGGACATGGCCCGGATCCGCAAGGCGGCCCCGGACGAGGTGGTCCGCTGCGAGGAGTGCCGGCGGATCATGGTCCGCACCAACGAGTCGGGTCTGTAGTCCGGTGGCGGTGCGCGCGGTCGTCGTCGAGGCCGACGGCGGGTCCCGGGGCAACCCGGGGCCGGCCGGCTACGGCGCGGTGGTCCGGGACCCGGACTCCGGCGAGGTGCTGCTGGAGCGCTCCGAGGCGATCGGGTCGACCACCAACAACGTCGCCGAGTACCGGGGGCTGATTGCCGGTCTGGAGGCCGCCGCCGAGCTGGGCGCCGCCGAGGTCGAGGCCCGGATGGACTCCAAGCTGGTGGTCGAGCAGATGTCCGGCCGGTGGCAGATCAAGCACCCGGGGCTGCGTCCGCTCGCGGCTCGGGCCGCCGCCCTGGTGGACCGCTTCGACACCGTCCGGTTCAGCTGGATCCCCCGGGAACGCAACAAGCACGCCGACGCGCTCGCCAACGCGGCGATGGACGCCGCCGCCGGGAAGCCGGCCCGGCCGGTCGCCGTGGAGCCGCCGCGTGAGGTGGCCGCCCCGGACTCGGCGGCCCGCGCGGCGGCCCGGGAGGTGGCCGCCCGCGCCGCCACCCGTACCGCCGCCACCGATCCGGCGACCACGAAGCCCTCCTGGGAGCCGCGGCCCAGCTTCACCGCGACCCGGCTGATCCTGGTCCGGCACGGTGAGACCGAGTGGACCGTCCAGCACCGCTACGCCGGCCGCGCCGACGTGCCCCTCTCCGAGCACGGCCGGGCCCAGGCCCGGGCCACCGCCGCGCGGGTGGCCGAGCTGGCCCCGTCCGTGGCGGCCGTGCTCAGTTCCCCGCTGTCGAGGTGTACGGCGACCGCCGAGGCGATCGCCGGGGCGCTCGGCGACGTCCCGGTACGCCGGCACGACGACTGGATCGAGTGCGACTTCGGCGACTGGGACGGCCGGACCTTCGCCGAGGTGCGCGAGGGTTGGCCGGGCGAGCTGGACGCCTGGCTCGCCTCGACGCGGATCGCGCCGCCCGGCGGCGAGTCGTTCGTCACCGTCGCCGAGCGGGTCGACCGGGCGGTGGCGGCGCTGCTCGAGGCGTACCCCGGGGAGACCGTGGTGGTGGTCTCGCACGTCTCGCCGATCAAGCTGGCGTTGCGGGACGCGCTGGCGGCCGGCGACGCCTTCCTGCACCGGCTCTACCTGGACGCGGCCGGCATCTCGGTGCTGGACATGTGGCCCGACGGCGGCGTCGCGGTCCGCTCGGTCAACGACACCGCGCACCTCTCCGCCCGCTGACCGGACCGCCCGCCGCGCCGCTCGGCGCAGGTGGGCGGCCGTTCGGCGCAGGATGATCCACCGGTAGAACGTGACTGCGCTCACAGGGTCGTAGCCTCCGGCCGTCACATGGCAGCTACGACTCTCCCGGAGGTGTGTCAGATGACCGCACCCGAACCGGAGGCGCCGGCAACGGCGTCATCCAGGGCGAAGGACCACAGTCCCTGGAACTGGTTGCTTTTCATCCCCATCGTGGTGCCGCTGATCCCGGCGTTCTTCAACGCCGACTCGCCCCGGATCCTGGGCTTCCCGCGCTTCTACTGGCTGCAACTGGCCTACATCCTGCTCGGCGTGGCCACGACGACGCTCGTGTACCAGATGACGAAGAAGCGGGGTGTCCGGTGAGCGCGAGGAGTGAGCCGGGCCTGCGAGCCCCGCAGTCGCGAGCGAAGGAGGCGCAGTGATGTGGCGTGATCATCTGACCGAGATCATCGTCTTCACGTTCCTCTTCCTCCTGGTCAGCGCGATGGGCTTCGTCGCGGCCCGGTGGCGCGCCCCGAAGGACATGGCCCACCTCGACGAGTGGGGCCTGGGCGGGCGCAACTTCGGCGGCTGGATCACCTGGTTCCTGGTCGGCGGTGACCTGTACACCGCGTACACCTTCGTGGCGGTGCCGGCGTTGGTCTTCGGCGCGGGCGCGATGGGCTTCTTCGCCGTGCCGTACACGATCGTGATCTATCCGTTGGTCTTCCTGGTGCTCTGCCGGCTCTGGTCGGTCTCCCACCGGCACGGCTTCGTCACCCCGGCCGACTTCGTCCGGGCCCGGTTCGACTCGCCGGTGCTGGCGCTGCTGATCGCGATCACCGGCATCGTCGCGACCATGCCGTACATCGCGCTGCAACTGGTCGGCATCGAGGCGGTGCTCAAGACCATGGGCGTGACCGGCGACAACGCGATCGCCCGGCACCTGCCGATCATCATCGCCTTCGCGATCCTGGCCGCCTACACCTACCAGTCGGGGCTGCGGGCACCGGCGCTGATCGCCTTCGTCAAGGACACCCTGATCTACATCGTGATCCTGGTGGCGGTCCTGTACCTGCCGTACAAGCTGGGCGGCTGGGGGGAGATCTTCGACAAGGCGGACGCGAAGTTCACCGCCTCACCGAATCCCGGCGACGGCATCCTGCTCAACGCCAACAACCAGCTCCAGTACGTCACCCTGGCGTTCGGTTCGGCGCTGGCGCTCTTCCTCTACCCGCACAGCATCACCGGCGTGCTGGCCAGCCGGAACCGCGACGTCATCAAGCGGAACATGTCGGCCCTGCCGGCGTACAGCCTGCTGCTCGGGTTGATCGCGCTGCTCGGTTACATGGCCATCGCCGCCAACGTGAAGCCGCTGCCCGGGGCGAAGCCGGGCAGCGTCGACAGCAACACGGTGGTGCCGGTCCTGTTCGACCAGCAGTTCCCGGACTGGTTCGCCGGCGTCGCGTACGCGGCCATCGGCATCGGGGCGCTGGTGCCGGCGGCGATCATGTCGATCGCGGCGGCGAACCTGTTCACCCGCAACATCTACAAGGAGTACCTGAAGCGGGACGCCAGCCCGGCGCAGGAGGCGAACGTCTCGAAGATCACCTCGCTGGTGGTGAAGGTCGGCGCGGTCGCCTGCATCGTCTTCCTCGACCCGCAGTTCTCCATCGACCTCCAGCTCATCGGCGGCGTGATCATCCTCCAGACGCTGCCGGCGGTGGCGCTGGGCCTCTACACCCGGTGGTTCCACCGCACCGCGCTCATCGCCGGCTGGGCGGCCGGCCTGGGCATGGGCATGTGGATGCTCTACCAGATCGGCAACCCGACGACCGGCAAGAAGCACTTCGCCGGTTCGGCGTTCCCGCTGGAGAAGTTCGGCTTCGACACCCCGCGGACCATTTACGTGGGCATCGTGGCCGTGCTCGTGAACCTGGCCGTCGCGGCGCTGGTGACGTTGCTGCTGCGGCTGGGCAAGGTGGCCGAGGGCGTCGACCACACCACGTCGGACGACTACTTCGCCGACGAGGGCGACCCCCGGGTGACTCCGGGTACCGAGGCGGACGCCAACGCCGCCCGCGAGCCGGTCGCCTGACCGCCAGGGGCCCCTCGTCCGACGCCCCGCGTCGCACGAGGGGCCCCGCCGGCGGCCGGCGGCTCAGGCCAACGCCCGCCAGAGCAGGTAGAGGCCGATCACCGTGCCGAAGACCACGATCAGCGTACGGAGCACCACCGGCGGCAGGCGGCGGACCAGCCGGGCGCCCGCGTACCCGCCGACGAGCGTGGCGGGCGCGACCACCGCGACCGCCGCCCAGTTCACCGGCCCGAACAACGCGAACACCGTCACCGTGGTCAGCCCCACCACGGCCGAGAGTAGGTTCTTCACCGCGCTCACCCGGGCCAGCGTCGCGTCCAGCACCAGGGCCAGCCCGGCGACCAGCATCACCCCGAGGGCCGCACCGAAGTAGCCGCCGTACACCGCGCCGACGGCGACCATGGCCTGCACGGAGACGGTACGACGGCGCGGCGACAGGTCGCGCGGATGGCCGACCAGCCGGCGCAGCGGATCCTGGAAGGCCAGCACCGCGGTCGCGCCCAGCACCAGGAACGGCACCACCAGCTCGAACGCCCGGGCCGGGGTGGCCAGCAGCAGCAGGCACCCGAGGACCGTTCCGACGACGGTGGTGGGCACCAGCGTGGCCAGTCGCCGGGCCGGCGGCAGGTCCGCCCGGCTGCCCGCCACGCTGGCCAGGTAGCCGGGGCAGACCGACACCGAGTTGGTGACGTTCGCCGGCACCGGCGGCAGGCCCACCGCGATCAGCGCGGGGAAGGTGATGAGCGAACCGCCCCCGGCCACCGCGTTCACCGTGCCCGCGGCGAGACCGGCGGCGAGCAGCAGCGCGGCGTCGGAAAGATCCATGGTGCCCCGAGGCTAGTACGCGCCGCTTCCCGCCGCTCGGGCGCGCGGACTCAACCTTTCGAGGCCCTGCCGCGTCGTTCCCGTCGACGGAGTTCGACGGAGGGAGCGGCACAGTGCACGGTCAGGTTCGGGGGTCGACGCGTGGCTGACGCGGATTTCCGCGAGTTCGTCGAGGTCCGCTACGGGGATCTGCTGCGGACGGCGTACCTGTTGACCGGCAGCCGGGACGCCGCGCAGGACCTCGTGCAGGAGGCGCTGCTGAAGGCGATGCGGCGCTGGCACACAGTCGACGAGCCGATGGCGTACGTACGCCGGGCGATGGTCAACGAACGGACCAGCCGCTGGCGCCGGATCGGGCTGCGGGAACTGCTCACCGCCGTGGTGCCGGACCAGGCCGGTCCGGACTCCGCCGACGGTGTCGTCGTCCGTGACGAACTGCTCAGGGCGCTGGACCGGCTGCCGGTCCGGATGCGCACGGTGCTGGTGCTGCGCTACTGGGAGGACCTGCCGGAGGCCGCCGTGGCGGCGGCGATGGGCTGTTCGGTCGGGACGGTGAAGAGCCAGGCGGCGCGGGGGCTGACCCGGCTGCGGGGGGTGCTGGGCGGGGGCGTCGCCGGTCGGGCGGTGCCCGGCGAGCTGATGGGGGAGCGGGCATGAGCGTCGACGAGCTGCGGGCCGGGCTGGCCCGGATCGCCGCCACCGTGGTGCCGGACGAGGACCCGTACGGCCGGCTGGTGCGCCACTCGCGGCGGCGCCGGCGGCGTCGGTTCGCGGGGTTCGGGGCGGCGGTGGCCGCGCTGCTGGCGGCGGCGCTGGCCGGGCCGGCGGCGTTGACCGCGGCGGGCCTGGACGGTCGGCGCGACGACGACCGCGACGTTTTCCACGGCCATCCGGTCGACTCGGAGTGGAGCTGGCGGCTGATCAACTCGCCGACCCGGGGGAGCCTCGCCCAGGACCGGGCTTTCCTGGCCGAACTCACCCGCCTCGCGCGGCGAGGGCACGACCGGCTGCTGATGGGGGCCGAGCTGTCGACGGTGAAGGTGCTCTGGGCGGACGACTCGGCCGGCTTCCGCCAGGTGGTCCTCGCCTACCACTCCGACACCGCCGCCGCGCTGGTCAGCCTGCAGGCCCGGACCGGCACGTCACCCGAGGACATGCTGCGCGGCAACGCGGAGGGGAACATGCCACCGGACCCGTTCGCGGTGCTGGACATGCAATCCGGCCAGCCCGGCGACGAGAATCGGTGGCTGCTCGGGCTGGCACCGGCCGGCTGCGCCGTCTCGTACGCCCGCTCGGGCGAGCTGGCCAACGGGGTGCAGCGGCCATGGGAGCCCGCGCCCGGCGGCGACCACCTGCTGGTCGAGCAGAGCCAGGCCCGTGGCTGGTGGCGGGTCGAGTGCGACGGCCGGCTCCGACAGGCCGGCCCCGTCGGTCCTCGGCTCTTCACCGCCGACACCCGCTGGGAGGGGAAGGACGACCCGCCGGACGGCCGGCCGAACCCCTCGCCGACCCCCGACTGGCGGGCGGCGCGGGGTGCGGACACCGCGTACCGGAAGCTGGTGGACGGCAGCGGCCTGCCGGGCTCCGCGTCGCCCGTGCTCCGCTGGGCCGGCGAACTGGACGACCGCGACGCCGTACTCGTCGGCCCGCCCGGCAACGGTCCGCTGGTCCTCCAGGTCGGCTCCGGGGAGGGCGGGCTCCTCGCGCTCGCCGGCCCCGGCGGGACGAGGCCCGGCCTCCCGACCGCCGAACAGCTGTCCCGGGAGCCGATTCCGCTGCTCGCCACCGGGACGACCGTCCAACTCGAGATCCTGGCGGGGCGCACCCACGACCTGGCCGCGATCCGCGTCCCGGCCCTGGTCGACGGCCACGCCGCCCTCACCGACCGCCTGCTGGTGGTGCCGCGTCCCGCGGCCGCACGGGTCGAGGCGGTCGCGGACGGCCAGGTCCGGACCACCGCCGTGGTACGCGACGGCGCCGCGCTGCTGACCCTGCCGCTCGGCGCCGAGGTGACCCTGCGCGCCCTCGACGGCGACGGGAAGGTGATGGCCTCCGGGGCACTGCGCGAGCCGGCGCGGGGTGAACGGGTCTTCAACGAGGCGCTCACCTGGGCCTGGTGAGCCCGGGGCGGGCAGGTTACGGGGCCTGCCCGTCGCGGCTCCCGGCCGCCCCGAGGGTGGAAATGGGCGGCGCTGCCGCGTCGTTAGGATGGGTACGCGACGGACGAGTCGACCGGGCGGTCGCGTCGGCGGGCTCCGGCCCGCCGCCGAGGAACGTCCGGACTCCACAGGGCAGGGTGGTTGCTAACGGCAACCCGGGGTGACCCGCGGGACAGTGCCACAGAAAACAGACCGCCGGCCCGTAACGGGACGGTAAGGGTGAAACGGTGGGGTAAGAGCCCACCAGCACCCCGGGTGACCGGGGTGGCTCGGTAAACCCCACCCGGAGCAAGGCCAAGCAAGGGTCGTCACCGCAAGATGACGACCCGGCGCAGACGCTTGAGGGTTGCCCGCCCGATGTCTGCGGGTAGGCCGCAAGAGCCTGTCGGCAACGGCAGGCCGAGATGGATGGCCGCCGCCGGCGGGTACCCCGCGAGGGGTACGCGCCGCGCACAGAATCCGGCGTACAGGTCGACTCGTCCGTCGCCCACCAGGTCGCAGCCTCGATCAAGGCTGCGACCTGATCCTGTTCCCTGCTGTCTATGGTGGTCGTCGTTGGCCGGCGATCGACGCCCTGGAGACGCCCCGACGCCCCAGGGGCGCCCTGGTCCTGCGGTCCGGCCGACAAGACGGCGGCGAAGGCCGATTCCACCGACGTGGGAGGGAGCCGGTAGTGGATATCGACGCGCTGCTCCCACGCGCTCGGACACCGCGGGACTACCTGGACCTCGTTGCGGACCCGCGAATCGACCAGGACGGGCTGCGCACTCTCGCCGGTAGTCCTTACTCGTTCGTACGGCTGGCCGTCGCCAAGGACATCCGCACAAGCGCGGCAACGCTGACCGAACTGCTCGCTGGCGAGTTCGACGAGTGGGACCGTAACCATCTGCTCAGGCTCGTTGCTCGACACCCGCAGGCGGACCGAGGTGTCCTGCTCAAGGTCCTACGGCAAACCGAAGTCCTGCTACGTCGGGCCGACACCAGGCCGTATGCCGCGGCGATCGCGCTGGCCAGTCGACCGGAGTTGGAACCTCATGAGGTCCGCCGCTTGGGGTGCCCACCGGGTGCGTCGCGACGGATGCGCCGAGGCGTGGAGCGGGCACTCGCGCGACGACCATGAAACCAGACCGGTGAGGTGCGCCAGGGGTTCTGGGAGCCGGGCCCTCTTCTTCACTCGTTTGCAGGAACGCTCACGCGAGTAGACACTGCCCGGGCGGTCCGGGTTGGCTTGGTGGGGCGTCTACGGAGCGCCCATTCGACCACGGCAAGGTTGATCACCCAGCCCGCGAGCATCAGCAGCGCCCGGCTGAGCCCACCCGGTTGACCGGCCAGCAGGATCCAGGGCAGGTGGGTGAGGACCTGAGTACCCGCCCCGAGGCCGATCGCGTAGCCGCGGGCCATCCACGCGCGGTGACCAGCTATGTCGCGATGCCGGATGGCGGCGAAGCCGAGGACGATACAGCCGACCATGGCCGAGCCGAATACGAGCCGGAAGCCGGTCAGGAGCTCGATGTCGCTGGGAGGGCGGGGATAGAACAGCGTCATCCAGAGGCCTGACAGTGCCGCGGCGAGCCCGAGGGGGATCAGCAGCCGCCCGGCCATGCGGTGCCACCCGGGTCTGCGGCGGCGGAGGCCGCCGGCGAACTGGAACGCGCCCAGCAGGCAGTACACGCTGGCGCCGACGATGTGCACCAGCACGGGTACCGGCGAGGCGAGAAACCGGGCGTTGCCCGGCGTGACCGTCGCACCACCGGTGAGCTCCGCGAACCGCGCGGCGCCGGCGACCACCGGAACGGCGCTGAGCATGATCAGTCCTACGGGCACCAGCCACTGTCGGGCAGAGGAGGTCACCACGAGTCCCTTCTTCATGCCGGCCATTGATAGACCGGCCCCTTTCGACACAACAGGCAGGTGTACGGCGTACACCTGTTGGTGAGAGTAGGGTGTACGCCGTATACCGTCAAGAGCGGGGTATTGGTCCACACCTGTGCGAAAGGAAGGCGTCGAGATGGTCCAGCAGGTGGACGGGGCGCGCCGGGCCCCCCTCAACCGGGACCGCGTGCTGCGCGCCGCCGTCGCGCTCGCCGACAACGTCGGGATCGAGTCGCTGAGTATGCGTAACCTCGCCCAGGAGCTGGGCGTGGTGCCGATGGCGCTCTACAAGCACGTGGCCAACAAGGAACAGCTCCTCGACGGGATGGTCGACGTCATCGTCGGCGAGATCGATCCACCGGTTGCCGGCACCGACTGGAAGGTCGGCATCCGCCAGCGCATCCTCTCGGCCCGAAGAGTTCTGTTGCGACATCCCTGGGCGTCGCGCGTCATCGAGTCCCGTCCCCAGCCCACCCCGGTCGTGCTGGACTACCTGAACTCCATCGTCGGGATGTTCCGGGCCGGCGGCTTCTCCGTCGACCTCACCCACCATGTGATGCACGCGCTGGGAAGCCGCGTGTGGGGCTTCACCCAGGAGCTCTTCCCCGGCTCACCGCTACCCGCCGACCCGGAGAAGCAGGAAGCCATGTTCCAGGAGATGGCAGCCCGGTATCCCCACATCGCGGAGATAGCTGTGGCCTCCGCCCACGACGGAGCGTCGGTCGTGGGCCGCGGCTGCGATGACCAGTTCGAGTTCGAGTTCGCGGTCGACCTGCTGCTCGACGGGTTCGAACGGCTCCACCAGCAGGGGTGGACGCCCGCCAACCGGTCCTGACGCGACGTGGCCCGTCCGGCCCACGCCCGACATCGGCGCCCTGACCCCCGGGCAGCCAAAATGGCCCACCACCCTGGCCAAGGCCGCTACAGCAGCCCGTTTCCCAGAGTCCAATTTGCCGGGATGACATGGCAGATCTGACGAAGATCGTCGGCCGTCCGGCCGCGGACGTACAGCCACGTCCACTCGCCTTTCCCGTCCAAGCGCAGCAGCTGCCCTGGAGCGGAAAACCAACGAACAGGTTCCGTCGGTTCAGCCCACATCGGGTATTCGGGGAAGTTCACCCGTTGGTAGTTCGCCTCGACCAGGCTGATGAGGTCGGACGGGAGTTCGGCCGCGTTCTCCAGGTACTCGGAACCGAACAGCACCTCGGTGAGCACCATCTCCACGCAGGCCAGAGAGACATGGTCCAGAAATGGCTGCCAGCCCTCGCCGTGCTCCATCACCACCGGAGGGTCCGGCTCAGCGATGTCGGCGAGCGGTATGCCCCACGAGGCCAGGCTCTGATTCTCGTCCCGAAAAACCAGCACCCCACCGCTCTCGTCCACCTCAAGGGTGCGTGGCGGCAAGAACTGGTCCTGGCTCCTGGTGAGGTCATCGCGTCGACCGAAGAGCAGGTACGCCTCACGTAACGCCGCTGGAAGCTCGAATCCCAACGCCTCTTCCGCGTCACGCAACTCTTCGTGGTCAACTCCGTCGCCGTTGCGCAACGGCCGGGTCCACTCAGCCGCGAGGTCCCGGATGAAGCTCCAAGCCTGCGCCCGGCCGCTGGCTGGGGAGAGCATGGCTTTCCCGACATCGAACATGTCCGTCATCCGGCCTGCCCATCAACGCACCTGGCCCACGGCTGAGGCTAGCTTTCGGCTGATCAGGCAGCGCGTCCGGGTCCAGCCGGGGTTTGATATCTCTCAGTGACCCGGGGCTGGGGCAGCCCGTCGGCCCTGACGCCGGTCGGCCGCCGCACCCGACGGCTCAACCGCCCGAGCCCTCTGCCGCCCCATCCGGTGCGAAGGCGTCGCCCTCCTCGCCGGTCTCCAGGTGCACGTGCTGGTGCCCCTGTCCGGAATCGATGTTGATTTGGTCCAGTTGCGTCGCGGCCACCGACCAGTTGGTGGCGGCGAGAGTCGCCTGTCGCCTGGCCAGTGCCATCTGGTCCTTGCGGCTGGCTTCGGGACCTGCCGTGGCCAGCGCGGCGGCATCGACCGCCACGGCGGCCTGTTCGACGGCGTTCCTGAGGCCGCCACGGGCGACGTTGGTCGCGGTCGAACCGGATGGCGGGTTGGCGAACTGCGCCGTGAGCTGGCGCATCGTCTGCTGCCATTTTTGCGCCTGCGAGCTGTCCGGTGTCCGCCCGGCTGCCGCGTCGCTCTCGATGGTGCGGAGGATCGGGGAGAGCTGTTCCCCGGTCCGGCGGGCCACCTCGGTCAGTTCGATGATCTGCTGGACGTCGCGCCGGGCCTCGGCTTCATGTATCGCGGCAACGCTCCGGTCGAATTCGCTCGGCCGTCCCACCGCGTTTCCGATCAACCCACCGAGCAGACCGACGACGAGCACCAGTGCGGCAACGCCACCCACCAGAATGACCTTGCGTCGGCGATCAGGAGGCGCAGAAGGCTTCGTCAGGTAAGAGGGTCTTCCGGTGCGGCGTGGCATGGCGTCTCCTCGCATCGAGGGTCGTCTGGTCGGAGAGTAGTCCTTTCCATCACGTCGGTCGATAGTTCCGCTCATGCGGCCGGAACTTTCGTGGGGCCTGACGAAAGCTCGAAGAGGGTCGAGCCGCCCGGTGTCCAGGGCCGCTGCCGAGCGGCGGCCGCGAAGGAGATCCACGGTGGTTCAATCGTCGCCATGACCGATGGCTGGCCGACGGCCCTGCGCACCGCGCTCCGGCGCGGGCAGCTGATCGTCGCCGAGGTCCCCGCCGCCCTGCCCGATCGCCGAGCCTGGGTCGCCATCTACCCGATCCGGCATCCGGACGACGACAGGCAGGCGTTCACCCTCTTCCACCGCGAGTTCGAGACCAGCCACATCGACAACGACTGGTGCATCGGGCCCGGCGATGGCATGACCGATCTGCGGGTCGCGCAGGCTCAGGACGAGAACGAGCTGAACGCACTGCTCACCGGCTGGGCCGTCGACCCCGGCCGGCTCACCTACGTCCATCGGACGGACTACCCCGTCTGAGGCGGGCCGACCGGCCACGGGCACCGGGACCCGGCGGCTGACCGGGTCGCCGGGCGCCCAGGGCGCGTCGCAAAGTCCGGGTTGGTGGTCATGGTGAGCGGCTGACGAGGGTTCGGGTCAGCCTGGGGTGAGGAGGCAGAACTCGTTGCCTTCCGGGTCGGCGAGGACGGTCCACGGGACGTTCTGGCCCAGGTCGATGACGGTGGCGCCGAGAGTCCGCAGTCTGGCCGCCTCGACCTCCAGGTCGTCGCCGGGGTACGGGCGGACGTCGAGATGGACGCGGTTCCACCCGGTCTTCACGTCGGGTGTGCGGAGGAACTCCAGATACGGGCCGACGTCCTTGGCGGAGCGCAGTACCGCGTGATGGTCGGTCACCTCGTGCAGGGTCCAGTCCATGGCCTTGCTCCAGAAGCGGGCCATGGCTCGCGGATCCGCGCAGTCGACCACCACCGCGGCGATCGGTCCGGTGTCCCGGTAGATCGGTCGCGGCTCCAGCACGCAGAACTCGTTGCCCTCCGGGTCGGCCATGACCGTCCACGGGACGTCGCCCTGGCCCACGTCGGCGGGTGTCGCGCCGAGATCCTTCAGGCGCGTGACCACCTGCGCCTGATGGGCCGCCGAGGTGGTGGCGAGGTCGACGTGCACGCGGTTCTTCACTGTCTTGGGTTCCGGGGAGACGACGAGGTCGACGCAGACAGCGACCGGGTCGGGGTAGACGAAGCCCTCGGGTTCGAGGTTGGTCACACCGGGTCCCTCGCTGGAGACTCCCCAGCCGAGCGCCTCCGCCCAGAAACCGCCCAGCGCGGAGTCGTCCCGAGCCTTCATGTTGATCTGCACGAGCCGCGTTGCCATGCCGGTGATGCTAGGGCCCGTCGAGTCGGCGGTGGTGCCCGGTTGTGGCCGACTTCGACACAGGTCCTAGTGGAAGCCGAGCTGGCGGGCCACATCCTGCTGCGCCGAGACGAGCTCGGCCAACGGGATCGCCTTGCGGGACACCGCCGAGAGGTCGTTGCCCTCCCGGGTCCACGGCGGCGGCCACAGGCTGATCCCCTCGTCGGGCGCGACGCCGGCCACCTCGGTCTCCCACCCCGGCCACCGCAAGTCCTCGTAGAACGACGTCACCCCGCCGGCGAGCATCGCCTCCAGCCAGGCGCCGTACCCGAGTTCGAGGTCCTGCCAGGCGAGGTGGTCCGGGCCGAAGTAGTGCACGGTCGGCGCTGCGCCCGGCTGAGCCGGCAACCACGCGAACTGTCCGCCCAGCACGTCGAAGGCGACGACAAGTCGCCCGGCCTCGGGATCCACCATGGCAGCCACATCGAGCAGCCCGTCGTGCCCGCCCCCGAGCACCCGCAGCCAACCGTGGTCGACCAGCAGGCCGCCACTGGCGCCGATCACGGCGCCGAGCCACGACCTGGTCGTGATCCCCAGGGCCGTCAGGCAGGCCGCCGCCCGCTCCGGGTCGACCGGCAACACCTCCACCGGGTACGGAGCCGCCGCCACCACCGCCGAAACGGCGGCCCACGCAGACTGTTCCACCCAGTCAGCGTCCCAGGCGCATCAGCCGTGCGGCACTGCGGGGCCCGCGGTGGAGGCACACCCGGATGCGGCCCTGGGCGCCCTCAGCGGCGGCCCCGGACCGTGCGGTGCCGCACCACCGGCTGGTCGGTGCCGTCGGCTCGGCCCGAGACGAGAGCGCGGATCCTGGTCAGCCAGGCGGTCGCCTCGGGCACGCTCGCGCGCCCGCCGAGCTCGACGGCGGCCAGCCGCCCCGGCGTCCAGCCGGTGTCCAGCAGCTCCTTCCACTGCCGGGCGCTCAGACCGAGGACGCGCAGCTCCGGGAACCCGGCGACGGCGACGACGTCCGTGACGACCGCCTCGGCGAGGTCCAGCCGCACCAGGTTCGGCAGCGCCGCGAGCGCGGCGACCGACACCGGCTCGGTGTTGCCGGCCAGCGTCAGGTACCCGAGCGTCGGCGTCGCGGCCAGCCGCTCCGGCTCGAACCGCGCGGCCACGACGTGGAGCTGCTCGACCGGCAGGCCGGGCGGGATCGCCAGGTCCACGTGCTCGGCCTTCTGCCGCACGTCGAGGATCCGGACCGCGCGCAGGTGCGGGAAGGCGGCCAGGTCCGCGAGGCGTACCCGGGTCACGGCCCGCAGGTGGGCTGACTGGACCACCGACGGGTCCGGCGCCGCCGCCACCGCCTCGGCGAGCGTCCGATCGCCGACGTCGACGGACCATTCGTGGTTCGGGGTGCTCCAGCTGCCGTCGTCCCAGCGCGCGTGGTCGCGCAGCGAGGCGACGACGGACCGCATGAGGTGCCGGACCGACGGTGCGACGTACTGGATCGGGCCCCACACGTCCCGGCCGAAGGTGAGCACCTGGCCGTAGCTGCCGCGACCGGCCGGGTCGAGGTCCACCGCGGCGTAGTTCCCGCTGTAGTCGGGCGCGAAGGTCACCCACCAGTCGTTGCGGGACACCCTTCGTACGTGCCCGAACGGGTGGGTCTCTAGGACCACCGGGTTGTACTCGAACAGGCCGTCGTCCCAGCCGTACGAGCCGGGATCGCCCTTGTGGTACCAGTGGACGACCTGTTCCAGCGGGGCCGGGCTGAACCGGCCCAGCAGGCCGGACTCCTGCCCGTCCTCGTGGATCGTCCGGTAGAGAGCCCGCAGGTCCTCCGGCAGGCGTACCCCGAGCTGTTCCTCGACCGCCAGGATCTCCGCCTCGCTGTGGCCGGGTGCGAACCGGGGTGACTGGCCGTACAGCCGGGCGCACTGCGCGAGGAACTCCGCGACCAGGGCCCGCACCTCGGCGAGCACGGCCGCATCGGTCGGCCGCCCGTCGTTGACCGCCGCCGCCGGCTTCGCCATCCCCGGCGCGGGGTGGTTCGGGTAGCGGTAGTCGGCGTCGAGCACGATCCGGGGCGGCAGCGACGGCAGGTCGGCGGAGCAGCTGACCACGTAGTCGCCCGCCCGGGTCCCGGACAACTCCACGACGAACTCGCCGGTGCCGCCCGCGCCGGCCGTGACCAACCCCATCAGATTCCGCAGGCCGGGGCTCAGGTCGTCGTCCCAGCGGCCGATCAGCGCCCCGTTGCCCGCCGCGTCGTACGTCCGGCTCGTCCGGCCGTTCTCCGTCAGGGCGGCCTGCATCGAGCCGTCCCGGCTGAGTCCGGCGGCGAACTCCGTGCCGAGTTCGTGCATCGCTGCTTCGATCTTGTCCACGGCCGGAGTCTGCCAGGCGCAGCGGTCGGGAGGTGACCGTCGACGCGGGGTCAGCCGACCACGGTCAGGTCGTCCCAGGACCGGCCGGCCGGCAGGTACCAGGCCGCCTCGTCCGGGTCGAGCGCCCGCCCGATCACCAGCCGGGCGTGCGCGTCCAGCTCGGGCAGCGCGTCCATCGGGAACCACCGCACCGCCAGCGACTCGTCGTCGTTGACCCGCGCGGTGCCGGAGAGCAGTCGGCAGTGGAAACCGAGGTTCAGGTACTCGCACCGGTCACCGTTGGGGTACGTGTGCGGGTGCGAGACGACGCTGCTCAACCGGACCGGCTCGACGCGTAGGCCGGTCTCCTCCTCGACCTCGCGCACCACCGCCGTGGCCGGCTGCTCGCCCGGCTCGACGAAGCCGCTGATCACCGACCAGCGGCCGTCGTCGGAGCGTTGGCCCAGCAGCAGTTCGCCGGCGTCGTTGCGGACCACCGCGCTGACGCTCGGCAACCAGAGCAGCTGGTGGCCGACGTGCCTGCGCATCCGCAGGATGTAGTCCGGTACGCCCATCCGGTGACCCTAACCGCCGGCAGCCGTCCACCGCCGGATCACGCCGGGCAGGGCAGCCGCTCCAACCCCGCCGGCCCGGCACCGGGGCGCACCAGCTGCGCGAAGCACTCCACCGCGGTGGCCCGCTGCCAGCCGAAGACCGTCGAGGCGGTCTTCGCCACGCGTACCCGGAAGACCAGCCGGACCCCGTCGCCCTGCTCGACCGCGAGCACCTCGACCCCGTCGACGTCGTCGGCGGTCCGGCGCAGGCGGGCCACCGGGGCCGCCGGCTCGGCCAGCAGCTCGGTCCGCGTCCGCTGCGCCGTCGCCGTCACCTCCCGGTCCGCCCGCTGCTCCAGCCGCTGCTGCGACCGGTCCCGCAGCCGCGGTACCGCCACCATCACCGCCGCCACCACCAGCAGCGTCACCACCAGCGCGGCGAGCAGCCCACGGCGGGCCCGTGTCGATGTTCGTCCCCCGAAACGCACCGGGGGATTCTCCGCCACCGGAGGCCCTGCCGGCTGCCCCGTCGGACCGGACGGGATCCGCCAATCCCGCCTCCAGGGCCCCTGAGCAGGTCTACTGTGGAACAGATCGGGGGCTATTTGCGGCGATCCGGTGGCGACCGGGCTGCTCCCGGTGCACAGTGATCCCATGAGCGACAGCGGAATCGGTGGGCACTACTACTGGTGCACCCGACACCACCGGGTCGAGACCGACGCGGACGTGTGCCCCGCGAGGCACGTTCTCGGACCGTACGCCTCGGCCGCCGACGCGGAGAACGCCCTGCAGAGGGTGCGGGAGCGCAACGAAGCGTGGGACGCCGAGGACGCCCGTTGGGCCGGGGAGGGCAGATAGACGGCGCGGGACGGCCCGCGTCGAGGAACTCCGTGTCTCCGCGAGGAGGCACGCGGGAGCATGTCCCAAGAAGGGAACCGAGATGGCCGAAGCGCAACAGGCCACCACCCGCCCGGCCACCCGGCGTCCGGCCGCGACGAAGACCGCCGCGGCGGAGCGGACCGCCGGCACCACCCGGAGCAGCGCGGCCCGCCAGCCCGCCGCCGCCACCGGGGGGACCCGCACGGCAGCGGTCACCAAGGCTTCCCCGAGCGCGGCCGGCGCGGGCGCGGGACGCTCCCCGGCCAGCACGGCGACCACCGCGAAGAAGACGGCGGCCGGGAAGGCGACGGCGGCGCGGAAGACGGCGGCGAAGCGGGCGGTGGCGAAGCAGGCCCCGGCGGCCAGGGCCACCGCGAAGCAGGCCCCGGCGGCCAGGGCCACCGCGAAGAAGGCCCCCGCGTCCAGGGCGCCCGCGAAGAAGGCGCCGGCGAAGAAGGCGGCCGAGAAGGCGACGACCGCGGCGAAGGCGCCGGCGAAGAAGGCCGCCGCGAAGACGACGACCGCGGCGAAGGCGCCCGGGAAGAAGGCCGCCGCGAAGACCACCACCGCGGCGAAGAAGACCACCACCGCGGCGAAGCGGACCACCGCGACCAAGGCCGCGACCGGCGCCCGCAAGGTCACCTCGACGGGCCGCAAGGCCACCGCCGCGGTCAGCGGGACCACCGGCGCGGCGAAGAAGACCACCACGTCGGCGGCGAAGAAGACCACCGCCGCCAGGAAGGCCCCGGCGAAGAAGGTCACCGCCAGGACGGCGCCGGCGTCGAAGACCACGGCCGGGAAGGCCCCGGCGAAGAAGACCACCGCGACCTCCTCGGCCACCACCCGCAAGGCCACCGCGACGAAGGCCACCGCGAAGACGGCGCCGGCGAAGAAGGCGCCCGCGAAGAAGGCCACCCCGGTCAAGAAGGTCACCGCCCGCAAGACCCCGGCGCGTACGACCGCCGCGACCGCCACCCGGCCCCGCGCCCGGAAGGCCACCGGCTGACCGTACGGTGGCCGCCGCCCGTCCACCGGAGAGCGGATCACGCGCCACGCTGCCAAGATTGACCCGTGGTCATCCGACGCGTACTGGCGCCCCGCATCGACTTCGGCGCGCTGCGCCGCGAGCTTGGACTGCCTGACGGCTTTCCGGACGCGGCGCAGCGCGAGGCGGACGAGTCGGCCGCCGCCCCGCCCCCCACCGGGGCCGACCGGACCGACGTCCCGTTCGTCACGGTCGACCCGGCGAGCTCACGCGACCTGGACCAGGCGATGCACCTGAGCCGTCGACCCGGCGGCGGCTACCGGGTCCGGTACGCCATCGCCGACGTCGCCGCCCACGTCCGCCCCGGCGGCGCGCTGGAGGAGGAGACCTGGCGGCGCGGGCAGACCGTCTACCTGCCCGACGGCAACGTGCCGCTGCACCCGCACACCCTCAGCGAGGGCGCCGCCAGCCTGCTGCCGGACGTCGACCGGGCGGCCGTGCTCTGGACCATCGACCTGGACGGCGACGGCGGCACCGTCGCCGTGGCGCTGGAACGCGCCCGGGTCCGCAGCCGGGCCAAGCTGGACTACGTCGGGGTGCAGGCCGCCGCCGACGCCGGTCGGCTGCCCGAGCCGATCGCCCTGCTGCCCGAGATCGGCGACCTGCTCACCGCCCGCGGCCTGCGCCGGGGCGCGATCAACCTGCCGCTGCCCGAACAGGACGTCGAACCCGACGGCGACGGCTGGCGGCTGGTGCTGCGCGGCCCGGTGCCGATGGAGGACCACAACGCGCAGATCTCCCTGCTGACCGGGATGGCCGCCGCCGACATCATGCTCGCCGGTCGGGTCGGCCTGCTGCGCACCATGCCCACGCCCCGGCCGGAGGCGGTGGCCCGGCTGCGGGCGGCGGCGACCCCGCTGGGCGTGGAGTGGCCGGACGGCAGGGGCGTGGGGGAGGTCCTGGCCGGGCTGGACGCCTCCCAGCCCCGGGCCGCGGCCTTCATCGACCAGGCGGCCGAGCTGATGCGCGGGGCGGCGTACACGGCGTTCGACGGCGAGCTGCCCGAGCAGCCGGAGCACGGCGGCGTCGCGGCCGCGTACGCGCACGTCACGGCCCCGCTGCGCCGGCTCGCCGACCGGTACGCCACGGAGGTCTGCCTGGCCCTGCACGAGGGCCGGCCGGTGCCCGACTGGGCCCGGGCGGCGCTGCCGAAGCTGCCGGAGGTGATGGCGGCGACCGACCGGACCGCGTCGGCGGCCACCCGGGGCGCCGTCGAGCTGGCCGAGGCGGTGCTGCTGGAACACCGGGTCGGGGAGGTCTTCGAGGCGGCCGTGCTGGACGTGGACGCCCCGCCCAACGGGCAGGCGAAGCCGGGCCGGCCGCCCGGCGGCACGGTGGCGCTGGACGCCCCGCCGGTCCGCGCCCGCTGCACCGGGGAGCTGCCGCTCGGCGGCCGGGTCCAGGTCCGCCTGGTCACCGCCGACCCGGTCGCCCGCAAGGTCCTCTTCGCCCGCGCCTGACGGCCCGCAGCGGGGATTGTCACAGCGGCTCGCGCTGCTGCCCGGGACGGCCGTTTGCGAGGATGGCCGTATGGCTTACGACGCGACCACGCTGCCCGACGTGTCCGGGCTGACCGTCGGCATCATCGGCGGCACCGGCGACCAGGGGCGGGGCCTCGCCTACCGGTTCGCCCGGGCCGGGCAGACCGTGCTGATCGGTTCCCGTTCCGCCGAGCGGGCCGCGCAGGCCGCCGCGGAGATCGCCGCGCTGCCCGGCGTGCCGGCCGGCGCCGAGGTGACCGGGGCCGACAACGACGAGGTGTCCCGGCGCAGCGATGTGGTGATCATCGCGGTGCCGTGGGACGGGCACGCCGCCACGGTCGGCGCGCTGGCCGAGCCGCTCGCCGGCAAGATCGTGGTCGACTGCGTCAACCCGCTCGGCTTCGACAAGCAGGGCCCGTACGCGCTCCCGGTTCCCGAGGGCAGCGCCGTGCAGCAGGCCGCCGCCCTGCTCCCGGACTCCCGGGTCTGCGCGGCGTTCAACCACGTCAGCGCGCCGCTGCTGGCCGATCCGGAGGTGGAGCGGATCGAGCTGGACGTGCTGATCTGCACCGAGGACCGGGAGCTGGTCGACATCGTCGGCGCGCTGGCCGCCCGGATCCCCGGCGTGCGCGGCATCTACGCCGGCCGGCTGCGCAACGCCCACCAGATCGAGGCGTTCACCGCCAACCTGATCGCCATCAACAAGCGCTACAAGGCACACGCCGGCATCCGCGTCACCGACCTCTGACCGACGCCGCCCACCATCGGGCCGGTCCGCGACAGCACCCACGGGCGCGGCGGCGGTGTCCCGCCGCCGCGCCCCGGGGCGTACGTCAGAAGGTGTGCTCGGCGGCGGGGAACTCGCCGCCGCGGACCTCGTCGGCGAAGGCGCGGGTCGCCTCGGTCAGGGCGCCGGCCAGGTCGGCGTAGCGCTTGACGAAGCGCGGCGCCCGGCCGGTGCGCAGCCCGGCCATGTCCTGCCAGACCAGCACCTGGGCGTCGGTGTCGGGGCCGGCGCCGATGCCCACGGTCGGGATCGGCAGCTCCGCGGTGATCCGCTTGGCCACCTCGCCCGGCACCATCTCCAGCACCACCGCGAAGGCGCCCGCCTCGGCCACCGCCCGGGCGTCGGCGATCACCTCGTCGGCGGTGTCGCCCCGACCCTGCACCCGGTAGCCGCCCAGGGTGTGCTCGCTCTGCGGGGTGAAGCCGATGTGCGCCATCACCGGGATGCCGGCGCCGACGATCGCGGCGATCTGGTCGGCGCAGCGCCGGCCGCCCTCCAGCTTCACCGCGTGGCAGCCGCCCTCCTTCATGAACCGCACCGCGGTGCGCAGCGCCTGCGTCGGACCCTCCTCGTACGAGCCGAAGGGCAGGTCGCCGACGATCAGCGAGTGCCGGGTGGCCCGGACCACGGCCCGGACCAGCGGCAGCAGCTCCTCGGCCGTCACCGGCAGGGTGGTCTCGTAGCCGAACACGTTGTTCGCCGCCGAGTCGCCGACCAGCAGCACCGGCACGCCGGCGGCGTCGAAGATCGAGGCGGTGTACTGGTCGTACGAGGTGAGCATCGGCCAGCGCTCGCCGCGCTCCTTGGCGGCGATCAGGTCGCGGGTGCGGACCCGTCGGGTGGCCGGCCCGCCGTACAGGGCGGTCACCTCGGTCGGGGTGGACTCCACCATGACTGTCTCCTTTCCTCGAGGCCGCCGTCGCGGTCCCCGGGTTCCGCCGCGATCGTCGCACCGGTCGGCCCGGTGGCGGCAGGGCGGAGTGGAGGATTTCACTCCGCCCCGCCGGGAAGGGGATCAGCCGTTCTCGCGCCAGCGGTTGGTGATCGGCAGCCGGCGGTCCCGCCCGAACGCCTTCATGGAGATCTTCGTGCCCGGCGCGGACTGCCGGCGCTTGTACTCGGCGGTGTCCACCAGTCGGAGCACCTTGTCGACCACGGCCGGGTCGTGGCCGGACCCGACCAGGCCGTCCCGGCCCAGGTCGCCGTCGACGTAGCCGATCAGGATCGGGTCCAGCACGTCGTAGTCGGGCAGGCTGTCGCTGTCCAGCTGGCCGGGGCTCAGCTCGGCCGAGGGCGGCTTGCCGATCGAGCTCTCCGGGATGGGCGGGGTCTCGCCCCGGCGCGCCGCCTCGGCGTTGCGCCACTTCGCCAGCCGCCAGATCAGCGTCTTCCAGACGTCCTTGACCGGGTTGAAGCCGCCGACGGAGTCGCCGTACAGCGTCGAGTAGCCGACCGCCAGCTCGCTCTTGTTGCCGGTGGTGAGGACGAGGTGACCCTCCTGGTTCGACAGCGCCATCAGGATCACGCCGCGCACCCGGGCCTGGAGGTTCTCCACCGCCACCCCGGCGAGCGACAGGTTGGCCAGGAAGGTGTCCACCATCGGCTGGATCGGTTCGATCCGGTAGTCCAGCCCGGTCCGCTTGGCCAGGTCCTCCGCGTCCACCCGGGAGTGCTCCGAGGAGTGCTGGCTGGGCAGCGACACCCCGACCACCCGCTCCGGGCCGAGCGCGTCGACGGCGAGGGTCGCCACCACCGCCGAGTCGATGCCGCCGGAGAGGCCGAGCACCACCGACGGGAACCGGTTCTTGTCGACGTAGTCGCGCAGGCCGAGCACCAGCGCCTGCCAGACCTCGGCCTCGTCGGCGACCGGCTCCAGCACCCCACCGCCGGCCGCCGGGCCCGTCGGGGCCGGCGGCACCACCTCGACGGTACGGCGGGACACCCGCATGCTGTCGGCCAGCTCCTCGCCGGTGTCGGCGTGCCCGGCCGCGTCGGGCAGCTCCACGTCGTGCACCAGCAGGTGCTCGACGAACTGCGGGGCCCGGGCGAGCAGGACGCCGTCCGGCGTCACGATCATCGAGTCGCCCTCGAAGACCAGTTCGTCCTGGCCGCCGATCATGTTGACGTACGCGATCGGGGCGCCGGCCTCGGCGGCCCGGCGGCGCACCAGCGACAACCGGAGGTCGTCCTTGTTCAGCTCGTACGGCGAGCCGTTGATGTTGACCACCAGGCCGACGCCGGCCCGCCGGGCCACCGCGAAGGGGCCGCCGGCCTGCCACAGGTCCTCGCAGATGGTCAGCGCGACGTCCACCCCACCGATCCGCACCACGGTCAGCGTGTCGCCGGGGACGAAGTACCGGTCCTCGTCGAAGACGCCGTAGTTGGGCAGGTGGTGCTTGAAGTACGTGGCGACGACGCCGCCGGAGTGCAGCAGCGCGGCGGCGTTGCGGGCCCCCCGGCCCGGCTCGGCGTCCCCACTGACCTGGGGCGGCCCGTCGGCGTCCAGGTAGCCGACCACGACCGGCAGGTCACCGAGGCCGTCGGCGGCCAGGTCGGCGGCGAGCCGCTCCAGCGCCGCCTTCGACGCGGCGACGAAGGAGCGGCGGAAGACCAGGTCCTCGACCGGGTACCCGGTGAGCATCAGCTCGGGGAAGGCGACCAGCTGGGCGCCGGCGTCGGCGGCCTTGCGGCTCCACGCGCGGACCAGCTCGACGTTGCCGGCGATGTCACCGACGGTCGGGTTGACCTGGGACAGGGCGAGACGCAGGGTGGGCATGACCTCATCTTGCCCCAGCGGGGGCGCGTCGACCGGCGCCCGGGACGCAACGGCGCCCACCCGGGCGCGGGGGCCGCGCCGGGCCGGGGCGGGTCGGTGCGCGAGGGGGCGGACGGGGCGGGACGGGCGGCGACGGGTCGCGTAACGTCGGCGTAACGAGGCCCGGGGAGACTGGGCGGTCAGGTCGGGTGAAGCCCGGTCGAAGGCGGACAAGAGTGTCGCGAGGGGTTGGGGCAGTGGACCGTCAGCAGGAGTTCGTCCTCCGTACGCTGGAAGAGCGGGACATCCGGTTCGTCCGGCTGTGGTTCACCGACGTGCTCGGCACGCTCAAGAGCGTGTCGGTCGCCCCCGCCGAGCTGGAGGCGGCCTTCGACGAGGGCATCGGGTTCGACGGCTCCGCGATCGAGGGCTTCGCCCGGGTCTTCGAGTCCGACATGGTCGCGATGCCCGACCCCACCACCTTCCAGGTCTTCCCGTTCGAGGGCGGGGTCAGCGGCGAGAGCGCCCGGATGTTCTGCGACATCCTGCTGCCCGACGGCGGGCCCTCCTGGGCCGACCCGCGGCACGTGCTGCGCCGGATGCTCTCCAAGGCCGCCGAGAAGGGCTTCACCTTCTACACCCACCCGGAGATCGAGTTCTTCCTGCTGGAGAACGGGCCGATGGACGGGTCGCCACCGGTGCCCGTGGACAGCGGCGGCTACTTCGAGCACACCACGCACGCCGTCGCGCGGGACTTCCGCCGCCAGGCCGTGCTGGCCCTGGAGCGGATCGGCATCTCGGTGGAGTTCAGCCACCACGAGGTCGCCCCCGGCCAGCAGGAGATCGACCTGCGCTACGCCGACGCGCTGACCACCGCCGACAACATCATGACCTTCCGGCACGTGGTGAAGGAGGTGGCGCTCTCCACCGGCGTGCAGGCCACCTTCATGCCGAAGCCCTTCACCGACCAGCCGGGCAGCGGCATGCACACCCACCTGTCGCTGTTCGAGGGGGAGCGCAACGCGTTCCACGACGCCGGCGACCCGATGAAGCTCTCCAAGGTGGCGAAGTCGTTCATCGCCGGCCTGCTGATGCACGCCCGGGAGTACACCGCCGTCACCAACCAGTGGGTGAACTCGTACAAGCGGCTCTTCCCGCTGGCGCTGCCGGACCGGATCACCGAGAGCCCGGCGTACGTCTGCTGGGGCCACCTGAACCGCTCCGCGCTGGTCCGGGTGCCGGCGTACGGCAAGCCGAACTCGGCCCGGGTGGAGGTCCGCTCGCTGGACTCGGCGACCAACCCGTACCTGGCCTTCGCGGTGATGCTCGGCGCCGGCCTCAAGGGCATCGAGGAGGGCTACGAGCTGCCGCCGGGCGCCGAGGACGACGTCTGGTCGCTGACCAGCGCCGAGCGCCGGGCCATGGGGTACGAGGCGCTGCCGGAGAACCTGGCCGAGGCGATCGACGTGATGGCCGGCTCCGAGCTGGTCGCCGAGGTGCTCGGCGAGCACGTCTTCGACTTCTTCCTGCGCAACAAGCGGGCCGAGTGGGAGCAGTACCGCCGCGAGGTGACCCCGTACGAGCGGCAGCGCTACCTGTCGCTGTAGGTCGGGGGCTGCCGCCGGTGGCGCGGGGCCGCTATCGTCTCGATCACCGCGTCGGCGCTCCCGCCGCGCGCCGGACGTCGGGAGGCAGTCGGTGCTGGAGGACCTGCTCACCGGAGCATGGCAGAGCGTCGTCTTCGGGGTCGTCGGGGTGGCGCTGATGGCGGCCGGCTTCGTGCTGGTCGACCTGCTCACTCCCGGCAAGCTGCGGGAGCTGATCTGGGTGCAGCGCAACAGCAACGCCGGGTTGCTGCTCGCGGCCAACCAGCTCGGCATCGCCGGGATCGTCTTCACCGCGATCCTGACCAGCTACAGCGACTTCGGCAAGGGGCTCGCCTCCACGGTGATCTTCGGGCTGGTCGGGCTGGCCATCATGGCGTTGGCCTTCTTCGTGCTCGACCTGCTGACCCCGGGCAAACTGGGCGAGGTCATCTGCTCGGAGGAGCCGCACCCGGCGGCCCGGGTCAGCGCGGCTGCCCACTTCGGGGCGGCGCTGATCGTCTGCGCCTGCATCGCCTGAGCGCGGTCGTCGTACCCCGGTCGTACCCTGCCGGGCATGAACCGCACGGACCGTCTCTACGCCCTGGTCGAGGAGCTGCGGGCGGTGTCGCCACGGCCGCGCAGCGCCCGCTGGCTGGCCGCCCGCTTCGAGGTCAGCAGCCGCACCATCGAGCGTGACATCGGGGCGCTGCAACAGTCCGGGGTGCCGATCTGGGCCGAGCCGGGGCGCACCGGCGGTTACGCGGTGGACCGGGCGCACACGCTGCCGCCGGTCAACCTGACCGCCGGCGAGGCGGTGGCGATGGCCGTCGCGCTGCACCGGCTGGCCGGCACGCCGTTCGCCGGGCCGGGCGTCAGCGCGTTGCGCAAGCTGGTCGCGGTGATGCCGCCCGCCGACGTGGCCGAGGCGCACCGGCTCGCCGGTCGGGTGCACCTGATCGGCGACGGGCCGGCCACGCCCGTCCCGGCCATCGTCGCCGACGCGGTCTCCGCCCGGCGGGTGCTGCGCATCAGGTACGCCGACCGGGGCGGCACCGATTCGGTCCGCGACGTCGAGCCGCTGGGCTATCTGGGCAACCGCCGGCACTGGTACCTGCTGGCCTGGTGCCGGCTGCGCGACGAGATGCGTTGCTTCCGCACCGACCGGATCCGCGACGTGGGGGCGCTGCCCGAGCTGGTGGCCCGGGAGCTGCGCCCGGAGGACCTGGACATCCCGCACGAGCGGGTCCGCCGGCTGAGCCTGGTCTGAGGCTTGGCGCTCCCGGTCGCCTCGCTGCGCCGCCGTCCGCCACGGCCCCGTCAGGGTGGTGCGGAAACACCGACAGGACGGTGTCGCGGACGGCTTCGAAACTGCTCCTGACGACGCCGGCCGACCGGTCGGCGCGGGAGGAGGCAACAGATGTCCACGACGCCCATCACCTGGTTCGAGATCGGCACCGACCGGCCGGAGGAGGCGGAACGCTTCTACGGGGAGCTGTTCGGTTGGACCTTCGAGGAGCAGGGGGCCGCCAACGGCGGGTCCTACCGGGTGACCGGGGCCGGCGCGGGGGCGGGGATCGGCGGGGCGATCCGGGCGACCGACGGCACGACGCCGAACTACGCGGTCTTCTACGCCGAGGTCGCCGACGTGGCGGAGACCTGCCGGCGGGCCGAGGCGGCCGGCGGCAAGGTCCTCATGCCGGTGAAGACCACGCCGAGTGGACTCAGCTTCGCCCACCTGCTCGACCCGGCCGGCAACCACCTCGGCGTCTTCACGCCCCCGCCATCCGCCTGAGCCCCGCTGGCATGCGGTGTGGCGGCGTCCCGGTCATCCTGGACACCGCCACATCGCCCCTCCTGAGCCGATCGAGCGACGCGACCGGCCGGCGCCGTGGCCGGTCCGCTCGGCGGTGCGGTGCTGGAATGCGGGGCCCCGGCCGCAGCCGATGCGCGCGCTGTGTTCGCTCAGCTGAGCCGAGCAGCGGCGGTGGCGCGTACCTCGGGAGTCTCCAACGGGTCGTCGCGGAGATAGCTCAGCTGTTTGCGGGTCATGTCGTCGAGAGGCGTGTGTTCGGCCGCGAACTGTCGTACATCGCTCTCGCAGTCCCACAAGCCCTCGGCGAGGAGCGGATCCGTGTTACCCGGGTCGATCGCTGCAACGGCGCGTAGGTACGCGGCCCGCTCGAAGGTGTGCGGGCTGAACCAGGCGCGGTGGAGCCGGGGTACCGCGGCCTGTGCGGCCGGTCCGCCCATACGGGCGACGCCCTCGGCGAGGTCGTCGTATCCACAGCGGTCTTCGGTCCTGCGGTCCAGCCAGTCCCAACCGGCGAGCAGCGTCGGAACGTCGGAGTCGTCGCCGTGCCTGGCCAGCACCAGGCAGGCGGTCCAGTACATCGGATGAATCGGGGGTGCGGCCCAGGCGCGGGCCAGCGGGAGCGCCCGGGACCCGAGCAGTCGGATGGCGCGGCCCAGTTGGGCGTGAAGCTCTGTCACGGGCAACTCGTCCATGATCGGCAGTAGAGCCGTCTGCGGCCCGCGGCGATTCAGCTCGCGCAACGCGGCTTTCCGCCGGTCGGTCCCGCCGGTGCGAAGCATCGTCAGGAGAACCTCGGTCGACTGCCGCTCAAGTGGTCGTGCCAGTGCCGATGGCGGCTGGAACGCCGCGACCCTGGTGCCGATATGGTCGTCCACGGCGGCCCAGTCCAGCCACGGCCGGCTGCGCCAGAGCACCTCGTCCGCGCGATCACCCTGTGCGAGCCGGGTCCGCGCGACCGGCAACAGATCATCCCACAGCTCGCGGGGCCAGTCCCGGGCGATCGTGTGGAGCACGTCGACCCAGCGCGGGCCGTTGTGCACGTACCACCGCAGCCCGTCGATCGCGTGCCGGGCGCCCGCGCGGCCCAACGCCTCGAGTACCCCGAGGGTGTTGTCGAACGTGTTGTCGTCGTCATCGACCGCGTGTTCGTCCAGCAGGGTGAGCAGTGGCGGCACCGGCAGCGCAAGATCGCGGATCAGCCGGGCCAGGTACACGGCGCGCTCGTCGACCAGCCAGTCCCAGCGGTAGTCCCGCTTGACGCACGCGAGTACGGCCTGTGGCGCTGCCGGGTCGTGACGCGCGCGGTACGCGCCGCGGCCGAGGCCGTGCTGGAGCGAGCCGGTGAAGGTTGTTGGCCTGGCGTAGTACCAGTTAGCCGTTGCCGGTTCGGTCATCGTGGCCAGCACGCTCCTCGTGGCCCGGAGTGCGAATCGTGGGCCACCGTACCCACGACACCGCGCGTCCGCGACAGACTTCCCGACGTCGGTCGCCAGGCCACAGAGGCGGCGGCAGGGACCCGGCACGGCTGCGCACGCACCGCGTCAATGGGCACCTGAAACCGGCGCCCGACGTACACCATCCGCTCGTCGGCTAGCAGCGGATCGCGGCAGATCCGCGCACCTGCTCTTCGTTCCGACGCCGTCGGTCTCAGCGCTGGGACCTGCGCCGGGGATCCTCGGTTTGGCCAGGCTGCTTGGTGCGGCGGGCGCTCAGGAGTGTGGAGTTCGTACTTGCTCGAAGTGGAACTCGCGGATGAAGCAGTCTCGTGGTTGACCAACCGCGAAGACCACGCAGTCGATGACCGACTGGGCAGTGAGGTCGCTCTCTGCCCGCCGCGGCCCATCTTGAACGAAGTCCGGTGGAAAAAGGGAAATCACCCGGATTCCTTCTGGCCGGAGCCGGTGCGACAGGATCTCAGCGAGCCCGGCGTGGGCATGCTTGGCCGCGTAGAACGCGGGATGCGCGCCCGAGCGGCGGTGCCCCACCTCGCCGCATGTGGAGATCATGTTGACGACGTCGGGCCGCGACGATGCACGCAGCAGCGGCAGCAGATGCTTGGTCAGCAGCACGGTGCCGGTGCCGCCCGCAGCCATCACGCTCTCGATAGTGTCGTCCGAGACGTCTGCCAGGTCGTCACCTTCGATGTATGCGGCACCATTGTTGATCAGCACATCGAGGTAGCTCGTCCGGTCGGCCACGGCCGCGGCGAACCCACGCACCGAATCCGGTGCGGCGAGGTCGCAATGAAACGCATCAGCCCGACCTGCCCCCCGCTGGCTGATCGCATCCGCAACCCGTCGGGCCGCCACCACGTCGCGGGCCGAGAGAAAGATCTGTGCGCCGCGTTCGGCGAACACCTCGGCCAGAAGTCGACCCGTGCCACGTGCCGCGCCGGTGATGGCGACGCGCAAACCATCAAGATCCATGGCCGACAGTGAAGCACCTGAACTCTGGTTGAGGTCAACAGGATCCTGCCAAGATCGGACATCCGCTCATCGGCAGAAGAGTGCATCTCGCGAGGACTGCGGTGACCAAGAGTGGGCCCGGTTACTGATCTGATCGACACGGTGCTCCCGTCACGCCGAAACCCGCCTTGACGCGACGCGCGGCTCGGGACGCGCGACGACCCCGCCGCTCGGAGCGACGGGGCGTGCAGTGGCACACGGGTGGCCCCGCCGGTGACCAGCCGTGAGGCGACGAATGGCCGGGCGGAGGGGTCGGCCGGGCCACCGGGTCACCGGTCGGTCGTACCCTCGGCCCCGTGGCGGTGGCCGCGGCCGTCGGGGCGCGGGAAGACGCCGGCCTCGGCGGCCTTGGTGATCGCGTCCGCCTGCTCCCGGGTGAGCCTGCCGTCCTGCACGGGCCGCTCCAGCCGCTCCTTGAACGCCGCCTGTCGGTCCTCGGCGGACGGGCGCTCCGGCCGGTCGGCCTTCCGCTGCTCGCGGGCCTTCTCCAGCGCGGCGGTCACCTTGTCGGTGGAGACGCCCAGTTCCTTGGCGAGCGCCTCGGCGAACGCGGCCTGCCGGTCGGCCCGCTGCTGCCGCCGGTCGGCGCCCTGGTCGGTGCTGCTGCTGGCGGTCGGGGACGGGCTTTCGCCCTCCTCGGCGAACGCCGGGGCGGCGATCCCGACACCGAGAACGCCGGCGGCGGCGAGGCCGGCCAGCAGGTGCTTCTTCGACATCGTGCGGGACATCGGTCCTCCAGGTCGTGGTGGGTGGTGCTTGGCCCCACCGACAGTGACGGCCGAACCTGGGGGAAGCCGTCGCGACCCTGTCACCCGGCTGAAAGTTCCGCGCCGCCCTCAGGCTCGCGCCCGGCACCCTGCGATGAGCCTTCCGCCATTCGTAGCTGTCGAGCGTGCTCGCGGTTCACCTGCGACAGTTCGCGCAGGACGGTGGTCATCCGACGCACGTCCGTGCTCGGCAACGTTCCGAGCAGTGCACTCGCGGCCTCTACTACCGGCCGCCAGACCCCGGTCCGTAACTCACCGTGCTGAGCAGAGATCCGGATGAGCTGTGCGCGCCGGTCGTCAGGGCTCGGCTGCCGGGTCGCGTAACCGGCGGCCACCAGTCGATCCGTGATTTTGGTGATGGCCGCTGGACTGAGTTGGCTCAACTCGGCGAGCCGGCGCGCGTTCATCTCCCCTTCGCGCTGCAGGATCTCAAGGCAGTGCAGGTCGTTGCGATTGATCCCGTACCGGGCGGCGACGGCGTCGAGCAGCACCTCGGTGGCCGAGTGCAGCTCCCGCAGCGCGGTCAACGCGACGGTGATCTCAGCTGGAGTGTGGCCGGGTGCCGTGCTCACGTTAGTTGCTCCACGGTGTGTATATTACACGCCGTGTACAATCTTGAGTCTGTGACATGCTGACGTCCGACGGTCCACTCGCGAGCCGCGCGGCGCGCCTGGCTACGGCGCTCTACCTGCTATGGGGCGTCCTGCATCTGGGCCTCGGCGCGGTGATGCTGATGGAGGACCCGTCCGCCGACCCGTCCCAGGCCGAGCTGGCGGCGGAGAGCCGGATGTTCTTCGTGTGTGCGATCGTCCTCGGCGCTCAAGCCATAGCCGTGGCGCTCACGATGAACCGGGTGAACAGCCGATCCGGGCACTGGCTCAACCTGCTGACCCTCGGCGTGGTCGACCTCGCATTCGTGGTGGTACTCGTCATCCCGGGGCACGTGGACCTCGTGGGCGGTCTGTCCGGGCCGGTGATCTGGCTCCTCGCGGCAACTGCCTCAGCAGTCGCACGACATGCGGCGTCGGGTACGGCTCAACGGCACCCGGACAACTAGGTGGTGCTGGTGGGGACGGCGGGTCAGCGGACGGCGGGGGAGACCGTCAGCGTGCCGGCGTCGGCGTCCAGGGCGGCCCGGGTGCCGACCGGGACGGTCAGCTGGCCGACACCGTGGCCGATCGGCAGGCCGCCCAGGACCGGCACGCCCAGGTCGCCGAGGCGCTCGCCGAGCACGTCCACCACCGTGGTGTCCCAGCCGTCGGCGCACTCGGTGAACTGGCCCACCGCCACCCCGGCCAACCCGTCCAGGAGGCCCGCCCGGCGCAGGTGGGTGAGCATCCGGTCCACCTTGTACGGCGGCTCCTGCACCTCCTCCACCAGCAGCACCGCCCCGGTCAGGTCCGGCATGTCGGGGGTGCCGATCGAGGCGGTGATCAGACAGAGGTTGCCGCCCAGCAGCGGACCCTCCGCCCGCCCGGACACCCGTACGCCGAAGGTCTCCTCCGCGGCGGTGGCGGCGACGGTGACCGGTTCCGTGGTCATCAGCGCCGCGTGCAGCGACTCCGCCGAGCTCAGCGGGGTGCGGTCGTCCGTCCAGGCCGCCCCGGGACCGTGCACACCGGCCAGGCGGGCGCCCCGCCAGAGCGCGAACTGCAACGCGGTGATGTCGGAGAAACCGGCCACCACCTTCGGGTCACGGCGGACCGCCGCCATGTCGATCAGGTCGACCACCCGCTGCGCGCCGTACCCGCCGCGGGTGCAGATCACGCCGCGGACCTCCGGGTCGGCGAACGCCGCGTTCAGGTCGGCGGCGCGCAGCTCGTCGCCGCCGGCCAGATAGCCGTGCCGGGCGTACGCGTTCGGGGCCAGCACCGGCCGCAGCCCCCAGCCGGTGAGCAGCTCGACGCCGCGAGCCACCCGCTCCGGTCGGGTCGGCCCGGACGGTGACACCAGCATCACGGTGTCACCGGGGCGCAGGACCGGCGGGCGCAGGCAGTCGTCGACGATCACAGCGGGCCAGCCTATCGGGCGGCGCGGCGCCCGGCCGAGCCGTTCCGGACCGGCCCGGGCGTACCCGATAGCCTCGACACCGTGGCGACCGCGCTGGTGATCGAGAACGACCCGACCGACGACCTCCGCCGGCTGGGGGAGTGGCTGACCGAGGGGGGCCTGGAGCTGCACGTGCTCCGCCCGCACGCGGGCGAGGAACTCCCCGCCGACCTGGAGGGGTACGTGGCGCTGGTGGTGCTCGGCGGCGAGCAGCAGGCGTACCCGCAGCCCGACGGCACCCCCGGGGCGCCCTGGTTCCCGGCGCTGGAGGGGCTGCTGCGCAAGGCGGTCCGGTACCGGGTGCCCACCCTCGGCGTCTGCCTCGGCGGGCAACTGCTCGCCACCGCCCACGCCGGCCTGGTCGAGCGGAGCCCGTCCGGCCCGGAGGTCGGCCCCGGGGTGGTCGGCAAGCGGGACGCCGCCGACAACGACCCGCTCTTCCGGTACGTGCCGCTGATCCCGGACGTGCTCCAGTGGCACTCCGACGAGATCACCGAGCTGCCCCGGGGCGCCACCCTGCTGGCCGCCTCCACCCGCTACCCGCACCAGGCGTTCCGCCTCGGCGACCGGGCCTGGGGGCTGCAGTTCCACATCGAGTGCGACACCGCGATGATCGCCGACTGGGCCCGCGACTCCGACTTGCTGGCCGAGCTGGGCTACGACGAGGAGCTGGTGGTCGCCGCCTGCGACCGGGTGATGGCCGACGTCGAGGAGGTCTGGCAGCCGTTCGCGGTGCGGTTCGCCGCCCTCGCCCTCGGCGAGCTGGGCGACGACCCCACCCGCCGTAGCCTGCCGCTGCTCGGGCAGTGAGATGACCAGACCGACCAGGGGCCGGCTCGCCCGGTACGGCTTCGGCGCCGCGCAGGGCGACGGCGGGCAGCGCGCCGCCGACCTGCTCGGGCCGGACGGCCTCGGCCTGTGGCGTACCGACGAGCAGGAACCCGTCGACGAGCGCGCCGCCGCGCTGCTCGCCGCGCTCTCCCGCGCCGCCGACCCCGACCTCGCCCTGCGCCAGCTGCACCGGCTGGCCGAGGCCGAACGCCGGGCCGCGGCCCCCCGGCAGCCCGTCCAGGGCGCCCCCGCCGCCTCGGCGGGCCGGGACGCCGGGCCGGCGGCCACCGGCACGGGTACGTCCGCGCTGCTCGACGCGCTGCACGCCGACCCGGGCCTGTGTCGCCGCCTGGTCGCCGTCCTCGGCGCCTCCTCCGCGCTCGGCGACCACCTGGTCGCCAACCCGGACCAGTGGACGGTGCTGTCCACCGCCCCGGACGGGCTCGCCCCCACCGCCGACGGCCGGCTGGAGCTGGACGCCGCCGCGCGGCTGACCGCCTCCACCCAGCCGGTCCCGGTGCTGCGGCAGGCGTACCGGTTGGCGCTGCTGCGGATCGCGGCCGCCGACCTGACCGGCGGGCGTGGCCTGGAGCAGACCATGGCCGCGCTCTCCGCGCTGGCCGACGCCACCCTGGCGGCGGCGTACCGGATCGCGGTGGACGAACTGCCCGAGGGCACGCCCCCGCCGCGGCTCGCCGTGGTGGCGATGGGCAAGTGCGGCGGCGACGAGCTGAACTACGTCTCCGACGTCGACGTCATCTTCGTCGCCGCCGACGACGAGGACCTGAGCGTGGCCACCACGGTCGCCACCCGGCTGATCCACGTCTGCGGGCTGGTCGCCTGGCCGGTCGACGCGGCGCTGCGGCCCGAGGGCAACCGGGGACCGCTGGTGCGCACCCTCACCAGCCACCTGGCCTACTACCAGCGGTGGGCGCGGACGTGGGAGTTCCAGGCGCTGCTCAAGGCCCGGCCGGCCGCCGGGGACCTGGCGCTGGCCCGGGAGTGGATCGACGCGCTCGCCCCGCTGGTCTGGAGCGCCGCGGAGCGGCCCGAGGCGGTCTCCGACGTCCGGGCCATGCGGCGCAGGATCATCGACAACATTCCGCCCAAGGAACTCGACCGCGAGATCAAGCGCGGCCCGGGCGGGCTGCGCGACATCGAGTTCGCCGTGCAGCTGCTGCAACTGGTGCACGGCCGCGGCGACGAGTCGCTGCGGGTGCCCGGCACCATCCCGGCGCTGCGCGCACTGGTCACCGGCGGCTACGTGGGCCGGGCCGACGGCGAGGCGCTGCTACGCGGGTACCGCTTCCTGCGCGCCGTCGAGCACCGGCTCCAGCTCCAGGGCCTGCGCCGTACCCACACCGTGCCGACCGAGCCGGCCGCGCTGCGCTGGCTCGCCGCCGCGCTCGACTACACCGCCACCCCGGGCCGCAGCGCCGTGGAGGCCTTCCGCGCCGAGTGGGTCGCCCACGCCAGCGAGGTACGCCGGCTGCACGCCAAGCTGCTCTACCGGCCGCTGCTGGAGGCGGTGGCCCGGGTACCCGCCGACGGGCTGCGGCTCACCCCGGAGGCGGCCCGGCACCGGTTGGAGATCCTCGGCTTCGCCGACCCGGCCGGGGCGCTGCGGCACCTCCAGGCGCTCACCGGCGGGGTGAGCCGGACCGCCGCCATCCAACGCACCCTGCTGCCGGTGCTGCTCAGCGAGTTCGCCGACGCGCCCGAACCGGACCGGGGGCTGCTCAACTACCGGCAGGTCTCCGACAAGCTCGGCAGCACCCCCTGGTACCTGCGGCTGCTGCGCGACTCCGGGCCGGTGGCCCGCCGGCTGGCCCGGGTGCTCTCGTCGTCCCGGTACGCCGCCGACCTGCTGGCCCGTGAGCCGGAGGCACTGCGCCTGCTGGCCGAGGAGAGCGAGCTGGTGCCCCGCCCCCGGGAGGTGCTCTGCGACGGGTTCGCCGCCGCGGCGGCCCGGCACGCCGACCCGGTCGAGGCGACCCGGGCGGTCCGCGCGCTGCGCCGCCGCGAGCTGGTCCGCATCGCCTGCGCCGACGTGCTCAGCCGGGCCGGCGGGCTGGCCCCCCGGCCGGAGCGCGGCTCCCCGGCGTCCCCGCTGGCCGACGTGGCGGTGGTCGGCGCCGCGCTGGCCGACGTCACCGACGCCACCCTGGCCGCCGCGCTGCGCGCCGCCCGGGCCAGCCAGCCGGCGCTGCCCGGGCTGCGGTTCGCGGTGATCGGCATGGGCCGGCTCGGCGGGTACGAGTCGAACTACCTCTCCGACGCCGACGTGCTCTTCGTCTACGACCCGCCGCCCGGTGCGGCGGAGAGCGCGGCCAGCGCCGCCGCGCACGCGATCGCCGAGGAGCTGCGCCGGCTGCTCGGCGCACCCGCGCCCGACCCGGCGCTCGGCGTCGACGCCGACCTGCGACCGGAGGGCCGGCAGGGCCCACTGGTACGCAGCCTCGCCGCCTACGCCCAGTACTACGCCCGCTGGTCGAAGGTGTGGGAGGCGCAGGCCCTGCTCCGTGCCCGGTTCGTCTGCGGCGACGCCGACCTGGGCGCCGAGTTCGAGGCGATGGCCGACCCGGTCCGCTACCCGGCCGACGGGTTGACCCGGGAGCAGATCGTGGAGATCCGCCGGATCAAGGCCCGGGTGGAGCACGAGCGGCTGCCCCGCGGCGCCGACCCGGCCACCCACACCAAACTGGGCCGGGGTGGCCTCGCCGACGTCGAGTGGGCCGTGCAACTGCTCCAGCTCCGGCACGCCGGAACCCACCCGGCGCTGCGCGGCACGCGTACCCTCGACGCGCTCGCGGCGGCCCGGGACGCCGGCCTGGTCGACCCGGCGGACGCCGCCGAGATGGCCGCCGGGTGGACCCTCGCCGCGCAGGTCCGCAACGCGCTGATGCTGGTCCGTGGCCGGGCCGGCGACCAGCTGCCCCGGCACGGGGTCGAGCTGGCCGGGGTGGTCCGGCTGCTCGGCCGCGACGACCCCGGCGAGTTCCTCGACGAGTACCTGCGCACCGCCCGCCGCTCCCGCGCGGCGATGCAGCGGGTCCTCGACGGCGACACCTGACCGGCCCGGCGGTCACGCCCCGGCCGGCGTCACCGGCGGCGTAGCAGCACCAGGTGGTCGGCGAGGGTGGCGGGCTCGCCGTCCGGGCCGGTGACCTGCCGGCGCGGCGCGTCCAGCCGCTCGGTGTGCCACTCGTCCGGGTCCAGGTCGAGCGCGGCCAGGGTCTCCTGCGGGGTCGGGAAGCGCAGGTGCGGGTGGGCCAGGCGGCTCCACGGCGGCACCTCGCCGTGCTCGACGATCAGCAGCCGGCCGCCGGGCGCCACCGCCCCGGCCGCCGCCCGCAGCACCTGCTCCCGGGGGAACTCCAGCGGAGTCTGGAGGAACTGGGCGGAGACCAGGTCGTAGCTGCCCTCGGGGAAGCCGCGGGTGAGGTCGTGCCGGCGGAAGCCGATCCGGTCCGACAGCCCGGCGCTGGCCGCCCGGGCCGCCGCCCGGCCGAGGGCCGTCGCGGACACGTCGACCGCGGTGACCCGCCAGCCCTGGTCGGCCAGCCAGACCGCGTCGCCGCCCTCCCCGCAGCCGAGGTCCAGTGCGGTGCCGGCCGGCAGCGCGCCGACCACGTCGACCAGGTGCGGGTTCGGTCGCCCGCTCCACACCTGCTCGCGCCCCTCGTAGAGGTCGTCCCAGAAGCGCGCGGTGGCGTCGTCCACCGTCGCGCGTCGGGCGGCGACGGCCCGCGCGGTCTCCTCGGCGATCAGGTCGGCGTTGAGCCCGGCGGCGGCCTTCAGGCCCGCCGCGGCGGCGGCGATCACGGTCGCCTGTGGGTCGGCGACGTTGCCGGCCACCCACACCCCCGGCACGTCGGTGGCGCCACCGGCGTCGGCGGCCACGTACGTGCCGAGCACGTGCCCGGCGACGACGAAGTCGCTGGCCGGCAGGCCCAGCCCGGCGAGCAGCCCGGCCCGCGCGACGAACCGGGGCGCCACCACCAGGGCCTGCCGGGCGACCAGCTCGCCCGAGCGCAGCCGTACCCCGGTCAGCCGGTCTTCGTGCACCTCCAGTGCCGCCACCTCGCCCGTGACCACCCGGACGCCCCGGGCGGCCAGCTGCTCCGCCTGCTCGTCGGAGAGGGCCGGTCCGGTGTGCGCGAAGAGCACCACGTCGTCGGTCAGCTGCCGGAACAGCAGTGCCTGGTGCGTGGCCATCGGACCGGTGGCGAGCACACCCACGGCCTGGTCCCGCACCTCCCAGCCGTGGCAGTACGGGCAGTGCAGCACGTCCCGGCCCCACCGCTCGGCCACGCCCGCGATGTCGGGCAGCTCGTCGACCAGCCCGGTGGTGACCAGCAGCCGGCGCGCCAGCCTGGTGCTGCCGTCGGCCAGCTCGACGGCGAACCGGGCGCCGTCCGGGCCGTCGACCGGCCGGGCGGTGGTGACCGTGCCGTCGATGATCGGCACGCCGTACCCGGCGACCTCGGCCCGGGCGCCGGCGTACAGCTCGGCGGGCGGGAGGCCCTCGCTGGTCAGGTAGTTGTGCACGTGCTCCGCGGGGGCGTTGCGCGGCGCACCGCCGTCGATCACCAGGACCGACCGGCGGAACCGCCCCAGGGCCAGGGCCCCGCTGAGCCCCGCCGCGCCACCACCGACGACCACGACGTCGTGAACGGAATGATTCGTCATCGTTCCCACCTTCTCCGACGGGCGGACCGCTCCCGCCCCGACGCCACGGATCGTCCACGCCCCCTGCCGAGCCGACAAATATCATTGCCAACATGGCAAATGACGGTGGGCGGGAACAGGACGGCGCCGGGGCGGCCCCGGACGAGGTGCTGACGACGGTGGGGCCCCGGCTGCGGGTGCTGCGCCAGCAGCGTTCGGTGACGCTCGCCCAGCTCTCGCAGGCCACCGGGATCTCGGTCAGCACGTTGTCCCGGCTGGAGTCCGGCGGGCGCCGACCGACCCTGGAGCTGCTGCTTCCCCTGGCCCGGTTCCACCGCGTGCCGCTCGACGACCTGGTCGGCGCCCCGGCCACCGGGGACCCCCGGGTCCACCCCCGGCCGATGGTCCGGGGCGGCGTCACCATCCTGCCGCTGACCCGCCGCCCGGGCGGGGTGCAGGCGTACAAGATGATCTACCCCCCGGGGGCGCGGGCGGGGGAGCCCACACCACAGGTGCACGAGGGGTACGAGTGGCTCTACGTGCTCTCCGGACGGGTCCGGCTGCTGCTCGGCGGGCACGACCTGACCCTGGAGGCGGGCGAGGTAGCCGAGTTCGACACCCGGACGCCACACTGGTTCGGCAACCCGTTCGACACCCCGCTGGAGATCCTCAGCCTCTTCGGCCCGCAGGGCGAGCGTCTGCACGTCCGCGCCCGCCCCTCCCCGGCCCGCCGCGACCCGGACCCGGCCTGACCCGGCCGTTCGGGCACCACTGGGACCAGGGGCCCTCACGCCCGCTCCGCACCGGTCGCCGCGATCGCGGTCCCGGCCTGGTCGAGCCGGTCGCGAGCAGGGGCTGCACGTCTACGCCCGCTTCGTGCCGCTCGGGCCGTGCCTGCTTCGCGCTGCTCGGGCTGTGCCCGCGGCCCGGCCTGGTCGGGCTGGCCGTGACCAGGACTGCACGTCGGCGTTCGTTCCGCCTCGGTCGGCCGCGACCTCGCCCGGTCTGACCCTGCTGGCCGGGAACGACCCGGGTTCGGGATCGGCGCGTTCGGCGGAGCCGGGGATGCCGGCGGGCAGCGCACCTGCTGTTGGGGTCCTTTAGAGCTGATGACGAAAACGAATCACGCCTTCGTTCCCGCCATGGCTCGCTGCCGGACGGGTCAGCGGTAGCAGCGGTGGTGACTCGTTTTCGTCATCAGCTCTAAAGGGCGGGCAAGATGCAGCCGGCCCCGCTCAGCGCCGGCCCCGCTCAGCGCCGGCCCCGCTCAGCGCCGGCCCCGCTCAGCGCCCGCCCCGCTCAACCGCCTGCCCGGCTCAGTCGCGCCTTGGTCGACCGCCTGCTGGCTCGGATGGCTGCTGGCCTGCTCGATCGTCGGGTCCGCGCAGTTGCCGGCCCGCGCAGTTGCCGGTCTGAAAGGCACTGGCCGCTCAGTTGCCGGTCTGAGAAGTCACCGGCCCGCGTAAGGGCCGGCCCGGGAGGCGCCGGGTTGGTCAGCCGGCGAGGGTGTAGGTGCCCGCGGCCGGCACGGTGACCGCCGTCCATTCCCCGTCGGCGCGGACCGTCGCGCCGCCCGTCGCGGACAGCCAGCGGGTGTGCCGGATGCGGACCGGGACGGTGCCGGCGGTGGACGTCCGGAAGGTCAGCGAAGCGGCGTCCTGTCGTAACAGCTCAGCCGGGGTGCCCACCAGCGGCGTCGGGTCGGCCACGGCGTAGAGCCGCCAGCGGGGGGCGGACCAGACCGGGCTCAGGTACGGCAGGCCGGCGGAGACCAGCTCCGCCTCGGCCCGGCCGACCCAGGAGAGCGGGGCGTCCGGGACCGCCACGTACTGCACGGCGTTGTCGTGCAGCCAGGCCCGGTAGCTGTCGGCGGTCAGGGGCACGCCCGTGCCGGCGGCCCCGGGCACCCGGGTGAAGAAGAGGGGATTGCGGGCGATGTCGGCCTGCCGCAGCCAGCCCCGGGCCAGCGGCACGTCGCCGAGCTGCGCGGCCTCCCAGTAGTTCCGGGTCGGCGGCACCTCCACCCGCCCGGTGAGCCCCCGTCGGGCCAGTTCCGTGCGGAGCGGCTCGAAGTACGCCCGCGTACTGGTCGGGTCGTCGATGCTGCGGACGTCGGCGGCGACCACCGGTGGTTGCCACCAGCAGACCGCCGCCAGCAGCGCCGCGAGCGCCACGGACGCGGGTGGGACGCGCCGTGCGCGGGAAAGGCGGGGGAGCCGGTCCACCGCCCACGCCGGCAGCCGGGCCCCGGCGGCCAGCACGGGCAGGGCGAACATCACGGCCAGTCGGGTCGCGTTCAACCCGACCGGGGTGTGCACCAGCGCCGCCCCCAGCACCCCGGCCGCCGAGAGCAGCGCCCCCAACCGCACTGGCCGGTACCCGACCAGCGCGGCCACCAGCAGGCTGGTCAGCACCGCCCGGAGCGTGTCGGCCCGGCTGATGTTCATCCAGCCGCCCTCGCCGAAGAGCAGCCCGGTCACCGCCAGCGGCACCGCCGCGGCCACCCCGAGCAGCAGGCCGTCGCGGTAGCGGCGGGTCAGCAGCAGCGCCGCCCCGGCCAGGCCGACGAAGAGCCCGGCGACCGGGCTGGTCGCCGAGGCCAGCAGCGCGCCCGCCACCACCAGCACCGGGCGGAGGCGGCGGGGCGGGCCGTGCGCGGGGACGGTCAACGCGAGCAGCGCGGCCAGGCCGAACGCCACCCCGAGGGCGTACGTGACGCGGCCGGAGGCCAGGTTGCCGGCGATCGTGAGGACCCCGACCAGGCTGCCGAGCAGCGGGCGGGGCACCCCGGTGCGGACCAGCAGGGCGGCGAACGCGGCGGCCGCCCCGACCAGCGCCAGCGCGCCGGTGACCGGAACGCCGAGGGTCGCCATCACCGGCGGGGAGACCAGGCTGTAGCCGAGCGGGTGGATGCCGGCGTACCAGCGCAGGTCGACCAAGGCGGGACCGTGCGCGGCGAAGAAGTCGGCCCGGGCCACCTGGGCGGATAGGTCGGAGCCCATCTTCGGCAGGGCCAGGTACACCCCGCCCAGCACGGCGGCGCAGACGGCGGAAAGCCCCACCACCCTGCTGCCCCGCATGCCCACCTCCGATCCGCGACCACGGTACTGGCAGCATGTCCGGCGTGCCTCACCACCTCACTCGCTGGATCGGACTGGCCGGCTCGGCGCTGCTCGCCGTCGCCGCGTACCTCGGTGGCGCGCTGCCCGACGGGGACCTGCGCCCCAACCCGGTCAGCATCTGGCAGGGGCGGCACGGTCCGCTGATCATCGGCTGCTGGCTGGTCGGCACCAGCCTGCTGGCGTGGGCCTGGTGGTCGCTGCGCGACCGGGTGCCCTCGGCCCGCTGGGCGCTGGTCACCGCCGGGCTCTGGCTGCTCCCGCTGCTGTTCACGCCCCCGTTGGGCAGCCGCGACGCCTACGCGTACGCCTGCCAGGGCGCGAGCTACGCGGCCGGGATCAGCCCGTACGAGCAGGGGGTCTCCGCGCTGCCCTGCCCGTGGCTGGACACCATCTCGTACATCTGGCGGGACACCCCCGCGCCGTACGGACCGCTGTTCATCCTGATCTCCGGCGCGATCGTCAAGGCCACCGGCTCGCTCACCGCCGCCGTCGTGCTGTTCCGGCTGCTGGCGGTGGCCGGGGTGGCGCTGACCGCCGCGTGCCTGCCGGTGCTGGCCCGCCGCTGCGGGGTCGAGGTGCCGCGGGCGCTCTGGCTGGCGTTGGCCTGCCCGCTGGTCGGCGTGCACCTGGTCTCCGGTGCGCACAACGACGCGCTGATGGTCGGCCTGCTCGTCGCCGGCCTGGCGGTGGTGGCGTCCCGGCCCGGTCGGCACTGGTGGCTGCTGGCCGGGGGAGTGCTGCTCGGGCTCGCCGCCGCGGTCAAGATCACCGCGTTGGTGGTGGTGCCGTTCGCCGCGCTGGCCGCGATGGCCGGGCCGTACCGGATCCGGACCCTGGTCCGCGACGGCGGCCCGGTGGTGGCCGGCGCGCTCGCCGCGGCGGTCGCGGCGACCCTGGCGACGGGCCTCGGCTTCGGCTGGATCGGCGGGTTGGAGCAGGGCGGCCTGGTGATCGCCTGGACCTCGCCGCCCACCGCGGTCGGGCAGACCGTGGGGTACGTGGCGGCGCTCTTCGGCGCGCACGTCGACGCGCTGCCGGTGACCCGGGCGATCGGGGTGCTGGTGCTCGGGGTGCTGCTGGTGTGGCTCTGGTGGCGGGCCCGCACCCGGGACCCGCTCTGGCACGCCGGGCTGGCGCTGGCCGCCACGGTGGCGCTGGCTCCGCTGTTCCACCCGTGGTACTGGGTCTGGCCGCTGACCGTGCTGGCCGCCACCGCGCGGCGTACCGGTTGGTTCGCGCTGGTCGCGCTGGTCTCGTCGTTCCTGGTGCTGGCCGACGGCACCGGGCTGGCCCGGTACACCAAGATGCCCGGGGCGCCGCTGATGACGCTGTTGGTGATCGGGGTGGCGGTCTGGTTGGTACGGTCGGCTCGGGCGGCCCGCCGGCCGGCCCCCACCGACTGAGGAGAGGCCCGCCGGTGACCGAGCCCGGCCCCGCGTCGACCGGCCGCGCCCGTGCCGCCCGGTACGCCGGTCTGGCCGGCGCGGTGCTGCTGACGGTCGCCGGATGGCTCGGCGGGGCGCTGCCGCGCATCCCACCGGCCGGCGCGACGGAGCCGGCGGCGCTGGCCTGCTGGCTGGTCGGCACGGCGCTGCTGGTCGGCGCGTGGTGGTCACTGCGGCGGGGCGCGCCGTCGACCCGGTGGGCGTACCTGACCGCCGGGCTCTGGCTGGTGCCGCTGCTGGCCGCGCCGCCGCTGGGCAGCCGGGACGTCTACTCGTACGCCTGCCAGGGGTGGGCGTACGCGGCCGGCCGTGACCCGTACCGGACGGGGGTGGCGGCGGCCGGCTGCCCGTGGGTCGACGCGGTCGCGCCGATCTGGCGGGACACCCCGGCCCCGTACGGCCCGTTCTTCGTGCTCCTCGCCGCGCTGGCCGCGACGCTCGGCGGCGGCCTGGTCGGCACGGTCCTGCTGCTGCGCCTCCTCGCCCTGGCCGGGGTGCTGCTGGCCGCGCTCTGCCTGCCGGGGCTGGCCGGCGCGGCGCGGGTGCCCACCGCCCGGGCGGCCTGGCTGGCGTTGGCGTGCCCCCTGGTCGGGGTGCACCTGGTCGCCGGCGCGCACAACGACGCGGTGCTGCTCGGGCTGCTGCTGCTCGGCCTGCTGGTGCTGGTCCGGCTGCCCGGCCGGCCGAAGGGGCTGGTGGTGGCGGGGGTGCTGCTGGGCCTGGCGGTGGCGGTGAAGGCGACCGCCGTGGTGGTGCTGCCGTTCGCGGCGCTCGCCGCGGTCCACGGCCGGTACACGGTGCGGGCGCTGCTGCGCGACGGCGGTTGGCTGGCCGGCGCTGTGCTGGCCGCGCTGGCGGCCGTCACGGCGCTGTCCGGGCTCGGTCTCGGCTGGGTCGGCGGGCTGGCGCGCAGCGGTGACTCGAAGCAGTGGACGTCGCCGCCCACGGCGGTGGGCTTCGTCGTGGACTACCTGGGGGAGTCGCTCGGCCGGCGGCCGGATGCGGTGCCGGTGGTCCGCGCGGTGGCGCTGGTGCTGCTGGCGGTCCTGCTGGTGGCGCTCTGGTGGCGGGCCTGGACGGCGCTGCGCCGGCTCAACGACGTCCGGCGGCGGGTGCACCGGCTCGCGGCGGCCCGTCCACGGGTCACCCTCTTCGCCGCGGGGGTGGCGCTGGTCGCCACGGTGGCCCTGGCCCCGGTCTTCCACCCCTGGTACGCCACCGGGCCGCTCTTCCTGCTGGCCGTCTCGGCGTCCCGGACGACCTGGTTCGTGCTGCCCGCCGCGGTGGCCTCCTTCCTGTCCCTGCCGGACGGGACCAGCGTGGCCCGGTACGGCAAGGCGCCCGGGGCGATCGCGATGACCCTGCTGGTGGTGGTGCTGGCCGGGGTGGCGCTGCGGGCCCGGCTGGCGGCCCGCGCCCCGCGGTGACCGGTCCCGGCCCGATCAGCCGACCCGCTTGACGGCCGTGCCCCTCGACCCTACATTTAACGCACCCGTTAATTAGCGAGGTGGTTAAGTACATGGCGACGGACCGGCTCAGCGTGATCTTCGCGGCGCTGGCGGACCCCACCCGGCGGGCGATCCTCGCCCGGCTGGCCGAGGGCGACGCGACCGTGACGGAGCTCGCCGAGCCGTTCGAGATCAGCTTGCCGGCGATCTCCCGGCACCTGAAGGTGCTCGAACAGGCCGGCCTGATCTCCCGGACCCGCGCCGCCCAGTGGCGCTCCAGCAGCCTCAACCCGGAGCCGCTGCGCGAGGCGACGGCCTGGATGGAGCGGTACCGGCGGTTCTGGGACACGAACTTCGACCGGCTCGACGCCCACCTGAAGCGGTTGCGGATTGAGTCGGAGCGGAACGAGAAATGAGAGAGGGCTACTCCATGACCGACACGACAGAAAGCCAGGATCTCGTCATCACCCGCGTCTTCGACGCCCCGCGGGAGCTGGTCTACCGGGCCTTCACCGACCCGGATCAGCTCGCCGCCTGGTTCGGCCCGGTCGGCTGGTCGGTGCTGCGGGAGACCGTCAGCGTCGAGGTCCGGGCCGGCGGCCACCAGCGCTTCACCATGGTCAACGACGCCGATCCGGCGATGAACTCGGCGGTCGACGCCACCTTCACCGAGGTGGTCGAGAACGAGTTGCTGGTCGGCGAGCAGCGGGTCGACTTCGGCGCCGGCGAGATCACCATGCTGCTCCGGCTCGAGTTCCACGACGAGGCGGGCGGGACTCGCCTGGTGCTGCGGCAGGGGCCGCACGACCCGGCGATGCTGGCGGGCGCCCGGATGGGCTGGGGCAGCTCGTTCGAGAAGCTGGACGCCCTGCTGGCCCGCTGACCGTCCGTACCGAAGCGGCCGGGCCGGCCCCGCGATCGCGGAGCCGGCCCGGCCGGTGCTGGTGGAACGTGCCTGCTGCGACCGCTCAGCAGTCGAAGTACATCGCGAACTCGTGCGGGGTCGGGCGCAGGCGTACCGGGTCGACCTCGTTGGCCCGCTTCCAGCTCACCCAGGTCGAGATGAGGTCCGGGGTGAAGACGCCACCGTCGAGCAGGTAGTCGTGGTCGGCCTCGAGGGCGTCGAGCACGGCGGGCAGCGAGCCCGGCACCTGCTTGACGTCGCCCCACTCCTCCGGGGGCAGGTCGTAGAGGTCCTTGTCGATCGGCGCCGGGGGTTCGATCTTG
>NZ_JCADBL010000011.1:0-257969 GCF_059359015.1 Micromonospora sp. LZ37 | reverse complement strand
CGCCAAACCCTCAACTGGCAGAATCCCGCCCAAGCACTCCACAAGTACCTCGTTGCAACAGCCACCTGAAACCGCCCCGCGCTGATGCCACTACTTCCGGGAAGCAGCACGATCTTGGAGATGCGGCACCCCGGCACCCGGCAAGGTGTGAGTCATTGGCGTCATCAGCTCCGAAGTGCGGAGTGAGGGGTCCTGCCATCCAGCCGGTTCTGAGACGGTGGGAGGCGGGGCGGGGCGAGGGAACCTCCGCTTGGCCGTGCCGGAGCGGTGCGAGGGCGGGGTGGGCGGGTTGCCGAAGGAGGAGCTGAGCGGCGGCTGGTCCGGGCCGCGGCCGGGGCGGGATCATGGGGAGGGCGGCTCGATGGCCGGTTACCTGATCGGCGGGGCTCTGCTGGCGGTGCTGCCGCCGCGCCTGGCCATCGCCGGCACCGGCGTGGCCGGCCTGCTGGTGGTGCTGGCGTTCGTGCCGGTGGTGGCGCGGACGGTTCGCCGCACCAATACGGCCCGTCCGACGGGCGACGCGGAGGCCCACGACGGCGCCGCGCCGGAGGCGTACCCGACCCGGCGGCGCCCGGTCCCGCCACGGCGGCCGCTGCGGAGTTGGCCACTCCCGCGCCGGCCCGCTGAGCCCGGACCGGCCCACGGGGATACCGTCAGGTCATGGCTGAGCGCGTCGAACGCCCCCGGGTCGGGCACATCCAGTTCCTCAACTGCCTGCCGATCTACTGGGGGCTGATGCGTTCCGGCGCGCTGATCGACGTCGACCTGCACAAGGACTCGCCGGACCGGCTCAGCGCCGCCCTGGTCGCCGGCGACCTGGACATCGGGCCGATCTCACACGTCGAGTACCTGCGGCACGCCGACGAGCTGCTGCTCCTGCCCGACCTGGCGGTGGGCAGCGACGGGCCGGTGCTCTCGGTCAACGTGGTCTCCACCAAGCCGCTGGCCGAGCTGGACGGCGGCCGGGTCGCCCTCGGCTCGACCTCGCGGACCGGTGTGCTCCTCGCGCAGCTGCTCCTCGGCGAGCGGTACGGGGTCCGCCCCGAGTACTTCCGCTGCCCGCCGGACCTGACCCAGATGCTGCTGGAGGCCGACGCCGGCGTGCTCATCGGGGACGTGGCGCTGCGCGCGCTCTACGAGGCGCCCCGCCGCGGGCTGGAGGTCACCGACCTCGGGCAGGCCTGGCAGGAGTGGACCGGCCTGCCGATGGTCTTCGCCGTCTGGGCGGTACGCCGTGACTTCGCCGCCGCCCACCCGGGGATGGTCAAGGAGGTGCACGAGGCGTTCCTGCGCTCCCGTGACCTGTGCCTGGCCGAGCTGGACCAGGTGGCGGAGTCGGCCGCCCGCTGGGAGCCGTTCGACGCGGACACCCTCGCCACCTACTTCCGCGCCCTCGACTTCTCCCTCGGTGAGCGGCAGGTCGCCGGCCTGCGGGAGTTCGCCCGGCGGGCCGCGGCGATCGGGGAGGCTCCCGCGCTCCCCGCCGGCGGCCCGGAGTTCTTCACCGGCTGAGTCCGGCTGAGCCCCGGTTGAGCCCGGTCGAGCCCAACTCGGCCGGGCTCAGAGGTCGTCGCGGAGCACCGCCTCGGTGATCTTCTGGCAGTTCTTCATGCCGTACTCGACGCCCAGGCCGATCGGGTAGCGGACCATCACGCCCATCGTCCAGTTGTCGCCGATGGCCAGGCAGTTGATGTGGAACTCCTGCTCCCGGGTCCGGTCCACCCAGCCGTTCTTGATCGCGATGTCCTTCCGCTCGGCGGCCGGGAACGCCTTGCGGATGCCGAAGTCGCCGGCGCCGCGGACCTGTCGCATCTCGCTGAGCAGCCACTTGGTCCACTTCGGGCCGGCCGCGCGACCGTCGGCGATGCAGGCGCCGAGCCGGGCGGTGTCCCGGGGGGAGAGGTTGGTCCGGCTCCAGCCGCCGTCGGCGGCCGGGCTGCTGTCGGTGGTCTCGCAGATGGAGACCATCCGCTTGATCGAGGCGGACCGGCCGAGAGAGTTGTAGAACTGCTCGGCCCGGATGTTGTCGCTGTCCCGGATGATCCGGGTGGCGTCGGCGAGCTTGGCGTCGCTCGGCGTCTGGCCGGCGTCGTCCGCCCGGCGCAGGTGGTCGGCGACGATCCAGGATTTGATCAGCGACGCGGTGGTGCTGGTCTCGGCCATGTTCTCGGAGCCGATGATCTCGCCGGTCCGGGTGTCCAGGACGCTCCAGGCGTACCAGCCCTTGAGGTCGAGGTCGACCTGCTTCTCCTCGAACGGCAGCGGCTCCAGCGACGGCGACGGGCTTGGCCGGGGTCGGTCACTGCGGTCGCTGGGCTCACCCGTTGACCGTTTCGACCCGGCCGGCTCCCCCCACTGCGAGGCGGCGGTGGACTCCAGCGGCGAGCCGGGCAGCAGCCGCAGCGACACCAGCACCAGTCCGATCAGGATCGCGGCGACGGCGCCCAGCTTGAGCATCTGGTTGTCCCGCCGGTCGCCCCGGCGGTCGCCCGCCATCAGAGCTTCCCGACCGGCTGCTGCGGCACCTTGAGCGCCGCGCCGGGCTGCGGCGCGACCAGTTGGGTGGCGACGCCGGCGCAGACCTTCGCGCCGTACGGCAGACGGCTCTTGGCGGGGTAGCGCAGCATCACCGCGAGGCTCCACTTGTCGGTGACGGCGAGGCAGCTGACGTGCCAGTTGCCGTCGTAGCCGAGCAGCGTCCAGCCGTTCTTCATGCTCACTGGGCCCTGCGCCTTGATCTCGGCGGGGAGGCCGTCGATGATGCCCCACTTGCCGCCGCCGGACCGCTCCTGCTGCTGGCTCACGCTCCCCCGGACCTTGCTCATCTCGTCGAGCAGCCATCCGGTCCACTTCCGGCCGGCCGCCCTGCCGTCGGCGATGCAGTCGCCGAGCCGGGCCGCGTCCCGGGGGGACATCCGGGTGAAGCTCCACCAGCCCTCGTACGGGCGCACGTTGCCGCGCCGGGTGTCGGTGAGGCCGCAGATGCTGATCGCCCGCTTGACCACCGGACCGGGTTGACCACCCGCGGGCGCCTTGTAGGAGCCACCCGCCGCCGCGTAGACCTTGTTGGCCGCGTCGTCGTCGCTGTCCCGGATGGCCAGGCTGGCGGCCTTCTTCAGCGCCGCCGTCGGCTCCTTGTCGCCGAGCTGGCGCAGGTAGTCGGCGACGATCCAGGCCTTGAGCATCGACTCGGTCGAGCTGGTCGAGGCCATGTTCTTCGACCCCGAGACCGTGCCGGTCTTGCGGTCCAGCAGAGCCCAGCCGAAGAACTCGCCCTTGAAGTCCACCGACACGGGGGCGGCGACCAGGGTGGGTGGCGGGGGAGCGGTCGGTGCCGGGACGGGGACCTGTTCGGCCGCGCCGCCACCGATGCCGCCGAGGCCCGCGCCGTCGCCGGCGAGCCGCGCGTACGCGGTGGGCACCAGCAGGCCGGCGCCGAGCAGGACCGCCAGGACGGCGAGCACCATGATCACGCGAGATCGCATGAGTGGGTGAACTCCAGATGTCAGGGCCGGGGGGACCGGCTGTTATCCGATTGGGTCGCCTGACCGCCGAGGTCGGGGGACTGACCTCTTCTTCGCGGTGATCGTCGGCAGCCGATCGGTGTGACCGGGGAAGTCTACGTCCGGTCCGGCGACGCGCCAGAACCCGACGCTCGCCAAGTTGCCGTGAACCCGGGACTAAGGGCCGCTATGCCTCCCTTGGGGGGATTCATCTTTCTTTGGTGAGGCAGGTCACAACCGCGTCGGTGGCCTGGTGATGACCCAGAGCGGCCGGCCGGTGACGCAGAGGCGCTCGCAAATCCTGTTACACCCTCTGGTGTCATCAGAGGCGAGCTGTAACACTTGGGCCATGTATGGCAACGACTTCGCCGCCGAGGGGGACGCTCCCGGCGGTGGCCTGCTCGGTCAGGTCGAGGCGGCTGAGGCGGCGCTGCGCGAGGCGGCCGCCCGGGGCCGGCGCGAGGCGCCCGAGCCCGGCGCCGACCTGGCGGCCTACTTCGCCGACGTGATCGACGCCGACCAGAAGATCGAGCCGCGCGACTGGATGCCGGAGGCGTACCGCAGGACGCTGATCCGGCAGATCGCCCAGCACGCGCACTCCGAGATCATCGGCATGCAGCCCGAGGGGAACTGGATCAGCCGGGCCCCCTCGCTCAAGCGCAAGGCGATCCTGCTGGCCAAGGTGCAGGACGAGGCCGGCCACGGGCTCTATCTCTACGCCGCCGCGGAGACCCTGGGTGTCAGCCGGGACGAGCTGGTCCAGCTCCTGCTCGACGGCCGGCAGAAGTACAGCTCGATCTTCAACTACCCGACGCTGACCTGGGCCGACGTCGGCGCGATCGGTTGGCTGGTGGACGGCGCGGCGATCGTCAACCAGGTCCCGCTCTGCCGCTGCTCGTACGGACCGTACGCGCGGGCGATGATCCGGGTCTGCAAGGAGGAGTCGTTCCACCAGCGGCAGGGCTACGAGATCCTGCACACCCTCGCCCACGGCACCCCCGCCCAGAAGGCGATGGCCCAGGACGCCGTGGACCGCTGGTGGTACCCGTCGCTGGCGATGTTCGGCCCGCCGGACGGCGACTCCACCCACTCGGCCCAGTCGATGGCCTGGAAGATCAAGCGCTTCTCCAACGACGAGCTGCGCCAGCGCTTCGTGGACATGTGCGTGCAGCAGGCCGAGATCCTCGGCCTCACCCTGCCCGACCCCGACCTGCGCTGGAACGACGAGCGGCAGGAGCACGACTACACCCAGCCCGACTACGACGAGCTGATGCGGGTGATCAAGGGCGACGGCCCGTGCAACCGGCAGCGGATGGAACACCGGCGGCGCGCCCACACCGAGGGCGCCTGGGTACGCGAGGCCGCCGCGGCGTACGCCGCCAAGCGGGCGGAGCAGCAGAAGGAGAGGGTCGCGGCATGACCGGCCAGGAGCACTCGCCGCTGTGGGAGGTCTTCGTCCGGGCCCGGCGCGGGCTGTCGCACACCCACGTCGGCAGCCTGCACGCCCCCGACGCCGAGCTGGCCCTGCGCCACGCCCGGGACCTCTACACCCGCCGCCAGGAGGGGGTCTCCATCTGGGTGGTGCCGGCGGGCGCGATCACCGCGTCCAGCCCGGACGAGAAGGACGCCTTCTTCGACCCGGCCGCCGACAAGGTCTACCGCCACCCCACCTTCTACGAGGTGCCGGACGGGGTGGCCCACCTGTGAACGACCTCTTCGAGTTCAGCCTCCGGCTCGGCGACGACGCGCTCATCGCCGCGCAGCGGCTCGGCGAGTGGGCCACCCGCGCGCCGGAGATGGAGGAGGACATCGCGCTGGCCAACATCGCGCTCGACCAGCTCGGCGCGGCCCGCCTGCTGCTGTCGTACGCGGGGGAGGTGGAGGGCGCCGGCCGGGACGAGGACGCGCTGGCGTACCTGCGTGACGACCGGGAGTTCCGCAACTGCCTGCTGGTCGAGCTGCCCAACGGCGACTTCGCGGTGACCATGGCGAAGCTGCTCTTCCTCTCGGCGTACCAGCGGTCGCACTACGACCGGCTGGTCGCCTCCACCGACGAGCGGATCGCCGCCATCGCGGCGAAGGCCCGCAAGGAGTCCGCCTACCACCTCGACCACTCCTCGCTCTGGGTGCGCCGGCTCGGTGACGGGACCGAGGAGTCGCACCGCCGGATGCAGGACGCGGTGGACGCGGTCTGGCCGTACGCGTACGAGCTCTTCGCCTCGGACGGGTTGACCGACCGGCTGGTCGAGCGCGGCGTGGCCCCGGCGCCGGCGGTCCTGCGGCACGAGTGGCTCGGCACCGTCACCGCCGTGCTCGACGAGGCCACCCTGACCCCGCCCGACCTTTCCTGGGCGCCGACCGGTGGGCGGGACGGCGTGCACAGCGAGCACCTGTCGTACCTGCTGGCGGAGATGCAGGTGCTGCACCGCGCCCATCCCGGGGCGAAGTGGTGAGCGCGAGGAGTGCAGCGGAGCGGAGCCCCGCGGTCGCGAACGGAAGGCGGCTCCGGTGAGCGCGAGGAGTGCAGCGGAGCGGAGCCCCGCAGTCGCGAACGGAAGGCGGCTCCGGTGAGCGCGAGGAGTGCAGCGGAGCGGAGCCCCGCGGTCGCCAACGGACGGCGGCACCGGTGAGCGACCCCAGGGCGGCCGTGGCGGCGGTGGTGGACCCGGAGATCCGGGTGATCACCATCGACGAGCTCGGCATCCTGCGGGCGGTCGACCGGGATCCGGCCACCGGCCGGGTGGTCGTCACCATCACCCCCACCTACACCGGCTGCCCGGCGATGGACGTGATCCGCGCCGACATCCGCCGCGCGCTGACCGCCGCCGGCCACCCCGACGCCGAGGTCCGCACGGTCTACCACCCGGCCTGGAGCACCGACTGGATCTCCGACCGGGGGCGGGAGAAGCTGGCCGCCGCCGGCATCGCCCCGCCGGCCCCGGTACGCGCGGGTAACCTGGTTCCCCTGTCGCTGTCCGTGCGCTGCCCGCGCTGCGGCTCGCCGGAGACCGAACAGGTCAGCCGCTTCGGCTCCACCGCGTGCAAGGCGCTCTGGCGCTGCCGCTCCTGCTCCGAACCCTTCGACCACCTGAAGGCGCTGTGACTGTCACCATCACCCGCCCCGTCCGCCGTCGGCCGGCCTTCCACCCGCTGACCGTCGCCGCCGTCGACCGGCTCACCGACGATGCCGTGGCGGTCACCTTCGCCGTTCCCGAGGAGCTGCGGGAGACCTTCGCGTTCTCCGCCGGCCAGCACCTCACGGTTCGGCGCGCGGCCGAGGACGGCACGGACGTGCGGCGGTCGTACTCGATCTGCTCGACCCCGGACGACCTGGCCCGGCACGGCCGGCTGCGGATCGGGGTGCGGGAGATCCCCGGCGGCGCGTTCTCCGCGTTCGCCTGTGGCGCGCTGCGCGGCGGCGACACCGTCGAGGTGCTGCCCCCGCTGGGGCACTTCACCACGGCGTTCGCGCCGGACCGGGTCCGCCACTACGGCGCGGTGGTCGCCGGTTCCGGCGTCACGCCGGTGCTCTCGCTGGTCGCGACCGCCCTGGCCGTCGAGCCGGCCAGCACCTTCACCCTGGTGTACGGCAACCGCACGGCCAACACGGTGATGTTCGCCGAGGAGCTGGCCGACCTGAAGGACCGCTACCCGACCCGGCTGCACCTGGTGCACGTGCTCTCCCGGGAGCAGGGCGAGTCGCCGCTGCTGTCCGGGCGGATCGACGCCGACCGGCTGGCCCGGCTGCTGGAGACCATCGTGCCGGGCGACACGATCGAGGAGTGGTTCCTCTGCGGCCCGTACGGGATGGTGGTGGACGCCAGGGCGCTGCTGACCGGGCGGGGCCTGCCCGAGTCGGCGGTGCACACCGAGCTGTTCCACGTCGACGCGCCGCCGGAGCCGGTGCGCCGCCCGGGTGACGAACCCGGCGCCGGCGCCGAGGTGACGATCGTGCTGGACGGTCGCTCGTCGCGCTTCACCATGGGCCGGGACGAGCGGGTGCTGGACGCCGCGCTGAAGGTCCGCGGCGAGCTGCCGTACGCCTGCAAGGGCGGGGTCTGCTCGACCTGCAAGGCGAAGGTGGTCTCCGGCGAGGTGACGATGGCCCGCAACTACGCTCTGGAGCCGGACGAGGTCGCCCGGGGCTACGTCCTGACCTGCCAGTCCAGCCCGGTGACCGACACCCTCACGGTCGACTACGACGCCTGACCGGCGCCCGGCCGGACCGGCCGGGGGCCTGCGGGCGCGTCACACCGCGGAGCACCCCGAACGGGCCCGGCGCCGCACCGGCGTAGGCTCGGAGGCGTGACGGTGAGCCGGGAGATCGACGACATCCTGCAGCGCGGCGCGGACGGCGGGCGGATCACGCCCGAGGAGGCCCTGCTGCTCTACACCGAGGCGCCCTTCCACGCGCTGGGCGAGGCGGCCGACGCGGTGCGGCGGCGGCGCTACCCGGACAACATCGTCACCTACCTGATCGACCGCAACATCAACTACACGAACGTCTGCGTGACGGCGTGCAAGTTCTGCGCGTTCTACCGGGCCCCCAAGCACAAGGAGGGCTGGACCCACCCGACCGAGGAGATCCTGCGCCGCTGCGGCGAGGCGGTCGAGCTGGGCGCCACCCAGGTGATGCTCCAGGGCGGCCACCACCCGGACTACGGCGTGGAGTACTACGAGGAGCTCTTCTCCTCGGTCAAGAAGGCCTACCCGCAGCTGGCCATCCACTCGATCGGCCCGAGCGAGATCCTGCACATGGCGAAGGTCTCCGGGGTGAGCCTGGACGAGGCCATCTCGCGGATCAAGGCAGCCGGGCTGGACTCCATCGCCGGCGCCGGCGCGGAGATGCTGCCCGAGCGGCCGCGCCGGGCGATCGCGCCGCTGAAGGAGTCGGGTGAGCGCTGGCTGGAGGTCATGGAGCTGGCCCACCGGCAGGGCGTCGAGTCGACCGCGACCATGATGATGGGCACCGGCGAGACGCACGCGGAGCGGATCGAGCACCTGCGGATGATCCGCGACGTGCAGGACCGCACCGGCGGCTTCCGGGCCTTCATCCCGTGGACGTACCAGCCGGAGAACAACCACCTCAAGGGGCGGACCCAGGCCACCACGCTGGAGTACCTGCGCCTGGTCGCGGTCGCCCGGCTCTTCTTCGAGACCGTGCCGCACCTGCAGGCGTCCTGGCTGACCACCGGCAAGGACGTCGGCCAGCTCGCCCTGCACATGGGCGTGGACGACCTGGGCTCGATCATGCTGGAGGAGAACGTCATCTCCTCGGCCGGTGCCCGGCACCGCTCCAACCTGCACGAGCTGATCGGGATGATCCGCTCGGCGGACCGGATCCCCGCGCAGCGGGACACCCTCTACCGCCGGCTCGCGGTGCACCACACCCCGGCGGACGACCCGACCGACGAGCGGGTGGTCTCGCACTTCTCCTCGATCGCCATGCCCGGCGGTGGCGCCGGCCGGCAGCTGCCCCTGGTCGACGCCCGCTGAGGCGGGCGCGCAAGCGCGGAGCGTGGGGTGGGACGGGCGACCGTCCCACCCCACGCCGTTTCTGGCCGGTGAATCGACGGTGATCCACCGTACGTGACGGTGGCCGTTCGCCCGGTGACCGACCGGATCGTCGGGTGCTCATCGGCCGGGTCGGTATTCATATCGGCCGTTCGGAGGAACGGCGCGACATTCAGCCCCCACAATGCCCGTCAATTCGGGCGTTCCTTAAGTGACGCTTAGGTGCGCAGGTCGGAAACGCCAGGTGGAGGGGGTGGCGTAGGTGATCGTGGACCGCTAACGTGCGGCCGGCGTACCTTCCACACTTCCTCGGGGGAACCCTCTGATGATCTTCCGTAACCGACCGCTGGCGCGGTTCGGCGCTGCCGCGCTGCTCGCCTCCGGCGCGTTCACCGCCCTCGGCACCCCGGCCCACGCCGCGGAGACCTCCACCGACCTGGCGCTCGATGTGGTCGGCACCCGGGTCGCCACCGGCACCCCGGGCAAGCTGGCCTTCGCCAAGATCACCAACACCGGCAAGAACACCCCGAGCGAGCTGGCCGTTCGGATCGACGTCTCCAAGGTGGACTTCTCCAAGGTCATCGCCGTACCGTTCACCGAGGACGAGTGCGAGGTGGAGGGCACCGAGGAGAAGCCGACGGCGTTCACCTGCTACGCCACCGAGAAGGGCCTGCCGGGGCCCGGCGAGACCACCGACCTGCCGCTGGTGGTGTTCAAGTTCGACGAAGAGAACACCTACAAGGCGCCGCTCTCCTTCAAGCTGATCTCGAAGGACGACACCAACCCGGAGAACAACGCCAAGTCCGCCACCCTGGAGTTCTCCGACCAGAGCGGGCCGGACCTGAACGTGCTCGCCGAGGACGTCAAGCAGGCCGTCAAGATCGTCGACGGCAACCCGTCCTACTCCGGTGACCTGCACCCGGGCGGCCGGTCGGCGCTGACCTACTTCGTCGCCAACCAGGGTGACATGGCATCCGCGGGCCTCAAGATCTCGGTCAAGCTCCCCAAGGGCGTGACCCCGGCCGAGACCGAGCAGGGCTGCGAGTACTCGGCGGACAAGCTCACCTTCACCTGCACCTACGAGGACTTCCGCCTCATCCCGGCGATCCAGGACGACAGCAACGACGACAAGATCTACTCGGCGTACGGCTTCTACCACCTGTTCGACGTGGCGAAGGACGTGAAGCCGGGCGCCCTGAAGGGTGGCATGGTCAGCGTCGAGCCGATCGGTGACCAGCCGACCGCCGCCGAGGCGCGCAAGCCCGTCGCGCTGCCGGCCAACGTCGAGGGCCTCCAGGCCGCCGACGTGGACCCCAGCGACAACAGCGACGGCTACGCCGTGATCGTGGCCAAGAAGACCGACGGCGGTGGCGGTGGCGGCGGTCTGCCGGTCACCGGCCCGCAGGCCGGTCTGATCGGTGGCGTCGGCATCGCCGCGGCCGCCGCGGGTGGCGCGCTCTTCCTGATGGCGCGTCGTCGCCGGGTCGTCCTGGTGACCCCGGGCGACGAGAAGCCGACCGCCTGATCCAGCGGTAGGCACCAGCCGGTGGAGACCGGCGGAGATCGGTGAGTGCGGGGTGGGACGGGTGACCGTCCCACCCCGCACCCGTTCCGGCGGCCGTCCCGGACGCCATCGTGGATCGACGGCCCACCGGCGGTGACGGCGGTCGTGCCCGCCGTGGCAGGCCGAACGGGCCCGCACCGGCCGCCGCCTCGACATTGATGGCGACCTTTCGGTGGACCCGGTGGTGACCACCACCCACTCGATGCCCGTCAATTCGGGCACTCCACGGCCGGGGCGAGAATCCCGGGCCGGCCGGCCGGGCGGGCGTGGGGGGTGGCGGGGCCGGGCGGGGATCGCTAACGTGCGCCCGGCGTACTTCCCGCTCTTCCCACGGGGGAACCTCCGATGATTTTCCGTAGCCGGCCGCTGGCGCGGCTCGGTGCCGCGGCGCTGCTCGCCTCCGGCGCGTTCACCGCGCTCGGCGCCCCGGCCCACGCCGCCGGCACCGCCTCCGACCTCGCCATCGAGGCCGTCGTCGGCACCAAGGTCGCCGCCGGCGCCGAGTACAAGGCCGCCTTCGCCAAGATCACCAGCAAGGGCACCGGCACCCCGACCAACGTGACCATCAAGGCCGACACCTCCAAGGTGGACTTCGATCGGCTCGCGGTCCTGCCCGGCCTGGAGTTCTGCGAGGTCGACGAGGAGAAGTTCGACCTCTGGACCTGCGTCCTGCCGGACGAGGAGGTGCCGAAGCCGGGTGGCACGGTGGACGTGCCGTTGTTCATGTTCAAGGCGGCCGAGGACGTGGAGCTGCCGTACCGCGCCCCGGTCGCGGTGACCGTCTCCTCCGAGGACGACACCGACCCGAGCAACAACTCGGCCTCCTTCACCGTCGAGCTGAGCGACGAGAGCGGCGTCGACCTCAGCGTCTTCGTCCCCGACGTGCGGCAGCGGCTCGACCCGGCGGAGTACGACCCGGACCACGAGGGCGCGCCGGTGCTGCGGCCGGGGGAGACGACCCTGCTGCTCGGCAGCATCGGCAACGAGGGGGACCGGGTCACCGACGGGGTGCGGGTGACCGTGCGCCTGCCGGAGGGCGTCACCTTCGCCGGTTCCTTCGAGGGGTGCGAGCACACCGCGGACAAGCGGACGACGACCTGCGAGGCCGAGGACCTGGCGCTGCAGAAGGGCGGCGACCATGTCAACCTCTTCATGCCGATCACCGTGGCGGCGGACGCGCCGGCGCCGGTCGCCCTCAAGCCCGGCACGGTGACCGCGGCCGCGCTGGGCGAGCTGCCTGCCGGGGCGCAGGCCGCGCGGGGCGGCGTGAAGCTCCCGTCGGTGCTCAAGCTGACGGCCGGCGCCGTGAAGGACGTGGACCCGAGCGACAACAGTGACGACTTCGCGGTCATCGTGGCCGCGAAGGCCAACGGCGGCGGTGGTGGCGACGGCGGTCTGCCGGTCACCGGTCCGCAGGCCGGGCTCATCGGTGGCGTCGGCATCGCCGCGGCCGCCGCGGGAGGCGCGCTCTTCCTGATGGCGCGTCGTCGTCGGGTCCTGCTCGTCACCCCTGCCGACGAGAAGCCCACCGCCTGACGGTGTCCTCCATCGGCCCATGAGGGCCGTTCACATAACGCACCGCGCCGAGGGCGGGATGGGTGACCATCCCGCCCTCGGTGTTCCTCCCCGGGCCCGCCGTCCGAACGGTGCGCCGTCACCGCCCTGCCGGCAGTCCTGGTGACCGTTCGGTGGACGGTCAACTCCCAGCGGCCGTGACAAGAACGGTCAACCCGGGCAATCCGCACCCTCCCCTGCGGGATGCCACCCGGCCGGGTTCCGCGCGGGGTGGCTGCGGCCATCGACGGCCGCTAACCTGCGGCGGCGTACTTTCCGATCTTCTGCCGGGGGCAGCCACTCATGATCATTAGTAGTCGACCGCTGGCGCGGCTGGGTGCCGCCGCGCTGCTGGCTTCCGGTGTGTTCGCCGGGCTGGGTGCCCCGGCGTACGCCGAGGCCGTCGAGACCGACCTCTCGCTCGACGTCGTCGGCACCAAGGTCGCCGCCGACGCCAAGGGCAAGGCCGCCTTCGCCAGGATCACCAACCGTGGCGAGCACGCCCCGAGCAAGGTCACCGTGGCCATCGACGTGTCGAAGGTGGACTTCGACAAGGTCGTCGTGCTGCCGATCGAAGAGGACTGTGACCTCGAGGGCGAGCTGAAGCCGACGCGCTGGACCTGCGTACTGCCGCCGGAGGCGCTGCCCGGCCCGGGCGTGACCGTGGACGTCCCGGTCGTACTCTTCAAGGCGCCCGATCTCGAAGGCACCTACGCCGCCCCGGTGACCCTCACGATCGTCGCGCCGGAAGATGTCAACACCAACAACGACTCCAGGGCGGCGACCGTCGAGTTCAGCGAGGAGCACGGCCCGGACCTGGTCACCCAGGCCGACGACGTGACCCGCGGCCTCAAGGTCACCGAGGACGAGGCGATCCCGCTCGAGGACCTGCGCGCCGGCGACCAGGCCGAACTGCACTACCTGGTGGCCAACCAGGGCGACCAGATCGCGCTCGGCCTCAAGAGCACCATCAAGCTGCCCGAGGGTGTCACCTTCGGCGCCAGGTACGAGGACTGCGACTACGACGCCGCGATGCGCTCGGTCAGCTGCGTCTGGGAAGACGTCCTGCTGTACGCGGTGCAGGACGACCGCGACGATCGGGACGACAGGTACTCCGCGATCGACGTCCGCTTCCCGATCAAGGTGGGCAAGGACGTCAAGCCGGGCACCCTGACCGGCGGCGTCGTCGCGACCGCCGCGATCGCCACCGAGCACACCACCCCGTACACGGCGAAGGCCGGCCTGCCCTCGTTCATCAAGGGTCTGCCCGCCAACGCGACCGACGTCGATGCCAGTGACAACACCGACCCCTACGCCGTGATCGTGGCCAAGGGCGACCGGGGCGGTTCCGGCGGTGGCGGCGGTGGCGAAGGCGGTCTGCCGGTGACCGGTCCGCAGGCCGGCCTGGTCGGTGGCATCGGTGCCGCGGTGCTCGCCGCCGGTGGCGCGATGTTCGTGCTGGCGCGACGGCGGCGGGTGGTCCTGGTGACCCCCGGCGACGAGAAGCCGACCGCCTGACGGGCGGGCGTGGATCGACCGGCCGCGACGAGGCCGGTGGACGCGGGGTGGGACGGGCAGCCGTCCCACCCCGCGCCGCGTCCCGGCTCCGTCCTGGCGCGACCAACCGGAAGTCGTGCCCGCGGCGGCCGGAACGGCATTCATGGCGGCCGTTCGGGTGGCGGCCGACCGGTGAGATCCGGTGCAGGGGCGGTGATCCGGACAATCGCCTGGTGGCGGCCGGGGCACAGCTCGGAAACGATCGGCGCGCAGGGATGGCGGGGCGCGGCCGGCGACGGCTAACGTCCGGCCGGCACCTGCTTCTCCCAGGGTTGTCGGCGGCGGAGAGCGGCAGCCCGGGGGCACGTCCTCCATCGGTCCATGAGGGCCGTTCACATAACGCACCGCACCGAGGGCGGGATGGGTGACCATCCCGCCCTCGGTGATCCTCCGTTCGGACGCCGATGCCCGGCATCCGTCGTCGACGCTGGCGCACGGCCGTCGATCTCCGATACCTTCCGCTCGGTTCGCAACGACCATCCCACCTTCCCTAACCCCCGGGGGATCGATGACTCCGTTCCACCGCTCGGCCCTGGCCCGTGCCGGTGCCGTCGCCCTGCTCGCCGCCGGCGGCCTGGGCACCGTGGCCGCGCCGGCGCACGCCGCCGACCAGGCCGACCTCCATCTCGTCCCGCTCAGCTACGAGCTGGCCAAGGGCGTCAAGGAGGCCAAGGCCAAGCCGTTCAAGTTCCAGATCGACAACACCCGCGGCGCCGTCGCCGCCAAGGACGTCCGGGTCACCGTCGAGACCAAGGGCCTCAAGGACCGCAAGGTCGGCGTGGTGGTGCCGGACGGGTGCGAGGCCGACGGCACCGTCTTCACCTGCCAGTTCGGTGACGTGCCGGGCGGCACCACCGAGGACTTCGGCATCCCGCTCTTCTCCACCGGCGGTCGCGGCGACGCGGGCACCCTCGTCGTCACCATCACCTCCGCCACCGCCGACCCGAACTCCGACGACAACACCGTCGAGCACGACGTCACCGTCGCCAAGCCCGGCTACGACCTGACCAGCTGGGTGCAGGACGTGTACGCGGACGTCGCCGTCGACGGCGACGAGGCCGGTGAGTCGGACCTCAAGGGCGTCAAGCCGGGCGAGAGCGCCCCGCTGGACTGGGCCATCTACAACGACGGCAGCCGCAGGGCCACCGGCGTGGCGTACGGGATCACGCTGCCGGCCGGCGTCACCTTCGTGGAGGTGCCGGAGGGCTGCGTCGAGCAGGAGCTGGGCGGGCTCGCCCAGGCGTACTGCGAGGACTCGGGCGCGGTGCTGCGGCCCGGCCAGTTCTACACCTCGGAGGTGCGGGTGAAGGTCGGCGCGGAGGTCACCACGCCACTGCTCCGCCCGGGCTTCCTCTTCGCCGCCGGTCTCGACGCCGCCGAGGGTGAGCCGGAGGAGGCCCCCCGGGTCGCCACCGACACCCAGCGGCGGACCTTCACCGAGACCGACGAGGTCGACAACACCGCGCAGTTCGACGTCTTCGTCGACCTGACGACCGGCCCGACGCCGACTCCGACCGCCACCCCGACCGGGCAGCCCACCCCGACCGGCCAGCCGACCGCTACCCCGTCCAACGGTGGCGGCGGCGGTGGCGGCGACGGCGGCCTTCCGGTCACCGGTGTCCAGGTCGGGCTGATCGGCGGCATCGGCGCCGCCATCCTGCTCGCGGGCGGGGCGCTGCTGGTGCTCTCCCGCCGGCGCAAGGTCGTCCTGGTGGCCCCGACGGACGAGAAGTCCGGGGACTGACCGGTACGAACGCACGACGGGCGGGGTGGGCGACCACCCCGCCCGTCGTGCGTCCGCGCGACAGCGGGCCGGTGCCGGCCGGCCGGGAGCCGGCTGGCAGAGTGGAGGGGTGAGCCGTACCCCGCAGGGCCAGCGCGCCAACCTGGACAAGCAGCCGCACGAGGTCGCCGCGATGTTCGACGGCGTGGCCGCCCGCTACGACCTGACGAACACCGTCCTCTCCTTCGGCCAGGACCGGTTCTGGCGGCGGGCGACCCGGGCCGCGCTCGGCCTGCGCCCCGGCGACCGGGTGCTGGACGTGGGCGCGGGCACCGGCGTCTCGACCGAGGAGCTGGCCCACTCCGGGGCGTACGCGGTCGGCGCCGACCTGTCGCTGGGGATGCTGCACGCCGGCAAGCGCAGCCGGCCGGCGGTGCCGCTGCTGGCCGGGGACGCGCTGCGGCTGCCCTTCGCCGACGGCGCCTTCGACGCGGTGACGATCTCCTTCGCGCTGCGCAACGTCAACGACACCGAGGCCGCCCTGCGTGAGCTGGCCCGGGTCACCCGGCCCGGCGGCCGGCTGGTGGTCTGCGAGTTCAGCACCCCGGTGAACCCGGCCTTCCGCACCGTCTACCTGTCGTACCTGATGCGGTCGCTGCCGGCCGTGGCGCGGAGGGTGTCCAGCAACCCCGACGCCTACGTCTACCTGGCCGAGTCGATCCGGGCCTGGCCGGACCAGGCGGCGCTGGCCGCGCGGATCGGCGCGGCGGGTTGGTCTCGGGTGGCGTGGCGCAACCTGAGCGGTGGGGTGGTCGCCCTGCACCGGGCGACCCGCGACTGAGCCCCCCCGGGCTGCCGGTAACCGGCAGCGCTCTTTTGTGAATGTCCGCAATTAGTCTACTTTGCCCCGTAGGCTCGGTCCTATGAAGGGACCAGACCGGACGGACGCCACCCTCGACGACGACGCGGCCGAACTCATCGCGCAGCTCCGGGAGTTGGCCGGGGCGGATCCCGCCGACGTCCGTCAGGTGGTCGCCGAGGTGCTGGCCGCCCTGGACCGTGCCGCCGGTGGGGCGCTGCGCGAGCACCTGCCGGAGGCGATCCGGGTCGATGCCGGCCTGGACGCCGGCGGGCCGGTCCGTCGCTGACGCCGAAGTGGACGCCGACCGGCGTGTTTCCGGCGAGTTAGGTACCCCTCAGCGCCCCCGGGTGTAACGCCGGTCATAGACTCCAACCCGATCGGCTTGTGAAGCATTTCACGAGCATGCGGGAGGAGGCGCAGATGACCGCGGTGGAGAACGACGCCGACGTGATCGTCGTGGGCGCCGGTCCCGGAGGATCGGCGACCGCGTACCACCTGGCGCGGCACGGCGTGCGCGTGCTGCTGCTGGAGAAGACCGAGTTCCCCCGGGAGAAGGTCTGCGGGGACGGGCTCACCCCCCGGGCCGTGCGCCAGCTGATCCGGATGGGCGTGGACACCTCGCCCGAGGCCGGCTGGCTGCAGAACAAGGGACTGCGGGTGATCGGCGGCGGGGTACGCCTCGAACTGGACTGGCCCGACCTGGCCAGCTTCCCCAACTACGGGCTGGTCCGCACCCGGCTGGACTTCGACGACCTGCTCGCCCAGCGCGCGGTCTCCGCCGGGGCGAAGCTGCGTACCGGCGTGAACGTCATGGGTCCGGTGCTCGACGCCGACGACCGGGTGATCGGCGTGCAGGCCGAGGTCGGCCCGGAGAAGGAGCCGGCCACCTTCCACGCCCCGCTGGTCGTCGCCGCGGACGGCGTCTCCGGTCGTTTCCCGCTCGCCCTCGGGCTGGCCAAGCGGGAGGACCGCCCGATCGGGGTGGCCGTCCGGCGCTACTACCGCTCGCCGGCCAAGCACGACGACAACTACCTGGAGTCCTGGCTGGAGCTGCGCAGCAAGGACAGCGACGCCCTGCTCCCCGGCTACGGCTGGATCTTCGGGCTCGGCGACGGGCGGGTCAACGTCGGTCTGGGCGTGCTCAACTCGTCCTCCGCCTTCGGTAAGACCAACTACCGACGGCTGCTCACCGACTGGCTGGCCAACACCCCCGAGGACTGGGGGATGACCGACGAGGCGAACGCCGAGGGACCGATCCTCGGCGCGGCGCTGCCGATGGGCTTCAACCGGGTCCCGCACTACACCCGCGGGGTCCTGCTGGTCGGCGACTCCGGCGGCATGGTCAACCCGTTCAACGGCGAGGGCATCGCGTACGCGATGGAGTCCGGCGAGCTGGCCGCGGAGGTCGCGGTCCAGGCGCTCGCCCGGCCGGCCGGCCCCGAGCGGGAGCGGGCGCTGATGGCGTACCCGCAGGAGCTCAAGGCGCGCTTCGGCGGCTACTACCGACTCGGCGGGATCTTCGTCAAGCTGATCGGCCGTCCCGAGGTGATGCGGATGGCGACCCGGCACGGCATGCCGCACCCGACCTTGATGCGCTTCGTGCTCAAGCTGCTGGCCAACCTGACCGACCCGCGCGGCGGGGACGCGATGGACCGGGTCATCAACGCCATGACCAAGGCGGCGCCCGCCGTCTAGACCACCGCGCCCGGGGCCAACGACGGCCCCGGGCGAGGACAAAGATCGACCCCCGCTGACGGACGTCACGAGGGACGTGAATAGTGTGATTTTCGTCAAGCACCAGGGGCAGGGGAAGGACGAGCAGGAGAAAAGATGTCGCTCTCGCCTTACGCACCGATCATCGGGCTGTTCGCCCTCGCCGCGGGGTTCGCGCTGTTCTCCGTGGCCGCCGCCCGCTTCGCCGGTCCCCGGCGCTTCAACAAGGCCAAGCTCGAGGCGTACGAGTGCGGCATCGAGCCGAGCCCGCAGCCGGTGGGCGGCGGGCGGTTCCCGATCAAGTTCTACCTGACGGCGATGCTCTTCATCGTCTTCGACATCGAGATCATCTTCCTCTACCCCTGGGCGGTCTCCTTCGACGCCCTGCCGATCTTCGGCTTCGTGGAGATGGTCCTGTTCATCGTCGCGGTCTTCGTCGCGTACGCCTACGTGTGGCGGCGCGGCGGCCTGGACTGGGACTGAGGGAGGTACGTCAGATGGGCATCGAGGAGAAGCTCCCCGCCGGCGTCCTGCTCACCTCCGTGGAGAAGCTGGTCAACTGGTCGCGGAAGTCGTCCGTCTGGGGCGCCACCTTCGGCCTGGCCTGCTGCGCCATCGAGATGATGGCCGCCGGTGGTCCGCACTACGACATGGGCCGCTGGGGCATGGAGGTCTTCCGGGCCTCGCCGCGCCAGGCCGACCTGATGATCGTCGCCGGCCGGGTCAGCCAGAAGATGGCCCCGGTGCTGCGCCAGATCTACGACCAGATGGCGGAGCCCCGCTGGGTGCTCTCCATGGGCGTCTGCGCCAGCAGCGGCGGCATGTTCAACAACTACGCGATTGTCCAGGGCGTCGACCACGTGGTCCCGGTGGACATGTACCTCCCCGGCTGCCCGCCTCGGCCCGAGATGCTCATCGACGCGATCCTCAAGCTCCGCGAGAAGATCATGTACGAGCCGCTGGGCGCGAACGGCCGCAAGATGCTCCAGGCCCGCACCGAGCGCGGTGACGTTCCCGTGGTGCCGTACGGCTCGATGCCGTCGTCGTACCGCAACGACAAGGCCCGGCGTGCCGAGTGGACGAAGGCGGTCCGCGAGGGGCGCGAGGAGCAGTTGCGGATCGAGAACTGGATGAACGCCCAGAACCACCTCCACGCACACGGGGGCCCGAAATGACGGCACCGAACGACAGGAACGACGACGGCGGGGTGCCGGTACCGGTGACCCCGGCCGGGGCCAGCAGCACCGCCCCGGCCGAGTACCCGCCGTCCAGCCCCGCCGGGCGTGGCATGTTCGGCATCCAGGGCTCCGGCGACGTCTCCGGCTTCGGCGGCCTGGTCCGCCAGCGCCGGCCGGTCGAGGAGACCCCGCGCCCGTACGGCAGCTACTTCGACGAGGTGCGGGACGCGCTGGAGGAGGCGTACCCGGGCTTCGGCGAGGCGATCGAGAAGGTCGTGGTCGACCGGGGCGAGCTGACCCTGCACGTCCGGCCGGAGCGGATCGCCGAGGTCTGCCAGGTGATGCGGGACGACCTCGCGCTCCGCTTCGAGCTCTGCTCCTCGGTCTCCGGTGTGGACTACCTGGGCGCCGACGAGCGGCGGCTGCACGTCGTCTACCAGCTCACCTCGATGACCTACCGGCGTCGGGTCCGGCTGGAGGCCGCGGTCCCCGCCGAGCACCCGCACCTGCCGAGCGTCACCACCGTCTACCCGACCGCCGACTGGCAGGAGCGGGAGGCGTACGACATGTTCGGCATCGTCTTCGACGGCCACCCCAACCTGACCCGGATCCTCATGCCGGACGACTGGGAGGGGCACCCGCAGCGCAAGGACTACCCGCTCGGCGGCGTCCCCGTCGAGTACAAGGGCGCGGAGATCCCCCCGCCGGATCGCAGGAGGTCGTACCAGTGATCGGTGCGAGGAGTGAGCTTGCGAGCCCCGCAGTCCCGATCGGAGGGCTGAAGTGACCACGTCGAACTACGCGACCGAGCGTGAGACCACCGAGGGGAAGGTCTTCACCGTCACCGGTGGGGACTGGGACGAGGTCGTCTCCGGCACCGACCCGATCAACGACGAGCGGATCGTCGTCAACATGGGTCCGCAGCACCCGTCCACGCACGGCGTGCTCCGGTTGATCCTGGAGCTGGAGGGCGAGACGGTCCGGGAGGCCCGCTCGGTCGTCGGCTACCTGCACACCGGCATCGAGAAGAACCTCGAGTACCGCAACTGGGTCCAGGGTTCGACCTTCGTGACCCGGATGGACTACCTCTCGCCGCTGTTCAACGAGACGGCGTACGCGCTGGCGGTGGAGAAGCTGCTCGGCATCACCGACGAGGTGACCGAGCGGGCGAACACCATCCGCGTGCTGATGATGGAGCTGAACCGGATCTCCTCGCACCTGGTCTGGCTGGCCACCACCGGCATGGAGCTGGGCGCCATCTCGATCATGCTGTACGGCTTCCGGGAGCGGGAGTACATCCTCGACATCTTCGAGACCATCACCGGCCTGCGGATGAACCACGCGTACATCCGGCCCGGCGGTGTGGCGCAGGACGTGCCGGACGAGGCGATCGGCAAGATCCGCGACTTCCTCAAGATGATGCCGAAGAAGCTCAAGGAGTACGAGGACCTCCTCTCCGGCCAGCCGATCTGGGTCGAGCGGACGACGAACGTGGCGGTGCTCGACGTGACCGCGTGCCTCGCGCTCGGCGTGACCGGTCCGGTGCTCCGCTCCGCGGGGCTCGCCTGGGACCTGCGCAAGACCATGCCGTACTGCGGCTACGAGACCTACGAGTTCGACGTGCCGACCCACCCGGCCGGGGACGTCTGGGGCCGCTACCAGGTCCGGCTCGCCGAGATCCGGGAGTCGCTCAAGCTGGTCGAGCAGGCGCTGGACCGGCTGAAGCCGGGCCCGGTGATGGTCGCCGACCGCAAGATCGCCTGGCCGGCGCAGCTGGCCATCGGCGTGGACGGCATGGGCAACTCGCTGGAGCACGTCGCCAAGATCATGGGTCAGTCGATGGAGTCGCTGATCCACCACTTCAAGCTCGTCACCGAGGGCTTCCGGGTCCCGCCGGGCCAGGTGTACGTCGCCATCGAGTCGCCCCGCGGCGAGCTGGGCGTGCACGCGGTCTCCGACGGCGGCACCCGCCCCTACCGGGTGCACTACCGGGAGCCGAGCTTCGTCAACCTCCAGGCCCTCCCGGCGATGGCCGAGGGCGGCCTGATCGCCGACGTGATCGCCGGCGGCGCCTCGCTGGACCCCGTGATGGGTGGGTGTGACAGGTGAGCGCGAGGAGTGAGCTTGCGAGCCCCAGCCGCCCGCGCGAGGAGCGAGCGGAGCGAGCCCCGCAGTCGCGGGTAGAAGCTGCTGCAGTCGCGAACGGAAGGCGACGCTGATGAGTGTTTTCACTGAGCAGACCCGGGAGCGGGCGCGGGAGATCATCGCCCGGTACCCGGCCGACCGGTCCCGCTCGGCGCTGCTGCCGCTGCTGCACCTGGTGCAGGCCGAGGAGGGCTACGTCTCCCCGGCCGGTGTCGAGTTCTGCGCCGAGGTGCTGGGGCTCAACAAGGCCCAGGTCGGCGCGGTCGCCACCTTCTACACCATGTACAAGCGCAAGCCGACCGGTGACTTCCTGGTCAGCGTCTGCACCAACACCATGTGCAACGTGCTCGGTGGCCAGGAGGTCTACGACACCCTCGCCGAGCACCTCGGCGTCGGGCACGACGAGACCACCGCCGACGGGACCATCACCCTGGAGCACGCCGAGTGCCTGGCGGCGTGCGACTACGGCCCGGTGATGACCGTCAACTACGACTTCTTCGACCGCGTCGACCCGCAGGCCGCGGTCGGGGTCGTCGACGAGCTGCGCGCCGGCGGCCGGCCGATGCCGACCCGGGGCGCCCGGCTCTGCACGCTCAAGGAGATGGCGGTCCAGCTCGCCGGCTTCGCCGACCCGCGCGAGGGCGCGGTCGCCGACGGCGGACCGGGCGAGCCGACCCTGCGCGGCCTGCGGCTGGCGGAGCAGCACGGCATCTCGGTGCCCGGCTTCGACCCGAACACGCCGATCCGCAGCAAGGCGGAGGCCGACCTGGCCGCCGCCGAGGCGAAGGCGAAGACCGAGGCCGCGAAGCCGGCTCCGGCCGCGGTCGCCGCGAAGGGCGGCGACGGCGCGTCGGCCCCGAACGCTACGGCCGGCAGGGCCGGAGCCGGCGAGCCGGCGAAGCCGGAGCAGGCCACCGGCAGCACCGCGCCGGACGTGAAGGCGCCGGACGACAAGTCGCCGCAGGTGCGTACCGCCGAGACCCGGCAGCCCGACGCGGCCACCGCCGTGCCGGACGCCCCGGGCACCAAGCTCCCGTCGGACACCGCGCCGCCGGCGCCGCGCGACGCGCGGGAGGCGGAGGCCGCCGGCGCGGCGGCCAACGAGCCGGCCGGCGACGGCAAGCCCGCCGGTGACTCCACCGGCGCGCAGGAGCGCAACCTCAACGAAGCGTCGGCGGACGCCGGTGGCGCGAGCCCCGCCGTCGCCAGCGAGACGGGGGCCCAGAAGTGACCACTCCCCGGCCGGAGACCCTGGCCAAGCTCACCCCGGTGCTCACCAAGCGCTGGCTCTCGCCGGACGCCTGGCGGATCGGCACCTACGAGCGGCTCGACGGCTACGCCGGGCTGCGCAAGGCGCTCCGGGCGCACCCGGACGACCTGATCCAGCTGATCAAGGATTCCGGGCTGCGCGGTCGTGGCGGCGCCGGCTTCCCCACCGGTCTCAAGTGGGGGTTCATCCCGCAGGGTGACGGCAAGCCGCACTACCTCGTGGTCAACGCCGACGAGGGCGAGCCGGGCACCTGCAAGGACCTGCCGCTGATGACCCACGACCCGCACTCGCTGGTCGAGGGCGTGATCATCGCGTCGTACGCGATCCGGGCCAACCGCGCCTACATCTACATCCGGGGCGAGGCGGTGCACGCCGCGCGGCGGCTGCGCAACGCCGTCCAGGAGGCGTACGCCAAGGGCTACCTCGGCCGGAACATCCTCGGCTCGAAGTTCGACCTGGACCTGGTGGTGCACTCCGGGGCCGGGGCGTACATCTGCGGCGAGGAGACCGCGCTGCTGGACTCGCTGGAGGGCTTCCGGGGCCAGCCCCGGCTGCGCCCGCCGTTCCCGGCGACCCACGGCCTGTACGCCAGCCCGACGGTGGTCAACAACGTCGGCACCATCGCCAGCGTCCCGTACATCGTGCTGGGCGGCGCGGACTGGTGGAAGACCATGGGCACGGAGAAGTCCTCCGGGCCGATGATCTACTCGCTCTCCGGCCGGATCGCCAACCCGGGCCAGTTCGAGTGCTCGATGGGGATCACCCTGCGCGAGCTGATCGAGCTGGCCGGCGGGATGCAGCCCGGGCACAACCTCAAGTTCTGGACCCCGGGCGGTTCGTCGACGCCGCTGCTCACCGCCGAGCACCTGGACGTTCCGCTGGACTTCGAGGGGGTGGCGGCGGCCGGGTCGATCCTCGGCACCACGGCCACCCAGATCTTCTCCGACCAGGACTGCCCGGTCTACGCGACCTACCGGTGGCTGGAGTTCTACCACCACGAGTCGTGCGGCAAGTGCACCCCGTGCCGCGAGGGCAACTACTGGATGGTGCGGGTCTACCGGCGGATCCTCGCCGGCCAGGGCACCCACGAGGACCTGGACACCCTGCTCGACACCTGCGACAACATCCTCGGCCGCTCGTTCTGCGGCCTGGGTGACGGTGCGACCAGCTCGGTGACCTCGTCGCTGAAGTACTTCAAGCAGGACTACCTCGACTACATCGAGGGACGTACCGCGCCGAAGCTGTCGGACAAGCAGTTGGTGGGAGCCCACTAATGACCGATGTCGTCAAGGCCCCGGAAACCGTCACGCTCACCATCGACGGCGTCGAGGTCACCGCCCCGAAGGGCGCGCTGCTGATCCGGGTCGCCGAGCAGCTGGGCACCGAGATCCCGCGCTTCTGCGACCACCCGCTGCTGGCCCCGGCCGGCGCCTGCCGGCAGTGCCTGGTGGAGGTGGAGGGCCAGCGCAAGCCGGTCGCCTCCTGCACCCAGACCGTCGCCGACGGCATGGTGGTACGGACCCAGCTCACCTCGCCGGTCGCCAAGAAGGCGCAGGAGGGGGTCATGGAGCTGCTGCTGCTCAACCACCCGCTCGACTGCCCGATGTGCGACAAGGGTGGCGAGTGCCCGCTGCAGAACCAGGCGATGTCCACCGGCCGGACGGACTCCCGCTTCCACGAGCACAAGCGGGAGTACCCCAAGCCGCTGCCGATCAGCACCCAGGTGCTGCTCGACCGGGAGCGCTGCGTGCTCTGCCAGCGCTGCACCCGGTTCTCCGAGGAGATCGCCGGCGACAAGTTCATCGACCTGATGGGCCGCTCCTCCGCCGAGGAGATCAACATCTACCGGGACGAGGAGTACGGCGAGGAGGGCGACGCGGGCGACGTGCCGTTCAACTCCTACTTCTCCGGCAACACCGTGCAGATCTGCCCGGTGGGCGCGCTCACCGGCGCGCAGTACCGGTTCCGCGCCCGCCCGTTCGACCTGGTCTCCAGCCCGAGCGTCTGCGAGCACTGCTCGGCCGGCTGCGCCCAGCGCACCGACTGGCGGCGGGGCAAGGTGCTGCGCCGGCTGGCCGGCGACGACCCGGCGGTCAACGAGGAGTGGAACTGCGACAAGGGGCGGTGGGGCTTCCAGTACACCCGCGCCTTCGACCGGCTCAGCACTCCGCTGGTCCGCGACGAGCGCACCGGTGAGCTGCGCGAGGCGTCCTGGAGCGAGGCGCTGACCCGCGCCGCCGAAGGGCTGCGCGCCGCCCGGGACGGCGGCCGGGGCACCGCGGTGCTGACCGGTGGCCGGCTGACCGTCGAGGACGCCTACGCGTACTCGAAGTTCGCCCGGGTCGCCCTGCAGACCAACGACATCGACTTTCGGGCCCGGCCGGTCTCCCGCGAGGAGGCCGACTTCCTGGCCGCCACGGTCGCCGGGATCACCGACGTGACCTACGCGGACGTCGAGAAGGCGTCCTCGGTGGTGCTGGTCGGCCTGGAGCCGGAGGAGGAGTGCCCGATCCTCTTCCTGCGGCTGCGCAAGGCGTACCTGAAGAAGAAGCTGACGGTCTACGCGATCGCGCCGTTCGCCACCCGCGGCCTGGAGAAGCTCGGGGCCAAGCTGGCCCGGGTGGTGCCGGGCGAGGAGGCGAGCGTGCTCGCCGAGCACGACACGGTGGCCGAGGCGCTCGGCGCCGAGGGGGCGATCCTCTTCGTCGGCGAGCGGCTGGCCAGCGTGCCGGGCGCGCTCTCCGCCGCCGCGGCCGTCGCCCGGCGTACCGGCGCGAAGCTGGCCTGGGTGCCGCGGCGCGCGGGTGACCGGGGCGCGGTCGACACCGGCTGCCTGCCGAACCTGCTGCCCGGCGGACGCCCGGTCACCGAGCCGGCCGCCCGCGCCGAGCTCGGCGAGACCTGGGACATCCCGGCCGGGGTGATCCCCAGCCAGGCCGGCCGGGACACCGACCAGATCCTCGCCGCGGCTGCGAACGGCCAGCTCGGCGCCCTGGTGGTGGCCGGCGTGGACCCGGCGGACCTGGCCGACCCGCGGCTGGCCGAGGCGGCCCTGGACGCGGTGCCGTTCCTGGTCAGCCTGGAGTTGCGCAACTCGGCGGTGGCCCGCCGGGCGGACGTGGTCCTCCCGGTCGCCCCGGTGGTCGAGAAGGCCGGCAGCTTCCTGGACTGGGAGGGCCGGCTGCGCCCCTTCGAGGCGGTGCTCAAGACCGCCGCGATGACCGACGGCCGGGTGCTGGACGCGCTCGCCGCGCAGCTCGACGTCCGGCTCGGCACCGGTGACGTGACCAGCATCCGCCGGGAGCTGGGTGGGCTGCCGCCGACCCGGGTGGACCGACCGGCCGTCCCGACGGTCGAGCCGGCCGCCGTCCGACAGCCCGGGCCCGGCGAGGCCGTGCTGGCCACCTGGCACCAGCTGATCGACCTGGGCAGCCTCACCGACGGCGACGAGCACCTCGCCGGCACCGCCCGCCCGCCGGTGGTCCGGCTGGGCAAGGGCACCGCCGAGGCGATCGGGGTCGCCGACGGCGACCCGGTCACGGTGGGCACCGACCGCGGCGCGGTCACCCTGCCCGCGGCGATCACCGAGATGCCGGACGGTGTCGTCTGGCTGCCGACCAATTCACCCGGCTCGACCGTCCGGCGCAGCCTCGGCGCGACGTCCGGCGCGGTCGTACGGATCTCCGTCCCCGCCACCGGCACGGCCGTCCCGGCCGGTCGGGTCGCGGCCGACGAGGCCGGCCGGCCGGGTCCGCTCCTCAACGCTGGGGGTAACCAGTGAGCGCGCTCTACCTGGCGCAGGACCCGACGCTGGCCGACTTCGGCCGGGACCCGTGGTGGCTGGTCCTCGGCAAGATCGTCTTCGCGTTCGTCTTCGGCCTGCTCGCCACGCTGCTCGGCGTCTGGTTCGAGCGGCGGGTCGTCGGCTACATGCAGGTCCGGCCCGGCCCCAACCAGGTCGGCCCGTTCGGTCTGCTGCAGACCCTCGCCGACGGCCTGAAGATGGCCTTCAAGGAGGACATCCTGCCGCGGGCCGCGGACAAGGTCGTCTACTTCTTCGCGCCGACCATCTCGGTCATCTGCGCGGTCACCGCCCTGTCGGTGGTGCCGTTCGGGCCGATGGTGAGCATCTTCGGCCACCAGACGCCGCTGCAGGTCACCGACGTGCCGGTGGCGGTGCTGGTACTGCTGGCCTGCTCCTCGATGGGCATCTACGGCATCGTGCTGGGCGGCTGGGCCTCCGGCTCGACGTACCCGCTCCTCGGCGGCCTGCGCTCCAGCGCCCAGATGATCTCGTACGAGGTCGCGATGGGCCTGAGCATCGTGGCCGTCTTCATGACCGCCGGCACGATGTCCACCAGCGGGATCGTCGCCGCCCAGGCGGACGGCACCAAGCTGGACTTCTTCGGCAGCCAGATCACCGCCCCCGGCTGGTACGCGGTCCTGCTGCTGCCCAGCTTCATCATCTTCTTCATCTCCACCGTCGGCGAGACCAACCGGGCGCCGTTCGACCTGCCCGAGGCGGAGTCGGAGCTGGTGGCCGGCTTCATGACCGAGTACAGCTCGCTGAAGTTCGCGCTCTTCATGCTCTCCGAGTACGTCTCGATGGTGACCATGTCCGCGGTCACCACGACGCTCTTCCTCGGCGGCTGGCGGGCCCCGGCCCCGATCACCACCTTCTGGGCCGGCGCCAACTCCGGCTGGTGGCCGTTGCTCTGGTTCTTCGGCAAGGTGCTGATCCTGGTCTTCGTCTTCGTCTGGCTGCGGGGCACCCTGCCCCGGCTGCGCTACGACCAGTTCATGCGCTTCGGCTGGAAGGTCCTGCTCCCGATCAACCTGGTCTGGATCCTGGTCCTCGCCGGCCTGCGCTCGATCGAGGACTGGGAGCGCACCGACAAGCTGGTCGCCGTCGGCATCCCCGCCGGCCTCCTGCTGATCGCCACGCTGTTCTGGCCGAGCCGCAAGCCGCAGCCGAAGCCGAGCCTCCAGGAACAGGCCGACAGCCGGCCGCACGGCAGCTTCCCGCTGCCGCCGATGGATCTTCAGGTGCCACCGAGCCCGCGCACCAAGCGCGTGGTCGCCGAGCGGGAGCCGGCCAACATCGCTGCCGGCTCGGACTCCAGGGAGGTGTGACGTGGGCGCGATCACCGGAACGTTCAAGGGATTCGGTGTCACCTTCTCGCACATGTTCAGGAAGGTCGTCACGACCGACTACCCGTTCAAGCCGCCGGTCTCGGCGCCGCGCTACCACGGGCGGCACATCCTCAACCGGCACCCGGACGGCCTGGAGAAGTGCATCGGCTGCGAGCTGTGCGCCTGGGCCTGCCCGGCGGACGCCATCTACGTCGAGGGCGGCGACAACACCGACGAGCAGCGCTTCTCGCCGGGTGAGCGGTACGCCAGCGTCTACCAGATCAACTACGCCCGGTGCATCTTCTGCGGGCTCTGCATCGAGGCCTGCCCGACCCGTTCGCTGACCATGAGCAACGAGTACGAGCTGGCCCGGGACAACCGGCAGGACCTGATCTTCACGAAGGAGCAGCTGCTCGCGCCGCTGCTGCCGGGGATGGAGCAGCCGCCGCACCCGATGCGCCTGGGCGACAGCGAGAAGGACTACTACGTCGGCGCGCTCGACAACCCGGGCACCTCGGCCGGCGCCGAGCGCTCGGTCAACAACCCGGGCCGCTACCAGGTGGAGGAGCACCCCGGGGTGACCTTCCCCGGCGCCGAGCAGGCGGCCCAGCGGGCCGGCGCGGGATCCGCGGCGGGCAAGGGAGACGGAGCATGACCACGCAGACGGTGCTCGCCGCGGCGGGCCAGGTGTCCGGGGGTGAGGAGGTCACCTTCTGGATCCTCGCCCCGCTGGCGCTGATCGGCGCGATCGGCATGGTCTGGGCCCGCAACGCCGTGCACTCGGCGCTCTGGCTGGTGCTGACCATGCTCTGCCTGGGCGTGTTCTACGTCCTCCAGGCCGGCCCGTTCATCGGCATGGTGCAGATCATCGTCTACACCGGCGCGATCATGATGCTCTTCCTCTTCGTGCTGATGCTGGTCGGTCGGGACGCCTCGGACTCCCTGATCGAGACGCTGCGCGGCCAGCGGGTCGCCGCGGTCGTCCTCGGGCTCGGCTTCGCCGGCCTGGTCGCCACCGGCCTGCGCCGGGCGCTCGACGGGACCACCGCGGTGGGCCTGGAGCAGGCCAACGCCGAGGGGAACGTGCAGGGCATCGCCCGACTGCTCTTCACCAAGTACGTCTTCGCCTTCGAGCTGACCTCCGCGCTGCTGATCACCGCGGCCGTCGGCGCGATGGTGCTGGCGCACGTGGAGCGGCGCAAGGAGGACCGGATGGACCAGGTCGCCACCATGAAGGCCCGGTTCCGCCCCGGCAACTACCCCGGCCCGAAGCCCGGCCCGGGCGTCTTCGCCACCTCCTCCTCGGTCGCCACCCCGGCCCGCCTGCCCGACGGCCGGCTGACCGACCGCAGCACCCCGGCGATCCTTCCCCAGCGGGAGCTGACCCATGAGGAGACCACGTTGAAGGGGACGGACCGGTGAGCGCGAGGAGTGCAGCGGAGCGGAGCCCCGCAGTCGCGAACGAAAGGCTGGCTCAGGCATGACGCCCGACTACTACCTGATCCTCGCCGCGGTGCTCTTCACCATCGGTGCGGTCGGCGTGCTCGTGCGGCGCAACGCGATCGTGCTGTTCATGTGCGTCGAGCTGATGCTCAACGCGGCCAACCTGACGCTGGTCACCTTCAGCCGGATCAACGGTGACCTCAACGGCCAGATCATGGCGTTCTTCGTGATGGTGGTGGCCGCGGCCGAGGTCGTGGTCGGGCTCGCGATCATCATGTCGATCTTCCGGACCCGGCGCTCCGCGAGCGTCGACGACGCCAACCTGCTGAAGTACTGAGGGGTCCTGCGGTGGGAGAGATTCTGACGAACGCACCGGCTGAGCCGGTGGGAACCGTCGCCTACGCGACGGCGGGTGGGCTGCTGAGCGCCGTCTGGCTGCTGGTGGCGATCCCGCTGGTCAGTGCGGCGGTCCTGCTGCTGCTCGGCCGGCGGGCCGACCGCTGGGGGCACTGGCTGGGCGTGGCCGCCATCGGCGCCGCGTTCGTGCTCGGCCTCGGCTCCTTCTTCCAGCTCCGCGGCTTGGAGAACAAGTCCGTCGAGCTGAGCCTCTGGGACTTCATCGCGGTCGGCGGCCTGAAGGTGGACTTCGGTCTGCTCTTCGACCCGCTGGCCGCGGTCTTCGTCCTGCTGATCACCGGGGTGGGCTTCCTGATCCACCTCTACGCGGTCGAGTACATGGCGCACGACGAGGGCCGGCGACGGTTCTTCGCGTACTTCAACCTCTTCGTCGCCGCGATGCTGCTGCTGGTGCTCGGCAACAACTACGTGATGCTCTACTTCGGCTGGGAGGGCGTCGGTCTGGCCTCGTACCTGCTGATCTCCTTCTGGTACGGGCGGCCGAGCGCGGCCACCGCCGGCAAGAAGGCGTTCCTGATGAACCGGGTCGGCGACGCGGGCCTGGCGATCGGCATCTTCATCATGTTCGCCACCCTCGGCACCACCCAGTACGACGAGGTCTTCAACGGTGTCGGCGCGCTCCAGGCCGGCACCGTGCTGGTGCTGGGCCTGCTGCTGCTGCTCGGTGCGGCCGGCAAGTCCGGCCAGTTCCCGCTCCAGGCCTGGCTGCCGGACGCGATGGAGGGCCCGACCCCGGTGTCGGCGCTCATCCACGCCGCGACCATGGTCACCGCGGGCGTCTACCTGATCGCCCGGTCCAACCCGATCTTCTCGGCCAACGCCACGCTCCAGCTCGTCGTGGTGAGCGTCGGCGCGCTGACCCTGCTCATGGGCTGCGTCATCGGCGCCGCCAAGGACGACATCAAGCGGGTGCTGGCCTGGTCGACGGTGAGCCAGATCGGCTACATGTTCCTCGGCGTCGGCCTGGGCGGCGCGGCGTACGCGCTGGCCATCGTGCACCTGTTGGCGCACGGGTTCTTCAAGGCCAACATGTTCCTCGGCGCCGGCTCGGTCATGCACGGCATGAACGACCAGGTCGACATCCGCCGCTTCGGCGGGCTGTCGAAGTACATGAAGGTCACCTGGATCACCTTCATGATGGGCTGGCTCGCCATCATCGGCATGTTCCCGTTCTCCGGCTTCTTCTCCAAGGAGCCGATCATCGTGGCCGCCTTCGAGCGGGAGGGCTGGACGGCCTGGCTCTTCGGCGGGGCCGCGCTGCTCGGCGCCGGGCTCACCGCCTTCTACATGACCCGGCTCTTCGTGCTCACCTTCCACGGCCCGAAGCGGTGGACCGAGGAGATCGAGCACCCGCACGAGTCGCCGAAGCTGATGACCATCCCGCTGATCCTGCTGGCGATCGGCTCGGTCGGAGCCGGCTTCCTGCTCGCCACCTCGGTCCCGGACTGGCTGACCGCCACCGCCGGCCTGAACGTCGAGGAGGCGGCGCACGCGTCGGTCCTCCCGCACTGGCTGCTCACCGTGCTGTCGCTGGTGGTCACCGTGCTCGGCGCCGGGCTGGCCTGGGCGCTGTTCCGCAACGGCACGGCCACCGCGCCGCAGCCGGCCGGGGTGCTGGTCACCGCCGCCCGGCGCAACCTCTACACCGACGCCTTCAACGAGGCGGTCTTCGAGAAGCCGGGCATCTTCCTCACCCGGGCGCTCGTCTTCCTCGACAACCGGGGCGTCGACGGGCTGGTCAACGGCCTCGCCGCGGCGGTCGGCGGTGGCTCCGGCCGGCTCCGGCGGCTGCAGACCGGCTTCGTCCGGTCGTACGCGACCTCCATCCTCACCGGCGCGGTGCTCGTGGTGGCGGCGTTCCTGGCAGTGCAGGCGGGGTGGCTGGCGTGATCGACCTCAACACGCCCGCCCCCGCCGGCGGACCACGCAGTGACGACGGAGGTAAGGCCGAATAATGTCCAACTTTCCGTTCCTCTCGGTGCTGACCGTGGCGCCGCTGGTCGGCGCCCTGGTGGTGGCCCTCCTGCCGCGTCGCCGGCCCGAGCTGGCCAAGCAGGTCGCCTTCGGCTGGTCACTGCTGGTGCTGGTGCTCTCCGTCGTCATGTGGATGTCGTTCTCCGCGGGCGGCGACCGGCTCCAGTTCCGTGAGTCGTACCCGTGGATCCCCACCTGGGGGGTCAACTTCACCTTCGCCGCCGACGGCATCGCGCTGGTCATGCTGATGCTGATCGCGGTGCTGGTGCCGCTGGTGATCCTGGCGTCCTGGCACGACGCCGAGTCGTCGAAGCGGTCGGTGCCGGTCTACTTCGCCCTGCTGCTCGTCCTCGAGAGCACGATGATCGGCGTCTTCGCCGCCGCCGACGTCTTCCTGTTCTACGTGTTCTTCGAGGTCATGCTGGTGCCGATGTACTTCCTGATCGGCAGCTACGGCGGCCACCAGCGGCAGTACGCGGCGGTGAAGTTCTTCCTCTACTCGCTCGTCGGCGGGCTCTTCATGCTCGCCGCGGTGATCGGCCTCTGGGTCGTCGGCGGAAAGACCTTCGACTGGCAGACGCTGACCCAGGTGGACATCTCCACCGGGACCGAGCGCTGGCTCTTCCTCGGCTTCTTCCTCGCCTTCGCGATCAAGGCGCCGTTCTTCCCGTTCCACACCTGGCTGCCCGACGCCGGTGGGGCCGCCCCGGCCGGTGCGGCCGCGCTGCTGGTCGGCGTGCTGGACAAGGTCGGCACCTTCGGCATCCTGCGCTACTGCCTGCCGCTCTTTCCGGAGGCGTCGCGGTGGTTCGCCCCCTGGGCGCTGGCGCTCGGCCTGATCGGCATCATCTATGCGGCGCTGCTGGCGGTCGGCCAGTCCGACCTGAAGCGCCTGGTGTCGTACACCTCGATCGCCCACTTCGGGTTCATCGGGGTCGGCATCTTCGCGTTCACCACCCAGGCCGGCACCGGCGCGGTGCTCTACATGCTCAACCACGGCCTCGCCACCGGCCTGCTCTTCCTGGTGGTGGGCATGCTGATCGCCCGCCGCGGCTCCGCCCTGATCAAGGACTACGGCGGCGCCGGCAAGCTGGTGCCGCTTCTGGCCGGCGTGCTCTTCTTCGCCGGCCTGGCGTCGCTGGCGCTGCCCGGCACCGCGCCGTTCGTCTCGGAGTTCCTGGTGCTGATCGGCACCTTCACGGTGAACAAGCCGGTCGCGGTGATCGCCACCCTGGGCATCATCCTGGCCGCCGCGTACGTGCTCTGGATGGTGCAGCGCACCACGCAGGGCACCCTCAACCCGGAGCTGACCGAGGTGGAGGGCATGCGCCGCGACCTCAGCCTGCGCGAGAAGGTCGTGGTCGCCCCGCTGATCGCACTGATCGTGCTGCTCGGCTTCTATCCCAAGCCGGTCACCGACGTCATCAACCCCGCCGTCCAGGCGACCATGAACGACGTCGGCCGGACCGATCCCGCCCCGACGGTCGGCAGCGTCCAGGAGGCCGCAAAATGACCGAGCTGAAGTTGCCGTCGATCGACTACGCGGCGCTCGCTCCGATCCTGATCATGCTCGGCGCCGCCCTGGTCGGCGTGCTGGTCGAGGCCTTCGTGCCGCGTCGGCGCCGGCACCTGGTGCAGTTGTCGTTCGCGCTGCTGGCGGTGCTCGCCGCGCTGGTGATGGTGGTGCTGAACGCCGGCGACCGGCTGATCACCGCCGGTGGGGCGATCGCGGTGGACGGGCCCACGCTCTTCCTCCAGGGCGCGATCCTGGTGCTCGCCGCGATGGCGCTGCTGCTCATCGGCGAGCGCTCGGTGGAGCGTGGCGGCGCGTTCGTCGCCCAGGCCGCGGTCACCGCCGAGTCGGCCGACGACCGGCGGCAGGCCGAGGGGAGCAACGGCGCGACCGAGGTCTACCCGCTGACCACCTTCGCGATCGGCGGCATGCTGATCTTCGTGGCGGCGAACGACCTGCTGACCATGTTCATCGCGCTGGAGGTCTTCTCGCTGCCGCTGTACCTGCTCTGCGCGCTGGCCCGTCGCCGGCGGCTGCTCAGCCAGGAAGCCGCGATGAAGTACTTCCTGCTCGGGGCGTACGCGTCGGCGTTCTTCCTGTTCGGCGTGGCGCTGGTGTACGGCTTCACCGCCGGCATCCCGGGCCGGTCCGCCGGCGTCGACTTCGCCACCGTGCACGCGGCGGTCGGCGAGTCGCCCGCCAGCGAGGTGCTGCTCTTCGCCGGCATGGCGATGCTCGCCATCGGACTGCTCTTCAAGGCCGCCGCCGCGCCGTTCCACGTCTGGACGCCGGACGTCTACCAGGGCGCCCCGACGCCGGTCACCGGCTTCATGGCGGCCTGCACCAAGGTCGCCGCGTTCGGCGCCCTGCTGCGGGTGTTCCACGTGGCGTTCGCCGACGCGGCCTGGGACTTCACCCCGGTCCTCGGCGTGGTGGCGGTGCTGACCATGCTGGTCGGCGCCGTGCTGGCGGTCACCCAGACCGACATCAAGCGGCTGCTGGCCTACTCGTCCATCGCCAACGCCGGTTACCTGCTCGTCGGGGTGCTCGCCCCGAGCAGCGCGGGCATCTCCGGCACGATGTTCTACCTGGCCGCGTACGGCTTCACGGTGCTCGCCGCCTTCGCCGTGGTGACGCTGGTCCGGGACGCCGACGGGGAGGCCACCCACCTGTCCCGTTGGGCCGGGCTGGGCCGCCGCTCGCCGTTCTACGCGGCGGTCTTCACCTTCATCCTGCTGGCCTTCGCCGGTATCCCGCTGACCAGCGGCTTCACCAGCAAGTTCGCGGTCTTCGGGCCGGCCCTGGAGAGTGGGCACGCCTGGCTGGTGGTGGCCGGCGTGCTGACCAGCATGGTGCTGGCCTTCCCGTACCTGCGGGTCGTGGTGATGATGTGGCTCTCCGAGCCGGGCGAGGCGACCCCGACCGTCACGGTGCCGGGCGGGCTGACCGCGACGGCGCTCATGATCGGCGTGGCGGCCACCCTGGTGCTGGGTGTGGCGCCGGCGCCGCTGCTCGACCTGGCGAACGAGGCCGCCGCGTTCGTACGATGATCCACTTGAGGTGGGCTGTGGGGCCGGTGCGCGGACGCGCGCCGGCCCCACGGCCGTATCCCCGACCCCGAGCAGGTCGAACGGGTGTGGCATGGTTGATGGCGTGGTGATACCGGCGGACGAGCGTTCAGGTGCCGTCGGCTCCGGCGGTCGTCGGAGCCGGGCGGGCACGAGTCAGGTCGGCGCGCTCGGCGTCTACCTCGCCGACCCGCGGGTCGAGGCATCCGTGCTGGGTCTGCTCGACACCGTCGAGGTCGAGTTGCGGGGCAGCGTGGCCAGCGCCGACCCGTTCGTGACCGAGGCGGCCCGGCACCTCGTCGAGGCCGGCGGCAAGCGGTTCCGGCCGCTGCTGGTGGCGCTCGGCGCCCAGTTCGGTGACCCGGCCGCCGCGCAGGTCGTCCCGGCGGCGGTGGTGATGGAGCTCACCCACCTGGCGACGCTGTACCACGACGACGTGATGGACGAGGCCGCCGTGCGGCGGGGCGCCCCCAGCGCCAACTCCCGCTGGACGAACTCGGTGGCGATCCTGGTCGGCGACTATCTCTTCGCCCGCGCCGCGGACATCGCCGCCGACCTGGGCACCGAGGCCGTACGGCTGCAGGCGCGCACCTTCGCCCGGCTGGTGCACGGCCAGATCGCGGAGACCGTCGGTCCCCGCGACGGCGAGGACCCGGTCGCCCACTACCTGCACGTGATCGCGGAGAAGACCGGCTCGCTGATCGCCACCTCGGCCCGCTTCGGCGGCATGTTCTCCGGCGCGTCCGCCGAGCACATCGAGGCCCTCGCCGGGTACGGCGAGACCATCGGCGTGGCGTTCCAGCTCTCCGACGATCTGCTCGACATCGCCAGCGAGTCGGTGCAGTCGGGCAAGACGCCCGGCACCGACCTGCGGGAGGGCGTGCCCACCCTGCCGGTGCTCTACGCCCAGGCCGCGGACGACTCCGACGCCGCCTCGGTGCGGTTGCGGGAGATCCTGGCCACCGGCCCGCTGGTGGACGACGCGCTGCACGCCGAGGCGCTCGGTCTGCTCCGCGAGTCCCCCGCGCTCAAGCGCGCCCGGGAGACCGTCCGCAGCCACGCCGAGGAGGCCCGGGCCCAGCTCGCCCCGCTTCCGCAGGGCCCGGCCCGCCGCGCCCTCGAATCCCTCTGCGACCACATCGCCGACCGCACCAGCTGACCCCACCCCGTTCGACTCCCGCCGATCATGAGGTTGGCGGCACCTTTCGCGATCCACTTCGCCGTCAACCTCATGATCAACGGGTTGGGGTGCGGGGGGACCGGGGGTGGTGGGTGAGCATGCGGCTGCCGGTGAGCATCAGGGCGGCGGCGGCCAGCATCGCCAGCGCGGCCGTCAGCCACATCGTCGGGTAGCCGACCGCGGCGGCGGTGGTGCCGAGACCGAGCGGGCCGAGACAGCCGCCGGCGTACACCCCGGTCTGCGTGATCGACGTGGCGGCGGCCGGGGCCTGCGGGTGCAGCCGGACCACCGCGAAGTTCATCAGCCCCGGCCAGGCCCAGCCCAGGCCGAAGCCGAGCACCACACCGACGACCAGCGGCGCCGTCCCGCCGACGGCGAGCAGCGCCAGCCCGGCCGCGCCGACCACCAGCATCGCGGCGATCACCGCGACGTGCCCGTCGGCCCGCCGGTCGGCGAGCCAGCCCGCGCCGATCCGCGCGGTCACGCACACCGCGCTGCCCAGGGTCAGGAACAACCCGGCCGGCCCCGGCGCGAGGCCGCGCGCCACCGACGAGTCGACCACGAAGGTGCCCAGGGCGTTCGCCGCCGCCGCGGCCAGGGTCGCCGCGACGCCGATCACCACCAGGGCCGCCGTGGCCCGCCCGCCGCGCGCCGCCGCGGCCCGACCGGCCGGTCCGGCTTGCCCCGGGGGTACGGCGGCCAGCGCGGCCAGCGCGGCCACCGCCGCGGCGACGAACGCCCACCGCCAGCCCACGGTCAGCGCGATCGCCGGCACGGCCGCGCCGGCCAGCAGCGTGGAGACCGGGATGGCCGCCTGTTTCACCCCGAAGGAGAGCCCCTGCCGGCGGGCCGGCACGTGCCGGGCCAGCGCCGCGTTGCTGGCGAGCTGACCGAGCGCGTTGGCCGCGGCGCTCAACCCGAGCAGGACCACCAGCACCGGGTACGACCGGGCGAACGCCGCGATGGCGAGGAGGCAACCGGCGGCGAGCAGGATGCCGGCACGGGCCACCACCGCCGGGCCGTGGCGCTCCACGAGCCGGCCGGAGGGCACCGAGGCCAGTGCGCTGACGCCGAAGTAGACCGACACCGCCAGGCCCAGCCCAGCGGGGGAGAAGTCGAGGTCCCGACCCATCTGCACGGCGAGCCCGCCGACCAGGAACACGGGCAGCACGCTGGCGATGGTGGTCACGATGGCGCCGACGCCGGCTCGCACCGGGCGGACGGACGGCTGGCGGGGCGGAAAGGTGAGGGCGGTGTCGGTCATCGTCCGGCCAACCTACGCGAGTCCTCTTGCCGACACCTCGGCGTGTCTCACGGCGACCCGCCTGAACGGGGCTGATCTGGCATTCTCGACCCGAACGGGCGTTCCGCGTCCGGGTGGTTTTTCATATGGTGTAAGTCCCCCGGCGGCGGAGGTGGTTGTGCGCGACCCTCTGGCGGAGCCTTCGGATCTCATCCGGAGCGTTTCCCGCGCGCTACGCGTGCTCGAGTCGGTCGGTCGTGCCCCCAAGGGGCTGACCGTCAAGCAGATCGCCCGCCGGTGCGAGTTGACCGTGGCGACCACCTACCACCTGGTCCGCACCCTGGCCTACGAGGGCTACGTGATCCGCCGGGAGGACGGCACGTACATCGTCGGGCTGGAGGTCGCCGACCGGTACCGGGAACTGGTCACCGCCTTCCGGGGGCCGCCCGCGGTCGGTGAGACGCTGCGCCGGGCCGCCGCGGACACCGGCTGGAGCCACTACCTCGGCCGGTTCGTGGGCGGCCAGGTGGCGATCACCGCGGTCGCCGAGGGCCCCCGCTCGCCGTACCTGGAGGACCTGGTCCCCGGCTTCGACGAGGGGGCGCACGCGACCGCGCTCGGCAAGAGCCTGCTGGCGACCCTCACCGCCGAGCAGCGCTTCCGCTACCTGCGTGAGTACGGCATGCGCCCGTTCACCACCGCGACCCTGACCAGCGTCGAGGCGTTCGAGGCCGACCTGGCCGCCGGGGACCGGCGGGGCATGCAGTTGGAGCTGGGACAGTTCCGCCAGGGCGTCGCCTGCGCGGCCGTCCTGGTCTCGCCGGACAAGGACATGGAGCGCCGGGTGGTGCTGGCCTGCGCGCTGCCCGCGAGCGAGATGATGACCTCCGCCCGGGTGGTCCGGGCCAAGCTGCTCACTGCCGCCCGCGCCGTCGCCGACGGCATCGCCGCCGACGCCTGACCCCTCCGGCGGGCTCCGGCCGCGCCCGATCCGGTCCGGCCCCTGCCCTGCCCCTGCCCTGCCCTGCCCCGGCCCTGCCCCGCCCCGGCCCAGCCCCTGCCCGGCCCCGCCCTGCTTGGCCCCGTTCCGCCCGGCGTGCTTGGCCTAGCTCCCCGCTCGGCCCCTGCCTGGCCTCGCCCCGCCGCCCGGCCCCTGCCTGGCCTCGCCCCGCCGCCCGGCCCTCGCCCGCCGCCCGATCCCGCCTGGCCTGCGTGGCTCGGGCTCCGTGGGCTCCGTGGCTCGGGCCTCGCGTGGGCCCGTGGCTTGGGTCTCGGCGTTGGGTGTGTGGGCTCGGCCTGGGCGCGACGGCGGGGTGGCTTCGGCCTCGGCCTCGCCCGGAAGCGGCTCGGGGCCTCGGCTTGGCACTCATGCGGCTTGGCACCCGTGCGCCTTCTGCGGAACGTGGTGGTCGCCGGTGGCGGTGTCGGAGCGTGACCGTCGTCCGGGGCCGTTGCCTGATGAGCGTGATGCCTCTCAGGTATCAATATGCCTCTCAGGTATCACGCTCGAACACATCATGCTCCCGAGCGGTCCGAGCGGTCCGAGCGGTCCGAGCGGTCCGAGCGGTCCGAGCGGTCCGAGCGGTCCGAGCGGTCCGAGCGGTCCGAGCGGTCCGAGCGGTCCGAGCGGTCCGAGCGGTCCGAACGGCAGAAGCAGCCCGAGCGGCAGCGCGGGCGGGCGGCGGAGCGGGCGGGCGGGCGGCGGAGCGGACCGGGCGGGGGAGCGGGGGCACGCCACGCCGAAGGGCCCCGTCCCTGGCGGGGAGCGGGGCCCTTCGGGGCGGTCCAGCGCCGGACCGCACGGGGTGACGTCAGCTGCCGATCGGGCCGCCGTCCAGCCGCCAGGTGACCACCACGCCCGGCTTGGCGTAGTCGCCGTCCGGCCAGGTCGACGCCGGCTTCTCCACGGTGGCGCCGGTGACCTCTCCCGGGTGCTGCACGGCGACGAACACCGAGCGGTTGTCACCGGTGATGAACGGGCCGCAGGCCTCCGCGCCGAGCGGCACGGTCAGGAACTGCTTCAGGTGGCCCCGCTCCGGTCCCTCGACGGCCGTGGCGAAGAGGCCGTCGTTGCTGCCGAGCGCGTTGCCGTCGGTGGAGATCCAGAGGTTGCCGGTGGCGTCGAAGGCGACGTTGTCCGGGCAGGAGACCGGCGAGACCTTGGTCTTGTCGTACCCGGCGAAGTAGGTCGACGGGTCGGCCGGGTCGCCGGCGACGATCGGCAGCGACCAGGCGAAGGTCTCGGCGGTGTGGTCGCCACGCTCCTCGACCAGCTCCAGGATCTGGCCGTGCTTGTTGAGGTTGCGCGGGTTGGCCTCGTCGGCCGGGGCCTTGCCGGGCTTGCCGCGGTCGGTGTTGTTGGTCAGCGCCACGTACACCTTGCCGGTGTGCAGGCTCGGCTCGACGTCCTCAGGACGGTCCATCTTGGTCGCACCGACCTTGTCCCCGGCGAGGCGGGTGAAGGTGAGCACGTCCGCGGCGGTCATCCCGTCGACGTACGAGCGGTTGCCGCTGACCAGTCTGATCCACCGGCCGGCGCCGTTGAACGCGCCGTCGGCCGGAAGTTTCCCGGAGCCGTCGATCTCGGCGGCGCTGGTCTGGCCGAACTGGGCGACGTAGAGGCTGCCCGACTCCAGCAGGGTCAGGTTGTGCCGGCGGGCCGCCCACGAGTCGCCCGGCATGAACTTCCTGTCGGAGACGAACTTGTAGAGGTAGTCGAAGCGCTCGTCGTCGCCCATGTACGCGACCACGTGCCCGCTGCGGGCCACGATGACGTTCGCGCCCTCGTGCTTGAACCGGCCCAGCGCGGTGTGCTTGCGCGGCCGGCTCTCCGGGTCGAACGGGTCGATCTCCACGATCCACCCGAACCGGTGTGCCTCGTTCGGGTGCTCCGCCAGGTCGAAGCGCTCGTCGGCCCGCTCCCACTTTCGGCTTCCGCTCGGGTACCGGGCGGTGGTGGTGATGCCGTACCGGGCCAGCTTCGGCTTCAGCTCCTCCGGGGCGGCGTCGCCGCCGACGAAGTACTGGTTGAAGTTCTCCTCGCCGGAGAGGACCGTGCCCCAGGGGGTCACCCCGCCGGCGCAGTTGTTCAGCGTGCCGACGACCGTACGGCCCTTCGGGTCGGCGGCGGTGCGCAGCCAGGCCGAGCCGGCGGCGGGGCCGGTCAGCACGAACTTCGTGCCCAGCGCGGTCACCCGCCGGTTGTACGGCCGGCGACCGTGGTCGACCGGACGCCACCGCCCGGTGCCGTCGACCCGCTCCAGCTCCACCACCGACATGCCGTGCGCGGCCATCGCCGTGCGCAACTGCTCGACGGTCAGCGCGTCCATCCCGGTGAAGCCCGGGAACATCAGGTCCTCGTTGGTGTACTCGTGGTTGACCACGAGCAGCGCCCGCCGGCCGCGCCGGTCCAGCGGCAGCACCCCGACGAAGTCGTTGTTGTAGCCGAACTGCTTCGACTGCGCGGCGGCGTTCTGCCCGTGCAGGTCGAACTCCGGCGCCCCCGGCACGACCGGGTCGCCCCAGCGGATGACCACCGCGTGGTCGTACCCGTTGGGGACGACCAGGGTGTCGAGCTGGTTCGGCGGGATCGGCCGGAAGGTCAGCGCGCCGGAGCCGGCCGAGGGCCGCGGGCGGGCCAGGCCGGTCACCTCGGGTACGACCGGCGTGGCCGGCGCGGCGGCGGCCGGGCCGGCGCCGGCCAGGGCACCGGCGGCAGCCCCGCCGAAGCCGAGCACGAGCGCGCCGACCGCGCCGGCCCGGACGACGCCGCGCCGCGACACCTCGGTCTGCACCAGGTCGCCGAAGTACGTGTTGTCGGAGGTGTTGGGGACGGGGTGGTCACAGGCGTTGCCGCACCGGTACAGACAGGTCATCGCATCACGGCTGCCGTGCCGGGTGGCACCGAGCAGCGGGAGCAGCCGGGGACGGTCGCTCATGGAAGGAGCCTCCTGGAAAGCAGGTGGGGAGCACACCGGCACCGCCGACGTGCGTACCGGCCGGACGCTGCCAGGGCGGGGTGAGCGTCCGCCGGACGGGGCGTTACGTGAATGTGAACAGCTGCGGCCGCGGCGTCCGGCCCGACCACCGGTGAACCGAACCGGGTCACCGCGCGTATCCACGGGCGAACGCACTTCGCCGGACTCGCCCCGGAGAGCGAGGGGATCGCCATCAGCGACCACGACGCCCAACTGCTGCGCGCGCTGCACGACGAGCACGCGGAGGCGCTGTACGCGCACGCCCTCCGGCTGGTCAACGGTGACCGCACCCGGGCCGAGGACCTGGTGCAGGAGACCCTGCTGCGGGCCTGGCGGCACCCGGAGTCGCTGGATCCCCGGCGCGGCTCGGTCCGTGCCTGGCTCTTCACCACCGCGCGGAACCTGGCGATCGACGCCTGGCGCCGCCGGTCCACCCGCGTCGGCGAGGTGTTCACCGACGAACTGCCCGAGCCGCCGGAGACGGTCGACGAAGCGGAGCGCGCGGTGGAGGCGTGGACCGTCGCGGAGGCGTTGAACCGGCTCACCCCGACCCACCGGGAGGTGCTGGTCGAGTGCTTCTACCAGGGCCGCTCGGTGGCCGAGGCCGCCGCGAGACTGGGCGTGCCGCCGGGCACCGTCAAGTCCCGCACCCACTACGCGTTGCGCTCACTACGTTTGGTCCTGGCCGAGATGGGGGTGACCGGATGACCCGCTGCGAGTTCGCGCACGACGACGGCGCGTACGTCCTGGGTGCTCTCGCCCCCGCCGACCGCGCCGCCTACGAGCGGCACCTGGTTGGCTGCGCCAGCTGCCGCGAGGCGGTCGCCGAGGTCGCCGTGCTGCCCGGGCTGCTCGGCCGGCTCGACCCGGCCGCCCTGGACGAGTTCCTCCCGCCGCCGCCCCGGCACAGCCAGGTGCCCGCGCTGCTCGACGCCGCCCGGCGCCGCCGCCGCCGCGAGCGGTCCGCCACCCGCGGGCGGTACGCCCTGACCGCGCTGGTCGCCGCCGCGTTCGCCCTGGTGGTGGGGGCCGGTGGGGTGTCCCTGCTGCGCCCTGCGGCGCCGCCCGCGCCGACCGCGCAGGCGGTCCGCATGGTGGCCATGCAGCCGGTGGCGGCGAAGGTGCCGGTGCACGCCGAGATCGGATTGACGGGCACAGACTGGGGCACCGAGGTCACCATGCGGTGCGGGTACGACGCGACCGCCGGCTACGGCAAGGCGTACACGTTCCGGCTGGTGGCGCACGGGCCGGACGGGGCGACGGAGCAGATCGGCTCGTGGCTGGCGGCCCCCGGTGACGACGTACGCCTCAGCGGGGCGACCCGTTTCACCGGCGCGGAGCTGGTCCGCCTGGAGCTGGTCCGCGCCGACGGCACCGCGGTGCTCGGCTACGACGTCCGCTGACCCCGGTCACCGAGGTGCGACGGTGACCGGGGCGGCGGCACGGGCGGCGGCGCGGGTCCGCCGGCCGTGCCGCAGCGCGTCGGCGGTGAAGACCATCAGCGCCGCCCAGACCAGGGCGAAGCCGGCCAGCCGGGCCGGCGGCATCGGCTCGTGGAAGATCAGCACGCCGCAGCCCAGCTGGAGGATCGGGGCGAGGTACTGGAGCATGCCGAGACTGGACAGGGGCAGCCGGTTGGCCGCCCCGGCGAAGAGCAGCAACGGGATCGCGGTGGCCGCTCCGGCCAGTACCAGCAGCGCGGTGTGCCCGGCCGAGACGTGCCCGAAGGTGGCGCGTCCCTGCCCCGCCAGCCATCCCAGGTACACCAGCGCGGGCAGCGCCAGCACCGCCGACTCGACGAAGAGCCCTTCCGCCGCGGGCAGCCCGAGGCGCTTCTTGACCAGCCCGTACCCGGCGAAGCTGAACGCCAGGGTGAGCGCGAGGTACGGCGGGCGGCCGTAGTCGACGGTGAGCACCGCCACGGCCGCCGCGCCGACGCCGAGCGCGGCCCACTGCGCCGGGCGGAGCCGCTCGCGCAGCACGAAGACGCCGAGCAGCACCACGACGAGGGGGTTGATGAAGTAGCCCAGGGCGGTCTCCACCACCCGGTCGGAGTTCACCCCGTAGATGTAGGCGCCCCAGTTGACGGCGATCAGCGCGGCGGCGGCGACGATCCCGGCCAGGGTGCGGGGCCGGCGGGCCAGCGCGTACAGGAAGCCGATGTTGCGCAGCGCGGCCAGCAGCAGGGCGACGAAGAGCACCGACCAGACGATCCGGTGGGCGAGGATCTCCATCGGCCCGGCCGGGCGCAGCAGCTTGAGGTAGATCGGGAAGAAGCCCCAGAGCAGGTAGGCGCCGAAGCCGTACAGGTAGCCGAGTCGGACCGGATTCACCCCTCCACCGTAAGGGGCTATTCCGTGCTCTGTTCCTTTCCGGTGAGCGGGCTCACCGGCGCCTGCCGCCGGTCCAGCTCCATCCAGAGCTCCGGCTTCACGGGGCCGAATCCCAGCTTCGCGTACACGCCGTGCGCGTCGACGGTGGCCAGCAGGATCCGGTGTACGCCCAGCTCGGCCAGGTGGTCGCGGGCCGAAGCGGCGAGCCAGCTCCCCAGCCCCCGTCCCCGTTCCTGGCGCGCCACGTAGACGTCGCAGAGCCAGGCGAAGGTCGCCCGGTCGGTGATCACCCGGGCGACCGCCGCCTGGGTGCCGTCGGCCCGGTACACCCCGAACGCGATCGAGTGGGCGAAGGCGCGCGCCACCGTCCCCCGGCTGCGCCCCAGCGCCCAGTACGCGTCGGTGGAGAGCCAGTGGTGCACCCGGTCCAGGTCGAGCAGGTCCGGGTCGGTGCTGAGCTGGTAGCCGTCGGCGCGGGTCACGGTGAACATCCCGCGACGCTAGTCCGACCGCCCCGCCGCCGCGCCAGCAATTCCCGTCCGCTGGCCGCGCGGGTGTTCGGATCCCGTCCGGCCGCCCGGCCCCCGGACCGGTGCCTTGCGGTCCGGGCGGCCGGGCGAGCGGTCAGTCGCGGTCGAGTACGGCGCCGAGGATCCAGGTGACGATGCCGACGAAGAGCGCCCCGAGCACCGCCTCCGGCCAGAAGCTGTCGACGTGGAAGGGCAGCCCGGCCTGGTCCGCGATCCAGCTGGTGAGCAGGAAGAGCAGGCCGTTGACGACCAGGGCGATCAGCCCGAGGGTGAGCAGGTAGAAGCCACACCCGACGCTCTTGATGATCGGCTGGAGCACCGCGTTGACCACTCCGAAGATCACCGCCACCAGGAGCAGCGTGGTGACCGTCTCGACGGCCGAGTCGGAGTCGAGCGTGATGCCCGGGATGAGCAGCGTCGCCAGCCAGAAGGCCACCGCCGTCGAGCCCAACCGGATCAGAAGGCCCTTCAGAAAACCCATGGCGGGGATCGTGCCACGGGAGATCCACCCGGGGAACCCTCCGCACGCCCGGTTCAGCGCCGACCGGGCCGACCGATCAGCTGCGACTCGATCGGGGTCGGGGAGAGCAGCGCCCAGCGCAGCGCCCGCCGGTTGACCACCGCCACCATGTCGTCGCGGATCCGGGTCAGCCACTCCGCCGAGCCGCCCAGCCCCAGGGCCGCCCCCGCCAGCGCGGCCTCCCGCGGGTCCAGCGGTTGCAGCACCGCCAGGTCGGCCCGGCCCAGGGTGTCCGCGTCGGCCGGGGTGAGCTCGTCGCGTACCACCAGGGTGGCCTGCCAGGCCGGGCCCGCCGTCGGCTCGGCGTCCCCCGCGCCCGCGTCGACGACCAGTAGCAGCGGGCACAGCGGCGAAGCCGGCGCCCCGCCCACCGGCCGCCCGGGCGGGATCACCGCGATACCGCCCCCGACGCCGCCGATCCCGCGGACGAACGGCTCCCAGGCGCGCGGCCGGCCGGTCCGCACCACCACCCGGGCGCCCAGCGCCATCGCCCGCAGCACCAGCAACTGGGCCGCGCGCACCCCGCCGACCAGCACCAGCCGGGTGCCCTCGGCGCGGAACAGCCGGACGGTCACCGCGCCCCCGTGCCGGTTCGCGCCGACCATCAGTCCGGCGTCGCCCAGGCTCAGCTCCAGGGGCTCCGCGTCCCCCGCCGCCGGCGGGACGCCGGCCACCGCGAGCGGCAGCGTCTCGGCCAGCGCGTCCAACTGCTCTCCGTCGAGCCGGCGCAGCTCGGCGCCGGCGTCGGTCACCAGCCGGTACAGCGCCTGCGTCGCGGTGTCCAGCTCGGCCGGGGTGCGGGCGGTCAGTCGTACCGTCAGCTCGACCGGGACGGGCGCGGAGTCGGCGCCGGCTCGCGGCCCGGCGCCCAGTGCCACGCTGGTCGCGGTGGCGGGCAGGGCCAGCAGGCGGGGTACCAGGCGACGGCCCAGGTCGGTGCGCGGGTCCGGCCAGCGCCGCAACCGGAAGCCGGCCTGGCGCAGGTCGCCGGAGCTGACCGACTGCCAGGTCTCCCGGGTCGGCCGCCCGCCGTCGTGATGGGCCAGCTCCCCGAGTACGCGCAGCGCCGCGTGCTCGCCGAGCGGTCGGGCGGTGACCGGCCCGAGCCGGCGGACGATCCGCCGGACCGTGCCGGAGAGGGCCCGGCGCAGCTCCTCGTCGGACCAGCCGTCCACCCGCAGCACCCGGACCGCGAGCAGCGCCCGTTCCTGCCCGGGCAGCCGTCCCTCGGTCAGCTGCCGGTACGAGGTGCCCGCGGTGCCGCCCGCCGTGTCGGGGGCCGGCGCGGGCGCGGAGTGCAGCAGCAGCTGGAGGCGGACGGGAGGATGCTCCGGCGCGCCGGACGGCAGCAGCGCGGCGGGGGTCGGCAGCGGGCGCGGCCCGTCACCGAGCAGGTCACCCGGGTCGCCCAGTTCGAGCAGGGCGGTCAGCCCGTGGGCGTCGTCGACCACCCCGGCCGGGCCGCCGGCCAGCTCCACCGGGCGGATCGCGGCCCCCGGCAGCACCAGTGCCAGCAGCTCGGCCGGACCCGCCCCGGCTTCGAGGCCGTGCCGCCGGGTGGCGTACCCCGCGGCGGTGACCAGCCACTCGAAGAGCCACCGGCCCCGCCAGCGGCACGCGACGGTGACGAGCAGCAGCGCGCTGCCGAGGAGGGCGAGCACCATCGGCCCGACCCCCCGGCCCAGCGCGGCGGCGGGCAGGGCGAGCGCGACCTGCGCCGCCACGACCTGGCCGGCCCGGACGGCCCGCGACGGGCGGGCGGCGGTCGGAATCCACTGTGGCGGCAGGGGCTGGCGCGGGGCCGGCCGCTGCGCGCGCCCGGTCGTCATGACCGTCACCGGTTCTCCTCAGGTCGACACGTCGGGCCGCCCCGGCTGCCCGGCCATCCGCGCGGACCGCTCCGCGACGGCGGCGTGACCCATCGTAGGGGTGCGGGCGGACGCCACGGGTCCCACGGTTGTCCACAGGGGAGGCCCAGGGGGTAGCAGAACCGCGATCGGGTCGCTACCGTCAGCGACGAGATCCGCTGACCGTCGCCGTCGTGGGCCATCGACCCCGGCGACCGGCACGAGCGACGTCCACCCCTGGACGTCCCGACGGCCAGCCCGACCGAGGAGACGAGGTGACGTCCGGGTGTCCCAGACCCAGGCAGAGGCCGCGGTGATGCAGCAGACCGCCGCGAAGTTCGAGCAGGTGGACCAGTCGTTGCAGAGCATGCTCAGCGGCCTGATGGCCGAGCTGGAGGTGTTGCAGCAGGCCTGGCGCGGCGCCGGCGGGCGGTCGTTCGAGCAGGTCAAGCAGCAGTGGTCGCAGGACCAGGCCGCGTTGCAGCGGGCCCTGCGGGAGACCGCGTCGGCGATCCGCACCGCCGGCCAGCAGTACGACGTCTCGGACTCCGAGGCCGCCGGCCGGGTCGCCGGCACCAACCGCGGCATCCAGCTGCCGCTGTAACCAGAACCCGGGAGAGGGAGCATCCGATGGACCACGGTGTGCTGGTCGTCAATTTCGCCGCGCTGCAGCAGGCCGGCGCGGACATCCAGAAGGCGCTGAACACGCTCGACTCGCAGCTCGGCCAGTTGGAGCGGGACGCGGCTCCGCTGGTGGCCGGCTGGGCCGGTGACGCGCAGCAGGCGTACGAGCAGCGGCAGGCCCGGTGGCGGTCCGCCTCGCAGGACCTCCAGGCCATGCTGCGCGACATCAAGCTCGCGGTGGACGACTCCGCGTCCGACTACCTCAACACGGAGAAGCGGAACGTCGGCCTGTTCCAGTGAGCCGGCCCGGTGGCGGCGCCCGACGACCCCGTCGGCGCCGCCACCGTCGTTCCCGCCGCAGCGGCGGAGCCCCGGCTCGGGGCGGCGAAACTCCGGTGTGGGGCGGGTCAGGCCGGCCCGGCGGGACGCCAGCCGCGGCGGGTACCGCGGGGCAGCACCACGGCCAGCAGCACCGCCACCACCACCGCCGCTCCGGCGACCGTGGCCACCAGCACGGCGCGATCCCGCGCGGCCGCCCGGCGGGCCCGCTGGGCCAGCACCGCCGGGTCGGGCCGGTCCGCCGGCAGCGTCGCCGCGACGGACCGCCCCGCCGGGCCCGAGCCGGCGTCGGTGACCGCCCGGTACGGGTTGAGGACTCCGGCGCCGTACCCGCCCCGGTCGTCGCCCGGCGCCGGGTCGGCGGTGCCCACGATCCGCTGCGCCACCTGGGCCGCGGTCAGGCTCGGCCGGTACTGGCGGACCAGCGCCGCGGTCGCCGCCACGAAGGGTGTGGCGTAGCTGGTGCCCTCGGCGCGCAGGTGCCCCTGCACCGGGGCGGCCATCAGCACGTCCCCACCCGGCGCCACGAGGTCGACGTACGGGCCGGTCTGGGAGAAGCCCGCCCGGGAACCGTCCGGTGCGATCGCCCCGACCCCGAGCACCCCGTCGTACGCGGCGGGGTAGGGGCGTGGGTCGCCGTTGTCGTGCAGGTTGCCGGCGGCGGCCACCACGACCACGTCCCGGCGTACCGCGTAGGCGACCGCCGCCCGGACGGCCGGGTCGTCGGCGTACAGCACGACGGAGAGGTTGAGCACGTCGGCGTCGTGGTCCACCGCCCACCGGATCGCCCGGGCGAAGTCGGCCGCGCTGACCGTACGTCCCGACTCGCGCCCCTCGACCACCTGCTGCTCGCTGACCCGTACCGGCAGGATGCGGGCCCGGGGCGCGAGCCCGTGGAAGGCGACCCCGGCGCCCGGGGCGGCGGCGATGATGCTGGCCACCCCGGTGCCGTGACCGGCGCAGTCCCGGGTGCCGTCCCCGCCCCGGTCGAGGAAGTCGGCGCCGTCGAGCACCTGTCCCCGCAGCTGCGGATGCCGACTGTCGACGCCGGAGTCGACGACCGCGACGGTGATCCCCGCGCCGGTGGCCAGCGGGGCGAGCCGCTCCGGGGCGTACCGCTGCTGGGGCCAGGGGGTGGCGGCGACCGGCCGGACGGGGGCGAGTGGGGTGGCGCAGGCCGGCGCGGCGGCCCGCGCCGGGGTGGCCGACGACACGGCGAGGGCGGGCAGGGCGGCGAGCAGGACCGTCGCCACGCTCGTGACGGCCGATCGCGCGCCGGGTCGGGACATCGACCGCCTCCGTATCGTGTCGACTCCGGAACCGGATGTTAGCGCCTCACAGGTATGCCCGGCGGGCCGCCGCCGTCCAGCCATTGTGATCGCGTTCCCACCTTGTAGGTTGTACGCGATGCCTATGGCCTGTTCGCGGGAGGAGAGGTGGCCGTGACCGACTGGGAGCCGGCTACCGAGGCCGAGGTGGCGCTGCGGGACGCGCTGCAGGCCAACGACCAGGAACTCTACTTCCGTGTCCTGGCCCGGACCGAGCTGTTCCTCCCGGTCTCCGCGCAGGCCCTCGCCGGCGAGGCGCCGATGGGCTGGGGCACCTGGACCACCGGCGGCCGGACCCACGTGCTGGCCTTCACCTCCCTGGCCGCGCTGCACGCCTGCCTGGGCGCCACCGCCGGGCCGAGCCGGCGCAGCCCGTTCGCCGACCTCGCCGCCGCCTGGCCCAACCACGAGTGGTGGCTGGCCGTCAACCCGGGCCTGCCGGTCGAGGGCTACCTGCCGGCCTGGTTCGTCTCCCAGCTCTCCCGTGGGGACGTCCGCCTGCCCGGCCGTACCCTGGGTGCCCGAGCCCGGCTGGAGCGGGCGGAGTCGCTGGCCCGGGCCCGGGCCGACGGCGGGTCCGGTCGCGAGCCCACGGCGGGCCGGTCCGACACCGCCGACCGGACGGCGTCCGGCGGGGCGCCCCGGACCGCGGCGCCACCGACCGCTGTCGGCGACCCGCCCGGCGGGTACGCGCCGCCCGCCACGCCGACGCGCGTACCGGTGGCGCCCCACCCGACCGACGTGCCGGCCCCCCGCTCGTCCGTCGCGGACGCAGGCCGCCCGGCCGGCGCCGACCCGGTCGCCGCCGGCGGCCCGACGGGCGGCGATCCCGTCGCCGGCGGACGAACGGCCGGCAGCGGCCCGGTCGCCGCCGGCCAGCCGGCCGGCACCGACGTCGCCGTCGACGGTCGGCCGCCCCGCGACGGGGTCCCGGCGAGCGGCCGTCCCGCCGCCGCCCCGACCGAGCCGGCCTGGCTGGGCGCCTCCCGGCGGCGTCACCTCGGCGGCCTCGGGCAGCCCCCCTCCACGGGTGCCGACGCGGCCGGGACCAACGGTCGTACCTCCTTCTTCGAGCCCGCCTCCGCGCGCGGTGCGGCGGCCCGAGCGGTGCGGGACAATCCGCTGCGCTCCGGGGACCGGGCCGTCCCGCCCCGGCCCGGGCTCGGTGGCCAGCCCTTCCCGAGGCGCCGGCCCGCCACCGCGCCGAGCGGCGACGAGGCGACCCGGGCATTCCGGGTCGACACGCCGGACGAGCAGGTCACCCAGCCGATTCCGGCACCGGAACCACCGTTCGTGGCCCGCCGGCCCGACCCCCTGGCGCAGGAACCCACCCGGGCGTTCCGGGTGGACCCGCCCGGCGTCGAGGCGACCCAGGCGCTACCGCGACGGCAGCCGACTCCGGCCGAGGAACCGACCCAGCCGCTCCCCGACCCGGCCGGGTGGCCCGCGCCGCCGTCCGGGCCGGAGGTCACCGAGGAGCTTCCGCCGTCCATCGCCGAGCCGGTCTCCGGGCCCCCGGCGCCGCGACGCGGCTTCACGCCCATCGTCATCGAGGGCACCGTCATCGAGTCCCGGGACCTCCCGGCGTCGTCGGCGGCCACCGTCGGGGACGGACCCGTCCCGGGCGGCGGCACGGCGACCCGGAACGGACCGGCGGGCGGGGGGCTCTTCGCCGAGTCCCCGCCGATCGCCCCGGCTCCCACCTCCTTCGCCCCGGTCCCGCCACCTCCTGCTCCCTCGGCCCCGGTGTCACCGGCCCCGGATCTCCCGGCGTCGACCTCGGTGTCACCGGCTCCGGTCTTCCCGGCTCCGGTCTCGCCCGCCTTCGTGTCGCCGGCTCCGGTCTCCCCGGCCCCGGAGGCCGGCCCGGCCGCTCCCACCGAGCCGGATCCGTCGGCCACTCCCACGTCCCAGGACGTCGCGGGAACGCCGACCGGGCCGACCGGTACGGCCGCCGAGCTGCTCGCCTTCCAGCCGGCCAACGACGTGGAGGAGAACCTGCTGAACGCCGCCGGGGCGGGCAGCACCGACACCTTCCTCTCCACCCTGCTGCTGGCCCGGGTGCTGCTCCCGGTCGCGCCCGACTCGGCGCCGGGCAGCCGCCCCGGCGATCCCGGCTTCGTGTGGCGCACCGATCAGCTGGACGGCGAGAAGTACGTGGTGGTGCACACCTCGCCGGAGCGGCTGGCCGACCACGGCGGCGAGCCGGTGGAGACGGTCGAGGTCCGCTTCGTGCAGTTGATCCGGCGCTGGCCGGATCCGGCCTGGTCGTTCGCGGTCAACCCGGGCAGCCCGATCGGGGCCAAGCTGCCCGGCGAGCAGATCGTCGGCCTGGCCAACTGGGCGGCCGAGGTGGGGCTGGGCGACGACGCCGACGTCGAGCCGGAGGCGGCCGCCGCCGAGCAGCCGGTCGAGCGCCCCCGGTACGCCCCACCGGTCACCGACCCGACCCGGCCGGTGGCGATGCAGAAGGCGGTGGCGCCGAGCCAGCTCGCCTACTACCTGGAGCGCGGGTACGACCGGGTCTCCGGCTTCGTGCACCGGGCCAACGAGCTGGCGCACCTGAACACCCCGGCGCAGCTGCACGACGCGCTCGGCCTGGGCTACCCGGGCTCCCCCTTCGCCCGCGACGCCGACCGGATCTACGTGCTGCGCTGGCCGGCGTACCGGCCGAGCCTCTACCGCATCCCGTACGGCGGGCAGAACGAGGCCGCCATGCGGGCGATGGAGGGCTGGGTCATCGAGCGGGCACCGTTCCGGGGCAACGGGTTCGCCCCGGGCGAGAGCAGCGACGTGGTGGCCGAGTTCAAGGTGGACAGCGCCCGGCTGCCGCACGGCGCGCAGCTGTGGCGCATCGGCGCGGACGGCACCGAGCGGGTGATCGCCATCCTCGACACCGACGCGCTGCTCTGGCGACAGGTGGGTGAGCCCTGATGCGCGACGGTTACGTGGTCCGCTGGCGCGGCCGGGAATACCAGGCCAGCCCGGACGGCGACGACGTCCGGATCTACCAGTCGGAGCCCGCCGAGGGCTTCGAGGAGGTACGCCCCGGCCGGCACGTCCGGGTCCTGCCCGCCGCCGAGGTCGAGGGGTTGGCGTACGTGCGGACCACCTGCACCTGGCAGGGGCAGCCGTTCATCGTGCTCGGCGAGCACGACGGCTGGTTGCGGGTGGAGTACACCGGCGGTCGCTGGCCGGTGGCCCAGGCGATGGGCCTGGAGGTCTTCGACTTCGGCGTCTACCAGGGCTGGGCGCCGGCGGCCGAGGTCGCCGACCTGCGCGAGCAGCGGGTCTGAGCGGTCAGGACTTCGTCCAGCGCAGGATCTCGCCGAGCACCACGTCCCGCGCCTCGACGTGCGGGAAGTGCCCGACCCCGTCGAGCAGCCGCCATTCGTACGGGGCGACGACGTACCGGCCGGAGCCCTGGGCGGTGCGGGGCAGCGCGGCGACGTCGACCGCGCCGTGCAGTTGCAGGGTCGGGGTGACCAGGGGTTTCTGCATCAGCCGGACGAACCGGTAGCCGTGCAGGCGCAGCACCGACCGGAACGCCCACCGGTAGCCCTCCATCGCGCAGAAGGCCGCCTGCGGGATCTGCATGGCCTCCCGGCAGTGGTCCGCGTACGCGCGGAACTCCGGCCCGGCCACCCAGTCCGGCCCGCCCCAGCGGCGCAGCATCTCCTCGACGCTGGCCGCGCCGTTGCGGGTGAGCACGTGCTCGTACCGGGGCAGCTGGAACTTCAGCGCCGGCGTGGAGGCGGCGAACTGCCCGCGCGGGTCGGCGAAGAGGGCGGCCCGCAGGCGCAGCGGGTGCGGCGCGCCGAGCACCACCAGTCGCCGTACCAGGGTCGGGTGGAACGAGGCGGCCGTCCAGGCGACCATGCCGCCCGCGCCCGCGCCGACCAGCGTGGCGGAACGTTCGCCGAGGGCCCGGATCAGGCCGGCCACGTCGGCGGCGAGGGTGTAGCCGTCGTACCCCCGGGGTGGCTTGTCGCTGGCGCCGTAGCCGCGCAGGTCGACGGCGACCGCCCGGAACCCGGCGTCGGCGACCGCCGGGAGCATCTCGTGCCAGGCCCACCAGTACTCGGGGAAGCCGTGCAGGAAGAGCACCATCGGGCCGGTGCCCGCCTCGACCACGTGGAACCGGGTGCCGTTGGCTCCGACGAAGCGGTGTGTCCACGGCCCCTCGGTGAGGACACAGGACTCGTCGACGGGTCCGCCACGCTGCTCGGTCATGGGGCACAGCCTAGGACCCCGGTGCAGGCTGACCGTCTCGGCGACCCGGTGGGTGGTCGCAGCGCCGGGTCCGGTCAGCCGACCCGGCTGATTTTGACGATGCTCGCGCGGGTGCCCGGCCCGCAGTCGTGGGCCGGGTCGGGGGGCGCGATGGTGACCAGCACGGTGGTGCCGGTGCCGAGGGTGCCCACTCCGCTGCCGTGCAGGGCGTACTCCCGGCCGTCGTCGGTGACCAGGCCGTAGCAGGGGCCGGAGCCGCCGCGGGTGATCCGGCCGGCGAGCACGTCCGTCACGCGGCTGTCGGTGGGCTTCTTCGGCGGTCCGGCAGGTCGCGGCAGGGTCGGCGGCTCGGTGGCGGAGAGCGGGGTGGGCCGGCCCGCGGACGGGACCGGCGAGCCCGCCGGCGGACCGGAGGGCGCGGTCGCGGGCGGGGAGCCCGCGCCGGCCGAGGCGGACGGGCGCGGGGGCGTCGGGTCGTCGGACACGGGGTCTCCGTTCCCGGCGCAGCCCGCCAGGGGTACGAGCAGCGCCAGCGCGAGAGCGGCCGGCAGGGCGGCGGTTCGTGGTGTCACCCGGATGGGACTCGCCGGGGGCCTGCACGGTTCCGTCCCGGGGCGGGCCCCCGGCGGAAAGGGCGATGCCCGGGCAGGTGACCTGCCCGGGCATCGGTGGAACGTTGATCAGCGGATCAGGAGAAGCGGACCTTCATCGAGGTGCCGTCCTGCTTCAGGACCCGGATCTTGGTGCCGGTGGCGGGGAGCTTGACGCCGTGGTTCGGCAGCTCCTCGTACCAGTACTTCTTGGTGTCGTCGAACAGCGGCTGCGCGGCCTGGCCCCGGATGTAGGAGGGCTGGCTGTTGATGTGCAGCGTGAACGAGTCCGCCTTCTTCAGGCTGAACGGCGCGTCGTAGACCTGGACGCGGGCCCGCCAGGGGTTACCGGTCAGGTTGTAGATCGGCCGCGGGTGCGCGTCGATGATCATGTTCCGACCCTCGCCCGGGTGGACGAAGGTGTCGTTGTCGGCCCACCGGAGGTTCCAGTAGGAGATCAGCAGACCCTCCTGGTACGCGTAGTGGTCCACGTAGTCCGGGCGGGTGTTCGCGTAGCCGAAGAAGTACGGGCCGGTCTTCAGGTACTGGTCGTACGAGACGTACGACCGGTTGCCGGCGATGTAGTAGTTGTCGAACTTGCGCTTGTAGGTCTCCTCCACGGTGGTCCAGCCGTTGAAGGTCCAGCCGTTGGCGCCGGCCTCGGCACCGTCGCTGAGCACGGTCTGCCCGTCGGCGGTGATGGTGATCGCGTCACCGTAGAAGCCACCCGAGGAGACACCACCGTCGGTCTGGTAGCGCAGCCGGAACTGCACGACCTTGCCGGCCGCGGCGTCCATCGGGATGTTGACGTCGACCCACTGGCCGCCGCTGGAGCCGTCCAGGGCGAAGCGCCCGGCGGAGATCTCCTTGAGCGCCTTGCCGTTGGCCGTACCCGGCAGCGTGGTCCAGCTCTGGCCACCGTCGGTCGAGGCCTCGAAGAAGAGGTAGTCGTAGTCCTCTTCGATGTTGTAGCGACCCTTCATCGTCAGCGCGGCGCTGGTCTTCCCGGTGAGGTCGATCGTCCGCGTCATCGTGGTGTTCAGGTCGTCGTCGTTGCCGGAGAAGTACTGCTTGGTCCCCTCGAACGGCTTGCCGTTCTCGAAGGTGTACTCCCGCTGCGGCAGCACCACCACGGCGGCCTGCGCCTTGGCGGAGTTGTACTCCTGCGGACCGAGATCCAGGGTGCGCTGCTGGCCGGCCTTGATGACCTCGTAGTCGAGCCAGCCGAGCTGGAGCTTGTTCCAGGCGCCGAGGTCGCCGCCCCGCTCGCCGATGCCACCGTCGTTCTTGGCGCCGAGCCGGCTCTGGGCCATCAGGGTCCAGTGCTCGTTGTTGTTGTCCCCACCACTGGTGACGTTGTAGTCGTCCGGCAGACCGAGGTCGTGGCCGTACTCGTGGTAGAAGACGCTCCGGCCGCCGTTCTCCGGCTGGATCGTGTAGTCACCGATCCAGACGCCGGTGGTGCCGATCTGGGTGCCGCCGGCCGGGAAGTTCTCCGGACCGGTGCTGCCCTGGTCGGAGGCGAAGGCGTACCAGCGGTGGCTCCAGATGGCGTCCTCACCCTGGTACGGGTCACCGTCGGCCTGGTCGCCGCCGGAGTGGACGATCTGGAAGTGGTCGATGTAGCCGTCCGACTCGTTGAAGTTGCCGTCGGCGTCGAAGTCGTAGCGGTCCCACTCGTCCATCGCCTTGACGTCGGCGGCGATCTGGGCGTCGGTGCGACCCTGAGCCTTCTGGTCCGCGACCCACTTGTTGGCGGCGTCGCGAACGAGGGCCCAGGTGTTGGTGCAGACGTTCGAGGCGCAGGGGTAGCCGTCGGAACGGCCGTACCGGGCCTCGTTGTACTGGACCTTGACCCAGTCGGTGACGGTGCCGTTGACGCTGTAACGACCCGAGGACTGGGCCTCGTAGTACTGCTTCAGCGACTCGTCGCCCTGACCGGTTCCGAAGTAGAGCTTGCGGAAGTAGTCAGCGCTGTAGTCGGCCTGCCAGACGGTGGAGTTGTCCACCGCGCGGTTGGGGGCCGGGATCTCGTTGTGCAGCGGCCCGTCGAACCGGGTCGGGCCCGGGGTGTCCGGGTCGGTGTCCTGGTCCGGGTAGTTCGGGTGCCGCTCGTTGCCGAACTCCGCGAGGATCACGAAGATCTTGTCGGTCCGCTTGCGGGCGAGCTCGACGTACTGGTCCTCCGTCTGGCCGCCGGCCGACGCCACCCGGGCGTTCTGGCCGTCAGCCTGGGTCTTGCCCACCTTGACGACCGTGCTGCCGTTGATCTTCTGCGCCTTCGCCTTGCCGGAGAGAACCTCGCTGAGGCCCTCCTGGCGCAGCGCCCGCCGCTTGTCCTCGAGCGGGTTGGGCAGATCGTGGTCCTTGTGGGCGGGTTCGGCGACCGATGGGGCGGCCGCCGGCAACTTCGGCGTCGGCGCGGCGCTGGCGGACGTGCCCGTCACCAGACCTGTCGCCGTCAGCGAAAGCCCGAGCAGACCCACTGCGACTTTGCGCACGTGGTACCTCCGGTGTGAGGGAACCGGCCCAACGGGGGTACAGGCCGGTGGAGACGCCCCACCGGTGACACCGGTGGGACCAATGGTGAACATAGACACTGCCGGGACCACTGGGAAGACGTGTGCGTCGATTTGTTGCAAGATTTTGTTGGCAACGCTTTTCACCGTCACAATCGGACTTCCCATCCACGGCCATGAGCAGCCGGGACCTCGACGACGGCAATTGCAGTGACAGTTTTCGATCACTTTGCGGTGGCCTGCAAAGCAGGCGGGGCCGGTGGCATCCGCCACCGGCCCCGCCGTCGAAATCGTTGATCAGTCGATCAGTTGGTGACCTTCACGACCATGTCGTCGGTCGGGTTGGTGCCCTGCTTCAGGATCTCGATCCTGGTGCCGGTGCCGGCCACCTTCACCGAGTTCCACGGGTTGCTGTTGTTCCAGTACTTGTTCGCCCCGCTGTCGGTGAAGACCGGGTTCGCCTCGAGCGCCGGGACCGTGACCGGGACACCGTTGCGGTGGAAGGTCTGGGCCGGCTTGGCGTACCGGCTGAAGGTCGCGTCGTAGCCGTTGCGGCGGTTGCTGATGGTGCCCACGCCGTCGACCTTGATCTGACCCGGGCGGACGTCCACCGGGAGGTTCAGGCCGTAGCCCGGGTGCTCCGAGGTGTTGTTGTCGCCGTAGGCGTAGTTCACGTACCAGACGAGCATGCCCTGGTGGTTGGAGAAGCGCTCCACCCAGTTCGGGCGGGTGGTGGCGAAGCCGTAGTTGTACCCGCCGGTCCGCAGGGTGTCGTCGTACCCGAGGTAGGTCCGGTTCTCCGCGATGTAGAAGCGGGGGTACGTGGCGGTCACCGAGCCGGTCATCCGGGTGAAGCCCTTGGCCGTCCACGCCGCGTCCAGCGTCTCCGCGCCATCGGTCCAGACGGCGGCGCCGTTGCGGACCAGCGACACGTCGTCCAGGAACGCGCCGGCGAGGTGCACGCCGCCGTCGGTCTGGTAGCGGTAGCGGAACTGCACGGTCTGCCCGGCGTACGCCGACAGGTCGTAGCTCAGGTCGACCCAGTTGCCGCTGGTGGAGCCGTCGACCCCGGTCTCACCGGCGTCGATCGAAGAGGTGCGCAGCGGTGCCCAGGTGGCGCCACCGTTGGTGGACACCTCGGCGTAGAGGTAGTCGTAGTCCTCTTCGATGTCGTACCAGGCCTTCGCGGTGATCGACGCGGAGGTCGCACCGGTCAGGTCCAGCTGGCGGGTCAGCGTGGTGTTCAGGTCGTCCGCGCTGCCGCCCCACCACTCGTTCGCCCCCGCGAACGGGGTGTTGTACGAGGTGGTCTGGGTCTGCGCCGGCAGGTTGACCACGACCGCCTGGGCCTTCGGCCCGTCGCTGTCACCGGCCGGGCCGAGGGTCACCTGGGTGCTGCCCTTGCCGTACGCCACGGTCGAGTGGTTCAGCCAACCGAGGTACAGCTTCGACCACGGGTCCATGTAGCCCGGGGTCGATCCGATGTCGTCCTTGCCGTGGCTGAGCCACGAACCCGAGGCCATCAGGCTCCAGAAGCCGACACCGTTGTCGCCACCGGCCGTGTCGTACAGGTCCGGCAGGCCGAGGTCGTGGCCGTACTCGTGGGCGAAGACGCCCAGGCCGCCGTTCTCCGGCTCGGTGGTGTAGTCCCGGATCCACATGCCGGTGTCACCGATCTGGACACCACCGGCGAGGTTGCCCGCCGGACCCGCGGAGCCCGCGAGGTTCGGGAAGGCGGCCCACCGGTGCGACCAGATGGCGTCCTCGCCCTCGGCGCCGCCGCCGGCCTCCTCGCCCTCACCGGCGTGCACCGCCTGGAAGTGGTCGATGTAGCCGTCGGCCTCGTTGAAGTCGCCGTCGCCGTCGAAGTCGTACCGGTCCCAGATGTCGAACTGGGCCAGGTACTCCTTGATCTGGGCCGGGGTCTTCCCCGCCGCGATCTGGGCGTCGTACCAGGAGGTGGCGCTGTCCTTGACGAAGTTCCAGTACCCGTCGGCCTCGGAGATCTTGGGGCTGCCGTACCGCGCCTCGTTGAACGGAACCTTGACCCACTCGCTCACGTCGCCGTTGACTGTGTAGCGACCACCGGACTGCTTGGCGTAGAAGTCCCGCATCGACTCGCCGGGACCGAACATCATGTCCTGGTAGTGGGCCCGGTTGAAGTCGGCCCGCCAGAGCGTGCTGTTGTCGTCGGTGGCGCCGCCGTCCCAGTCGCGGTCCGGCTCGGGGATCTGGTTACGGACCGGGCCGGCAGCTCCGCCGGTCCGGGCGTCGATCCGGTCGCCGAACTCGACCAGCATCGTGAAGATCGGATCGGTCTTCGGCGGCTGCTGGTACTCGACGAACAGGTCGTCCTTGACCTGGATGACCTTGGAGCCGTTGCGCGTCTGGAGCTTGGCCTTGCCCTGGAGCAGGTCGGCGATGGCCTGCTTGCGCACCTCCCGCTGCTGATCCGCCTTCGGATCCGGGAGGTTGTCCCTGCCGTGCTTCGCCCGGTCGGCGCCGGGAGCGGGCTCCGCCGCCGGAGCGGCGGAGGCCGGGGCCGTGACGACGCCGGCCGCCAGCAGCGCGGCCGCGGCCGAAGCCAGGCCCGCCGTGACTCGTCTCCTCAAAGGTCCTCCTCCTTTGTGGAACTGTTACATGACGGTGCCTGCCGAAGCGGGTGGTGTCATGTGATGCGTCACTCACGATGGCAGAGGCTGCGACGATTGTCACGGGTCAATTACCGGGTTGACCGGCCAACATTCCCGGTCAAAAACCCCCTAAGCGCCGTGCGGATGCGTCGCCTCATCACGTCACGTTTTGGCCACGATCGCGGTGCGTGACGGTGATTATGGAGTCCCCATAGGGGAGCGCTGCGGCCAACAGGAGTGTCACACCGGGCGGCAAGAAACGCAGGCGAACGTAAGAGGGCGGGGCCGGTGGCACCTTGGTCGGACCGGCGACCCGGAGCGGCGCTGTCGCTCAACCCAGAGCGGCGCCATCGCTCAGCCAGGGGTGATGAAGGACGGATTGTCGGTTTCGATGACAGCCAGGGACCAGCGGACCGAAGGGCCACGCGGCCGAACCCGCACCACGGCGGTCTCGGCATCCGTCAGAACGGTCATCCGGTGGATGACGCCGTCGCACGGCACTGCCTTGCGGCCTTCACCGTCGAGCTTGACCGTGCCGCCGCCGGTGCACATCCAATAGACGCGGTACTTCATGTCAGGCACCGTGAATCGCGGTGTGTCAGCGGCCTCGGTGCCCTCCATGACGGGGACCAGAACGCGAGCATCCGCCGGAAGGTCCAGCTCGGGAAAACGGGGAGGATCCGTCGTCCGGGGTGCGTCGGTGTGGTGTGGCCCGGTCGGCTCGCCGGCCGCCGTGGGGGAGGGCGCGGGTCCGCCCCTCTCACGGCTCTCGGAGTCGCATGCCGCCCCGGCGAACATGACCGCCGCCCCGGCCAGCAGTGAAGAGACGACGCGCGTGGCATGGCGGCTCATCCGAAGTCCCTCCCTGAGCGGGCAGCGGGCACCGACACCGCAACTCCGGTGTCGGTGCGACGATCATCGATGGTAGCTGCGTAGTGCCACTGAGCCAGTCCCGGAAGTTCCAGTCGATCTCGTTCCACTCCAATGCCGAGCGGGGACCGGCACGCGGACGGGCGGATGGCCTCGAACACGGACGGCCCGTCCGGAGCGGAGTGCTCCGGACGGGCCGCCGATCGAACGTCGTGCGGGTGTGGCGCTCGGATCAGTTCGCCGGGGTCACGTGGACCGTGGCGTACGAGTTGTCCTTCGCCGTCTGCTTGATGGTGATGGTGACGCCGTAGGCGGCACCCTGGTCACCCGGGTTACCGGAGCCCAGCACGGTGAACCCGAGGTTCGTGCCGTACAGGCCGGTGGCCGGGCTGCCGTCCGGGTTGGTGACCCGGGTGGTGTAGGGCACGTTGCCCTTCGACGGGATCACCACGGAGGCGTCGTTGTCTCGGGCGAAGAGCGAGCCACCGCGCACCTCGATGCCCGGGTACCAGCCCTTGGCGTCGGTGAAGCCCGGCACCGCCGGCTGCGCGCCGAAGGTGGTGCAGTACTCGCTGTACGGCTCGTTCGCCGCCTCCAGGCACTCCTTGAAGCCGTACGTGGGCTTGAGGGAGAAGGCCGCGTTGGCGGACTGCGGACGGCTGGGCAGGTTGTCCAGCGTCGACGGGTCCTTGACGGCCGCCTCACCCTGGCGGCGGTACGGGTCGAAGTGCGAGTCGACGATCAGCAGCCCGCCCTTGGCGCCGTAGCTGGGCAGCGCGGTCATCTGCGCGGTGACGTGGTTGACGTCGCCCAGCGCGGTGTCCCGGTACCAGACCAGCATGCCCGGCGCGTTGTAGGAGAGCTTGTCGACCTTCCAGGCGTCGCGCGAGTACACCGTGTCGTACGCGTACTTCAGGCCGTTGTCGAAGCCGTCGAAGTTGCGCCACTCGGCCAGGTAGTAGTGCGCCTGGTTGGTGGTGCCGCCGTCGATCCGCCAGCCCGGGCCGGTGGTGTCGACGAAGGTGCCGCCGGTCGGGGTCCAGCCGTTGGCCCCGCCCTCGACGTTGTCGCTCCAGGTGGTGGTGCCACCGCCGGTCACCGAGAAGTCGTCGGAGAACCAGCCGCGCTCCACGAACGCCTCGTCGGTCGCCTGGCGCAGCCGCAACTGCACCGTCTTCCCGGCGTACGCCGACAGGTCGACGTAGTCGTGCCGCCAGCCGTGGCTGTCACCGGTCAGGCCGTACTTCTTGTTGCCGAAGTCCACCATCCGGCCGTTCGGGTCGGCGTAGCCGTCGTTGGTGCTGACCAGCTTGCCGGTCGAGTCGTAGACCTTCTGCTCGGCCCAGGTCGTGCCACCGTCGGTGGAGACCTCGACGAAGCCGTAGTCCCAGTCCTCCTCGATGACGTAGTTGTTCCACATCCAGAACTTCGCGTCGGCCGCCGCCGGCACCGCCACCGAACGGGTCAACTTGATGTCGGCCCAGTCCTGGTCGGCGCCGGTGTACCACATGTTCGCGCCGCTGTGCGGCGTGGCCAGCGTGATCACCTTGTTCGGCAGGTTGACCTTGATGCCGTCCTTGGTGCCGACCGGGGTCCGCGAGGTCTGGCCCAGCTGCACGTCACGCGGGGTGGCACCCGGGTTGACGTTCAGCGGGTCCGCCCAGCCGAGCACCCACTTGTCCCAGAGGCCCATGTGCGTCGGCAGCGCCTGGAAGATCTCGCCGGAGTGCGAGCCGGAGGCCATCAGGTCCCAGAAGTCGACGTCCGAGTCGGCGTTGCCGGAGGTGTCGTAGAGGTCCGGCAGGCCCAGGTCGTGACCGAACTCGTGGGCGAAGACACCGACCCCGGCGTCCTCGGGCTGCACGATGTAGTTCGAGACCTGCAGGTCGGTACCCGGGATCCGGTAGCCGCCCGGAACCGACGAGGAGTGCGCCCACACCGCGTACACGCCCTCGGCGCCCCCACCGCGGGACTTGCCCTGGCCGGCGTGGACCAGCACCAGGTGGTCGATCACGCCGTCCGGCTCGTAGACGTTGCCGTCACCGTCCCGGTCGCCCTGGTCCTCGATGTCGTAGTCGGCCCACGGGAAGTCCGGGTCCATCTTCGCGAGCGTGTCGACCGCGTCGGTGGCGAGCCGGCCGGCGCCCTGCGGGTTGTCCGGGTGGCCGTTCATCGCCTGCTGGCGCCCGGCGACCCAGTTGCCGTTCTCATCCTGGAAGCAGCGGGAGGCCGCGTACCAGCCCTCGGAGTGCGGCACGGTGATCCACGGGCTGGCCTGCCCGTCCACCGTGTACGCGCCCTTGGACATCTCCAGGTACATGTTGTGCATGGTGCGGCCGGCGAGGTCGACGCCCGGCTTGCCGTCCGGCCCGGTCAGGTCCTTGCGGACCCGCTCGGTGATGCCCTCCTTGGTGTAGAGCATCTTGTTGAAGTGCTCCGGGGAGAAGTCCGGCACCCACATCGAGTTGTTGTCCTCGTGCGGCAGGGAGCCCGGGTCCGGGATGTTGTTGTGCTTCGGTCCGTTCTGCACGGTGCCGAGGACACAGCTCCGGTCCTCGAAGACCGTCTTGGGGACCATGACGTCGGTGAAGTCGTCGTTGGCTTGGTCGTTGAACTCCACCAGCAGGGTCAACAGCTTGGCGGTCTGGGTGCCCTTGGCCTGCTTGATCTGCCGCGGGTTCTTACCCGTCTTGATCGCCTCGGCCTCGGTCTTCGCCAGCTGCTTCGCCGTGACGGGGTTGCCGCGGGCGAACTTGCGGTCGTACGTCCGCGCCTGCTCGACCGCCGGGGCGTGGATGCCACCCTTGCCCTTGACCTCGCGGCCGTCACTGTCCGGCTGGACGGCCGGCTCGGAGTAGTTGATGTAGAACTCGTCCGCCCCGATCGTGGCCCGGGCGGGCCCGGACGTCTGGGCGGCCGCGCTGCCGGTCACGGTCAGTGACGTGGCGGCGAGGGCGATGGCGGGCAGCGCGACGAGTAGTCGTCGGCGTGACCCGGATTGCGGGAAGGTGTTCATGCCGCTCCGTTTCTCGGGCATGGGGGAGGGGGTGTCGGCCGGGGCCTGCCATCGATGTGACATCCATCGAACCGGCCCGACCTGCGTGAACCTAAATCAGAAAGAAGATGAACAACAGTGCTGGAGGTCTCCTGTGACCGATCAGCTTCTCCCGGCTCCCCCGACCGACCGATGTGACGGCCGTCGCGCGCCGCGGGCCGTACCCGTCAGAAAACGACGGTGGGTGACGGTCCGCGCGGACCGTCACCCACCTCGATGTACGCGCTGGCGTCAGTCCTCGTCGGACTTGCCGCCACCCATCCCCGAGGAGATCATCTCCATCACCGAGGAGTCCTGGAGGGTGGTGACGTCGCCCAGCGAGCGGTTCTCCGCCACGTCCCGCAGCAGGCGGCGCATGATCTTGCCGGAGCGGGTCTTCGGCAGCTCCGGCACCAGCATGATCTGTCGGGGCTTGGCGATCGGGCCGAGCGTCTTCGCGACGTGGTCGCGCAGCTCGGCGATGAGCTTCTCACCCGCCTCGCCCGCGGTGTCGGTGGTGCCGCGCGGAATGGCGAAGGCGACGATCGCCTGACCGGTGGTGGGGTCGGTGGCGCCGACCACCGCCGCCTCGGCCACCGACGGATGCGACACCAGCGCCGACTCCACCTCGGTGGTGGAGATGTTGTGCCCGGACACCAGCATCACGTCGTCCACCCGGCCCAGCAGCCAGATGTGCCCGTCGTCGTCCTTCTTCGCCCCGTCGCCGGCGAAGTACATCCCCGGGAACCGGGACCAGTACGTCTCGATGAACCGGTCGTCGTCGCCCCAGATGGTGCGCAGCATCGACGGCCACGGCTCACGTAGCACCAGGTAGCCGCCGCCGCCGTTCGGCACCGAGTTGCCCTGGTCGTCCACCACGTCGGCGCTGATGCCCGGCAGCGGGGTCATCGCGGAACCCGGCTTCGCCTCGGTCACGCCGGGCAGCGGCGAGATCATCATGGCGCCGGTCTCGGTCTGCCACCAGGTGTCCACGATCGGCAGTTCGCCCTTGCCGACGTGCTGCCGGTACCACATCCAGGCCTCCGGGTTGATCGGCTCGCCGACGCTGCCCAGCAGCCGCAGCGAGGCCAGGTCGTACCCGGCGGGGATGTCATCGCCCCACTTCATCATGGTGCGGATCAGGGTGGGCGCGGTGTACAGGATGGTCACGCCGTACCGGTCGACGATCTCCCAGAACCGGCCCTTGTGCGGGGTGTCCGGGGTGCCCTCGTACATCACCTGGGTGGCGCCGTTGGCCAGCGGCCCGTACACGATGTAGGAGTGCCCGGTGACCCAGCCGATGTCGGCGGTGCACCAGTAGACGTCCGACTCCGGCTTCAGGTCGAACACGGCGTGCGTCGTCCACGCCGCCTGGGTCAGGTAGCCGCCGGTGGTGTGCAGGATGCCCTTCGGCCGGGCCGTGGTGCCGCTGGTGTAGAGGATGAAGAGCGGGTGCTCGGCGTCGAACCCCTCCGCCGTGTGCTCGGCCGGCGCGGTCTCCACCGTCTCGTGCCACCAGTGGTCCTTCGCCGACCAGGCGACGTCCTCGCCGGTGCGGCGGACCACCAGCACGTGCTCGATCGACGGGCAGTTCGCCACCGCCTCGTCCACCGTCGGCTTCAGCGCCGACGGCTTGCCCCGCCGGTAGCCACCGTCGGCGGTGATCACCACCTTGGCGCTGGCGTCCTGGATCCGGTTGGTCAGCGCGTCGGCCGAGAAGCCGCCGAAGACCACGCTGTGGGTGGCGCCGATCCGGGCGCAGGCCAGCATCGCGACCGCCGCCTCCGGGATCATCGGCATATAGATCGCCACCCGGTCGCCGGCGGTCACGCCCAGCTCGGTCAGCGCGTTCGCCGCCTGACAGGTCAGCCGGTGCAGGTCCGCGTAGGTGAGGGTGCGGGTGTCGCCCGGCTCGCCCTCCCAGTGGATCGCCACCTTGTCACCGTGGCCGGCCTCCACGTGCCGGTCCAGGCAGTTGTACGCCACGTTGAGCCGGCCGCCGACGAACCACTTCGCGAACGGCGGGTTCGACCAGTCGAGCACCTGGTCCCACTGCTTCGCCCAGGCCAGCCGCCCGGCCTGGCGCTCCCAGAAGGCCAGCCGGTCCTCGGCGGCCTCCGCGTACGCGTCGGCGGTGACGTTGGCCTCCGCGGCGAGTGCGGCCGGGGGCGGGAACTGGCGCGTCTCGTTCAGCAGATTGGCCAATGCCTCGCTCATGCGGTGACTCCTTCTCGCGTGGCCTGCGTCTCCTACCGGGCTGAGGTTAGTCCCGGCTACCGGCGCCCGCGAGAGCCCCCGCAGCCGGCGCGCGCCCAGCGGCCCACGCGACGCGCCCGACGGCTCCGCGCGTCCCGGAGTCGGTGGTCCGGGTCGCCTCGGGGGCGGGTGCGGGTCGGTGGAGACACCCGGGTCGCTAGCGTGACGGGGTGACCACCGATCCGCTCGCGCCGCTGCTCGCGCTCGCCGACATCGCCCCCGCCGTCGAACGGGCCCGCGAGCGGGTCGACGAGGCCATGCGGCACCGCGCGTTGCGCCGGCACGGCGGCCAGGTCGCGGCCGAGGTCAGCCTCCGCTCCGCGGTGGCCAGCGCCGCCCTCGAGGGGTACGACCACGAGCGCGAGGCGGTCCGCGCCGGCACGGTCACCGAACCCGTGGTGCAGGGGGCGCTGCGGGTCGCCGGGGCGCTGCCCGGCCTCACCGAGCTCTGGCCCAAGGCGCCCCGGCAGGCCCTCGCCAAGCTGCACGTGCTCGCCGCCCGCGACGCCGTGCCCGAGTCCGAGCTGGGCCGGCCGGTGACCGACCCGGTCGTCGCCGCCCGACTGGACGGGCTGGCCGGGCTGGTCGCCGGCGGCACGAACGTGCCACCGCTGGTGCTGGCCGCCGTCGTCCACGGGGAGCTGCTGAACCTGCGCCCGTTCGCCGGGCCGTCGGGCGTGGTGGCCCGGGCCGCCGCCCGGCTGGTGCTGATGTCGCGCGGCTTCGACCCGCGCGGCCTGGTCGCCGTCGACGTCGCCCACCGAGAGCGGGAACCGGAGTACGTCGGCTCGGCCGGTGCCTTCGCCACCGGCACCCCGGACGGGCTGCGCTCCTGGCTGCGGCACTACATGACGGCCGTCGAGGTCGGCGCCGACCAGCTCACCGTGATCGGCGACGAGGTGCTCGCCAACTCCTGACGACGGTCCTCCCCGTCGGCCTGGCGGCGCGTCGGGGGCGGGAGAGGGCGGGTGGGCCCGTTCAGACCACCGGGGCGATCTTGGTGCGGCGGTGCCGGCCGTACCAGGCGATGCCGATGGCCACCCCGACGCCGACGCCCAGCGCCGCCGCGGCGACCGGCACGGCCGGACGTTCGCGCAGCCGTCGGCCCAGCGGGATCGGGTGCCGGAACTCCAGCACCGGCCAGGCGTTCTCCGCGGCGAGCCTGCGCAGCGCCCGGTCCGGGTTGACCACGGTGGGATGCCCGACGCACTCCAGCAGCGGGCGATCGCTGTACGAGTCGGAGTAGGCGTACGAGTCGGCGAGGTCGTACCCCCGGGCGGTGGCCAGCTCGCTCACCGCCTCCACCTTGCTGGAGCCGGCGGCGTAGAACTCCACCGCGCCGCTGTAGCGGCCGTCCTCCACCGCCATCCGGGTGGCGATCACGTCGGTCACGCCCAGCAGCTCGCCGATCGGGCGGACCATCTCCTCGCCGGAGGCGGAGACCAGCACGACGTCCCGCCCGGCCGCCTGGTGCTCCTCGATCAGGGCGGCGGCTTCGGCGTACACGTAGGGGTTGATCAGCTCGTGCAGGGTCTCCGCGACGATCTGGCGGACCTGTTCCACCTGCCAGCCCTTGCAGAGCGTGGCCAGGTAGTCCCGGGTCCGGGCCATGGTCTGCTCGTCGGTGCCGCCCAGCCGGAACATCAGCTGCGCGTACGCCGACTTGACGACGTCACGCCGTGTGATCAGCCCGTCCCGGTAGAACGGCCGACCGAACGCCAGGGCGCTCGACTTGGCGATGACGGTCTTGTCCAGATCGAAGAAAGCGGCACTTCGGCCCACGGCGCGAAAGTCTAGCCCGATGGTCTATCGTCGGCGGGTGCCCGGGGTCACCACCACCTCAGATCGGTCTCCCGGGCCAACGACACATCCCTGAGCAACGTGACGGCCGTCACACGCTGCGATCACAAATTCGCGGTGAGTGGGGTCGGCACCACTCGACGTGAACACTCCGCTCGGGCATGCTTGTCCTTACGACGCGTGTTCATGTCTCGGACCGCTGACAGACCCTCGACGGTCGCACCCCCCGTGACCGCCGAGTTGGTTCGGCTCAACCCCCCCGGAGCCGAACCTCCCGACGACCCCCGTCTCCCCCCGACGGGGGTCGTCCCTTTGCGGCGTGAGCGCTGCGGCCCAGGTCACAGGTCGTCTCCGTCCCCATCGAAGGGGCTCTCCGAGGGCATTTCACCGGCCGGAGGCAGCAGAAAGGCAGCAGAGCTGTCGAAAGCGGCCAGGACGCGGGCGGCGTAGTCGTCCGGGGTGTGCGTATAACGATTGAGCGTCGTGGACGCCTGCTCATGGCCCATGACCCGCTGCACCAGGTTGATCGGGACGCCGTCAGTGACCAGCCAAGTGGCGTAGGCGCTCGTGCTCGGCGATACGACGGTGGTGGTCGACACCACCGATGGGATCGAGGTCTTCAACGACGACCGGGTCGACACGACGGCCCAGGCCGAGCGAGCCGAGGCCAACCGGTACCCGTTCGGCTCCGCCCAGAAGCAGGCAGCCCTCCTGCGGATGAAACACGCCGAGTTGGCGTTGCGGAACCAGCCAGGAGGCTTCTGGGTAGCTGCGGCAGATCCCGCCGTAGTCACACACGCGATCACCGGACAGATTCCGCTTACGGCTGTCCGACGGCTGGCCGTGCTGACCGATGGCGCCGCACGGCTGGTCACGATGTTCGACCTGCTCGACTGGCGAGGAGTGCTCGACGTCCTGGACGAGCACGGCCCGACCGAGCTGATCCGCCGGGTCCGAGCGATCGAGGCAGCCCACCCGAACGGCACCAAGTGGCCCTGAAACAAAGGCAGCGACGACGCCACAGCGGTCTACGCCAACTGAGGCGGCCGGCCGTCGGCGATGTCGGGTCTCAGGACCTGCGTGACAGAACAGTCTCAAGACATGGGTGACACATCCGGCTAGCCGGGTGGTGACGGCGGCTCGGACGGGCGTCTGCGGGCGCGGGCTGCGTCGGATATGGCGATCCCGGTCAGGACGAGGGTGGCAGCGGCGGCGACCACGAGTGGCGGCAGGGGGAGCATCGCCGGTGTCAGGGCGGCCAGCGCAAGGACGCCGATCGGTCGGGACCGGGACACGCGGCCGAATACCGCGTGCTCGAAGCGGGCGCGCCCGGCCAGGTACAGCGCGGGTCCGCCGAGGATGACGGCGATCCAGGCCGGTGGGGTGTGCCCGAGTGGATGGGCGATGACGAGTTCGGCGCCGACGGCTGCAGCGACCACGCCGACCACCATGGCCAGGTGGGCGTATGACGCCGATCGGGCGAGGCGGACCGGGTCGGCAGAGACGGCAATCGCTTCCGCCAGGACTTGCCCAGCGCGGTAGATGTAGATCCGCCACAGCAGTACGGTGGTCGCGATCGACACTGCGAACGCGGCGACCACGTCCGGCGCGAAGCCGCTGCTGCTCAGCGCCAGTCCGGTAACCAGGATCAGCTCGCCGAGCGCGATGATGAAGAACTGCCGGTAGCGCTCGGACAGGTGCTCGCCCGAGATCACAAGGTCTCGACTGGGAGTACGGCCCGCCCCCGGGGTGGGGAAGCCGGTTCTGCCTGCCGTGTGGTCAAGGAGCACCGCGAGTGCCCACAACGCGCCACGCGCCGTGCCGTGCACGAGCGCCCCCGCGATCCACGGCAGCGCCGACAGGCCGTACCAGAACAGCCCGCGCATGCCGTGGCGCTGCAGTTCGTGGCCCCGCAGAACGGTCACGAGGACGAGCCCGCGGACGAACTGGATGGCGACGTAGGCGCCCGCGAAGATCAGGCCCGTGTCGCCGAATGCCTCGGGCACCGCGGCCGCCATCACCAGGCTGCCGACCATGGTCGCGATGACCAGCGCCTGGAATACCGGTCGTTGCGGGTCCGTCCGGTCGGTTAGCCACGCGGTGCTGGACCAGACCCACCACATGGCCCCCAACAGCACCAACGTCCGGAAGGCACCGCTCCACCCGAGATCTTCAGCCAGGCCGCGCGAGAGCTGAACGAGCGCGAGGACAAACACCAGGTCGAAGAAGAGTTCCAGGAACGTAGCCCGCTGTGGATCCCCGGCTTTCCGCAGCAGCTCGGCGGTCCTGCTCGTCGTCATCGGCTCGCCCGTTCTGCCAGCTTTGCCCAGTTTAGGGCATTCTGACATGCGGCGGCGGCGGTGACCGCGGACGTGCTGCCGTGGACTGGATCGAGCGACCCGCGTTACACGGACGGGCGACGGTCGAGGCCGATGAGTTCCTTCCATCCGTCGCCGCGGGTTCGGATTAGCTCGTCGACCTTGGCCAAGCGTCGGCCGGTGCTACAGAGGGCGGAGTGTCACCCAGGTCCTGATACCGATATGTCACGCAGGTCCTGAGACCGGACAGCCGGCCGCCGGCCATGTGGTTCAAAGTTTCTGTACGTCTTCAAGGCGGCCCTGAGCGGGCCGCACGCGCCGCCGCCTGGGCGCGCGCCGGCCGCTGCCGCTGTCGCTCTGCGGCCGTCACGCCTGACGCCCGGCGGCTGGCGCGGACAGCGGGAAGCCCGGGGGCCGCCGCAGAACGACAGATCGTTGACGAGTGAGGTGGTGGGCCGGCAGCCGGCCGGGCCGCGCGGCCACGAGCCCGCGCGGCGTAGGGGAGCGCACGCCGGCCGCGTCGGCGAGCTGGCGGCGGTCGCGGGGTTGCGGTTAGTGCGCCTCCGGCGGGGGCGCTCCGGCTCCAGGATGGCCGGGGCTCCGTCGGCGGGTCGCGGTCCGTGGGTGGTTGCGGTAGCGCCATCCCACCGCCGAAGACCCGGGGCGAGCCGAGCAGACCGCCGCCGGGACCGCCAGCGTCCGTCCGTGCGTCAAGGCCGTCTTGACGTGGCGGCCCCGACGGCGGCTCGCTCCCACAAGGGCGGGTCGACGGCGACGGGATGGCGAGGTTCCGCTGGCTGGGTCAATGCCTCACCAACACGCATGCGACACGGGGCGGGTCGAGCATCCACCCGGCCCCCCAGCTATTGATGGGGTCGCCAGATCTTGTCGGCGGCTGCGGGGTGGCGGCTGCGTCGATCGTTTGGGCGAGGGCCGTCAGAGTGGGTCGAGGCGGCGCTTGAGCAGGCAGAACTCGTTGCCTTCTGGATCGGCGAGGACGTGCCAGGACGCATCCTCAGGCTGACCGATGTCGACGAGTTTGGCCCCGGCGGCCAGGAGGCGCTCGAGCTCGGCGTCCTGATCGCGGTCGGTGGGGTTGACGTCGATGTGCAGCCGGGCATGCCCGTTCTTAGGCTCGTCGTTGCGGATGAGGAAGATCGTCGGCTGCGGGCCGCCGAACCCTTCGCGCGGGCCTATCTCGATGTAGACCCCCTCCTCGCGATCGAGCTCTATGAAGTCCAGGACCTCGCACCAGAACCGCGCCAGCACCTCGGGGTCACGGCACTTGAGCACGAGCTCACTGATACGGCATGCCATTGACGAAACCTACTCTCAGCATGGGAAATGCCGGGGCGGCCGCACGCGGATCCCACGGGCTCCCTGCAGTGCGAACAAGCTCGCGATCGTACCGGGCGAGGCGAGCGGGGCTGGACGAGGGTGCCGTCGGGCTGAGCCCTGACGGTCGTCAGTCAGCAAGGAAGTCAGCGAGACGCGCGACAACAGCCGTCAACCGTTGGTACGGGACAGCAAAGTCCCGGACGACGACACCAGTCGTCGGCATTGATCAGCAAGCATCAATTGTATGGAGCCGCCTTTGCAAGACAGTGTCCGGCGACGCGGCTGCCGACCGCAACCCAACCAGCGAGGCAGCAAGGAGGCAGCACGAGCCTTGACGCGGGTCGGTCCGCAACATCAACCGACGATGCCCGGCACCTGCTCGTCGGCGCGGGTCACTACCAGCCGGCGGCAGGCGACAGCTTGAGGCCGCATCCCCCCGACGGGGGTCGTCCCTTTGCGGGGTGAGTCCGGCGACTGGGTGGGTTGCCCGGCTCAGGCGAGTCCGTAGAGCCGGTTGAGGTCGAGTAGGTGGTGACCGAGGACCGAGGAGGCGTGTAGGTCGAGCACGAGGACCAGGAACACGTTGGGCGTCTCGCAGTCGACCAGGACGTGTTGGTGTGCCCCGTCCGGGGACTGCCAGGCGTAGGTGACGCGGCCTTCGGAGAAGTCGTGCCCGTTGAAGTCGTCTTCGGGGATGGAGTCGAAGTAGGGCCAGAAGTCGAAGGGGGGTTCCTGGTCCGGACCCACTCTTGTGGGGTGGGGTCCCATCGTTGCCTTGTACTCGTCCTCAGTCAGCAGCGGCGGCACCAGGCAAGGATGCCTGTTCCAGAGCGGCCAACGCCAACCACCCCGCGTCGCCGCCGTCGCGCACATCGAGTCTTGACCTATGCGTCGATCATCTGCTTATGTCGACGACATGACCAAATCCTTCGCGTCGATGCGCGAACCCACCTACTTCATCTTGGCCGCGTTGCAGGACGAACCCTTGCACGGCTACGCGATCGTCAAGCGGGCGCAGGAGTTGTCCGACGGGCGGGTGCGCCTCACGACGGGCACCCTCTACGCCGCATTGGACCGGCTCACGGGTGAAGAAATGGTGCGGGTGGCCGAGGAGGCGGTGGTCAACGGCCGTGCCCGCCGCAGCTACGAGCTGACCCAGCGAGGCATGTCGGCGCTGCGTGCGGAAGCGGAGCGGATGGCTGCGGCGGCGAGCGTCGTTCGTGACCGTTCCGTCCGTTCGACGGTTGCGGCGGGTTGGGTGGTGCCGGCATGACTGAGCTGGAGCGCCGTTACCGGTGGCTACTGCGGGCCTACCCCCGCGCCTACCGGCAGTATCGCGCCGACGAGATGCTCGAAACCCTGCTCGCCACGGCTGACCAGCGGCGGCGGCCGGACCTTCGAGAAGCGGCGGCGCTCGTGGTCGGAGGGCTGCGCGCCCGCACCGGCGTGGACCGTCTCGGCTCGCGATCGGCGCTGGGACACTCCGCGCTGCGGCTGTCCGCGCTGTCCCTGCTCGTGTACGGCATGACACTCTGGGCTGGGGGCCCGATCTCATTCTTCGTGACGATGCTGTCGGAGGGCCCGTACAACCTCGGCGCATGGTGGTTCATCGTCATTCCGGCGCTGCTGACCATCGCGCTCTTCGCTGCGGCGTGGGGTAACTACCGGCTGGCGTTCGCTGCGGCGATATTGACCGTGGTCGCGCAGCATCTGTCGGCGAACTGGTGGACCCAATCGCTCTGGTCGGTTCATGGCCTCCAGGGGGCGATTGCTCCCAAGTTCTGGCCGGCGCTGCTGGCTTCGCTGGCCTTGCTACGGCTGCTCCGCGCACCCCGAACGCCCGTGACCAAACCGTGGGCCTGGCCCGTCCTCGGGGCGCTGGCAGTCGTCGTTCTGACGCCGAGTCCGATCAACGGCTGGTCGGACGCACCACTGATGTCCCTGTACGCGTTCGCCGTACTGGCCGTCATCACCGCGCCCATCGACGCCCGGATGCCCATCGTCGCCTCGGCGCTTCTCCTGCCGCCAGCCTTGTCACAAGCCACCTACGAGCTCTATTTCAAGCAGGCAGGGTGGGAACTGGGAACCTCCATCACCACGGTCCTCATCCTCACGGCGGTCATGGTGATCACGCTTGCAGCCGGCATGATCGCAGGCCGCCGCCAGGCCCGCATGTAGACACCGGAGCTTGAACCACTTTCGGTCCACCAACCTCATCGACGCCCCGCTGACCACACTCATCTGCCACCCGCGGTGCGTTCTTTGTCGCGGACCGGGACGGGCTCCATTTTTGGGCCGTGGCGGGGCCGTCAAGGGGTGACCAATGGTCATCGACGGCGACCGGGATCACCCGAAAAAACAGCGGACCATTCCAGCTGAAGGAATGTTGACGAAGATCCTTGCCGACTAGCTTGATCACGCTGTGACGTCTGATGTCTCGGGGGCTTGAATGCTAATCGGATCAATATCGGGTGCGCGCACTCGTCTTGCTCACCGTGCCATCGTTGCGATGACCGCTTCGCTGGTGCTGTTGGCCGCCGGTTCGACGCTGCTGGCGCCGCCCGCGTCCGCGGCCGTAACGCGGTCGGTCAAGACCAAGGCGCCCCTCCAGCCGACGATCAGCTTCCCTAACGGCGACAGAGTGGTCGAGGGCGGGCAGATCGCCGTCAGGTTTGACGCGAACGGTGACACCTCGGTGACCAGCTACCGGTACAGCGTTGGCGGCACCAACCTGGGCAACGTGGTTCCGGCGGGGTCTGATGGTGCGGCCACTGTGACGATCGACGTCGGCAACGTGAGCGGTGAGCGTCCGGTGTACGCGGTGGCGGTCGACCGCCACGGCCGGCTCAGTCCGATGAACCAGGGCTCCTTCACGGTGTCCGTCCTGTGGAGCCTGAGGGGCCAGGCGTTCGACATGAACACCTGGCTGCCGGTGGTGGGGGCGACGATCCGGCTGGAGCCGGCCGGGATCGAGGTCGTTACTGGCTCCGACGGCAGCTACCAGTTCGCCGTTGACCCGGGCCTGTACACGCTGACCGGTACTTACGCCGGTCCGCCGAGCCTGTCGGGCAGCAGCCAGCCGCTGGAGGTCGACGGTCAGGGACTGTGGTTCGACCTTTACCTGTTCCCAGACTCCGGGAGCTGATGACCAGTACGCATCGCGATGAGGTGACTCGCTCGACGGCCCCGGCCCTCCACGCCGGGGCCGTCGTCGTGCCGGCTCCGGGGGAAGGCTGACATGGAGGGCGGCGTCTGGGAGCACCTGACGGCACCCGCAATCACCGGTTCGCCTCGCGCCAACTCCTCAGAACGTCAGTGAGCATTGACGGCCTTGTCCCGCGCCGCCCCTACCCCTACGGTCAGCGTCAGCCGGTGGGATTCTCGATCAGGCCATGAGCCTTACCTGAGATGCCCGTGGCCCCGATCCACCACGACAGACCTCGAAGACGGCAGCCGCAGCGATGGTGTTGGCAGGGACGGGCGGATGAAGCACTGATGAGCGGCACACACCCGGGCATGAGTTACCACCCCACGGGGCCCCTTCTCCCGCCCGGCGCTGTCGCCGCCCTCAGGCGCATGTACATCCTTCTGGCGCTTCTCAGCGGCCTGCTCCTGTTCGGCGCGGCAGGTGCCTTCCTGTTGTCGATCATGTCGGTAGCAGGAGGACAGCGGATCGCGCTGCCAGCTGTGCCAGGAAGCCTCGGAGCAGCTGCGGCGCTCGGACTCACCGCGCTGGCCGCGCTGCTCGCCGCCACCGCCTGCCGGCCGGGCGGCATGAACGTGAACCTGCTCGGCGTGGCCCGGCGTCTCGGCCTCATCGGCCAGGTCGTCGCCGTCACCGGCGGACTGGTCGCTGTCGGCTTCGGGGTGGTCCTTGCCACCGACGACTCGTCGGCGCTCCTGATCGGGATCGGCATCGGCGTCCCCACCGCCATGGTCGCCTTCATCGCCGGCACGGTCCGGCGATCCGTCACACGAGCAACCGCTCCCGTTAGGACTGCGAACACGACAGCCTGACGCTTGAGCCGAGACGAACGCGACCAGCCTGACCGGATCCGGATCACTTGAGAGCACACAACCGCTGTTCACGGCGCGGGTATCTCCTCGACGGCCTCCCTATCTGACCACCGCCTTTCTGGTTTCGGCGGCCGGCAGGAAACAGGCCAGGCCGTCACCGCCCGCGTCGGTGACGACCCACGGGTGCCCCACGTACGTGTGCTGCCGGTACGCCTGCCCGGGCTGAAGCACCGCGTACCGCTGCCGGTGGCCGCCGTAGTCCAGCCAGTGGACGACGACCTGGGCGTCCCGGGCGTTGACGAAGTCGACGAACGTCTCCCGCCCGCCACCGCTGGAGCGCAGCTCCGATTCCTCAGAGGGCGGCAGCGGCGGCAGTTCGTCGGGGCGCCGCTGCTCCGCCGGGGGCTTCGGCGGGCTGGTCGACGGGCGGGGGCCGGTGGTCGTACCGCCGGGTGTTCTCGCCGGCCGCCGGGTCGGCGCGGGCGCCGCCCGGGTGGGCAGCGCGGCGCGGGTGGAGAGCGACGCGGGGGCGGGGGAGAAGGTCCAGGTCGGCGGGGTGCTCGGCGGCTCGGAGACCGCCGGGTCGGCGGCGCCGACGGCCGGCGCGGCCGGCGCCGCGGCGTCCACCGGTTGCCGGGACGACCAGAACGGTGACAGCGCGAACGCCAGCGTGGCCACCGCGGCCACCGCGACGCCGGCCAGCACCAGGCTCCGCGCGGGTCCGCCGGGCGTGTCGGCGAGCCCGTGACCGGGGTGCGGTGGAGGCATCGCCGGTCCGAGCGTCGCCTCGGCGCGGTGCCGCCCGTCATGGACGGCCGGAGGGTACGACGGCGGTGCGCCGCCCTGGCGTGCCGGCGGCAACCAGCCGCCGATCCGCAGGCTGGGCTCCGCGTCCTGCGTGCCGTCCGGTGAGTCGGCCATGTCCCGTTCCGAGTACGCGGGGCCACCTCCGGCGGTGGCGTGGGGTCCGATTATCGGCGCAGGACGAGCCCCGCGGTCAATGGCTCGACGGGTGGCGAACCGGCAGTGTCGACCAGCCATTTTGCGATGTGCTCCGCACCTCGGCGGGAGCCGTGGGGTCGATCGGTCATTTGTCTGCCCGACCCGCGAAGGCCGCGTAACGGGCAGCCGCGCTCCGGCGCTGTTGCCCGTCCCGATGTGGTGGGGCTGGCAGCACCGTCCATAGCAGATCGATTGTTCGCACGAGGGTTTTCCACAGCCGCGCCCGTTGTCCACAGGTACGGGGGTCAGGGCGGCGGACGGTTCCGTCTCCGGCGCAGGGTTTCGGTCAGCACCCCCGAGCCCGACTGCTGGAGGCCGTGATGCCACCCCGTACCACCCTCCCACCGCACCGGCGCCTGCCGTTGGTGGTGACCTCGGACGGTGACCTGCTCGATGAGCTGCTGCGACTGGCCGCAGCGGGCGGCACGGAGGTCGAGCTCGCGGCCGATCCCGTCGCCGCGCGGGCCCGCTGGCTACCCGCACCCCTGGTGCTGGTCGGTTGCGACCAGGCCGAGGCGTGCCTGCGGGCCCGGCTGCCCCGGCGACCGCGGATGGTGCTGGTGGGCCGCTCCGGCCAGCTGGACCCTCGTTGGGAGGTCGCCGAGCTGATCGGCGCCGAGCATGTCGCCACCCTGCCCGCTGCCGAGCCGTGGCTCGTCGACCGGTTCACCGAGTGCGGCCAGCCCGGCCCGCACGGCGGGCCGGGCCGGACCGTCGCGGTGCTCGGCGGCCGGGGCGGTGCCGGTGCCAGCGTCCTCGCCGGCGGGCTCGCGGTCACCGCCGCCCGCGCGCGGCTGCGCACCCTCCTGGTCGACGCCGACCCGCTCGGCGGCGGGCTCGACCTGGTGCTCGGCTGGGAGGAACTGGACGGACTCCGCTGGCCGGCGCTCACCGCCGCGGACGGGCGGGTGGACGCTCCGGCGCTGGTGCGCGCCCTGCCCAGCCGGGGTGACCTGGTGGTGCTCTCCTGGGACCGGGGCGACCTGCTGCCGCTGCCGGCCCAGGCGATGGCCGCCACGGTGGACGCCGCCCGCCGCGGCCGGGACTTCGTGGTGATCGACGTGCCCCGGCAACTCGACGAGGCCGCCGTGGTCGCGTTGCAGGCCGCCGACCAGGCGTACGTCGTCGTGCCGGCCGAACTGCGGGCCACCGCGGCCGCGGCCCGGGTGGTTGCCGCCGCCGCGCCGCACTGCGCGGCGCTGGGAGTGATCGTGCGCGGTCCCGCCCCCGGCCGGTTGAAGGCGACCGAGGTCGCCCGGGCCCTCGGGCTCCCGCTGGCCGGCACGTTGCGACCCGAGCCCGCGCTCTGCCGGGGGCTGGAGCGGGGCGAAGCGCCGGCGGGGGCGGGGCGGGGACCACTCGCCGCGCTGTGCCGGCGGATCGTCACCGAGTTGACCGGCGTGCCCCTGCCGGGTGCGGCGTGACCGCCCGCCCCGACCCGGAGGAGTTCTCCGCCCGGGTCCGGCAACGGATGGCCGGCGCCGACACGCCGGTCACCCCGGCGTCGATCGTCTCCGCGGTCCGCGCCGAGCCCGCCGCCGCCGTTCTCGGCGACACCGCCCTGCTGCGGATCGCCGACCGGGTCCGCGACGACCTGGTCGGCGCCGGGCCGCTCGCCCCGCTGCTGGCCGACCCCCGCGTCACCGACGTGCTCGTCAACGGCACCCGGGTCTGGGTCGACCGGGGAGAGGGCCTGCGTCAGGTGGCGGTGCCCCTGGGCACCGTCGACGACGTCCGGCGGTTGGCGCAGCGGCTCGCCGCCGGGGCGGGCCGCCGGCTCGACGACGGCTCCCCGTACGCGGACGCGCGGCTGCCGGACGGCACCCGCCTGCACGCCGTGCTGCCGCCGGTGGCGACCGACGGGCCGTACCTCTCCCTGCGCACCTTCCGGCAGCGCCCGTTCACCCTCGACGAGCTGGTACGCCATGGCACCGTCCCGCGTCCCGTGGCCCCGGTGCTGGCCGCGGTGGTGGCGGCCCGGTTGGCGTACCTGGTCACCGGGGGCACCGGGTCGGGCAAGACCACGCTGCTCAACACGCTGCTCGGGCTGGTGCCGCCGACCGAGCGGATCGTGCTGGTGGAGGACGCCGCCGAGCTGCACCCGGTGCACCCGCACGTGGTGGGGTTGCAGGCCCGGACCGCCAACGTCGAGGGGTCGGGCGCGGTGGGGCTCAGTGAGCTGGTCCGTCAGGCGTTGCGGATGCGACCGGACCGGTTGGTGGTGGGGGAGTGCCGGGGCGGCGAGGTGGTCGACCTGCTGGCCGCGCTGAACACCGGCCACGATGGTAGCGCCGGCACGCTGCACGCCAACACGCCGGCGGACGTACCGGCCCGGCTGGAGGCGCTCGGCCTGCTCGGCGGGCTTCCCCGGGCCGCGCTGCACGCCCAGGTGACCGCGGCGCTCCAGGTGCTCCTCCAGGTACGCCGCGCACCGCGTGGCCGGGTCCTGGAGTCGATCTGCCTGTTGCTGCCCGAGGGCTCGGAACGGCTGGTCACCGTGGCGCCGGCGTGGATCCGGGGACGAGGACTGGGGCTGGCCGGGCGGGCGCTGGCCACCCTGCTGCGGGACCGTGGCGTGACGGTGCCCCCGATCCTCTGCGAACCCTGGCCCGGCTCGGCGGGGCCGGCATGACGCCCGCGCTGTGGCTCGTGGCGGCGCTCCTGGTCACCGCCGCCACCGTGGTGGCCTGGCCGGTCCGCGACATCCGACGCCGACGCCGCGCCCTCTTCGGAGTCCGAACCCCGGGTGTGCCGGCGCCTACGACGGCCGACGGTTCCGGGCGGGACGGCACCGCGCCGGACCGGTCGTCCCGCCCCGGACGCCGACCCGGCTCCGGTCCACCGCTGGCCGGCCGACCGACCCCACCGGTCGGGCACGCTCCGCCGGTCCCGGCGATCACCCAGGAAGGAGAGCGTCCCGGGAGCCGGCGGACGTCCGGCCAGGTGGCAGGTGTCCCGGTGGGGGGTCGGGTCACCGGTCCGACACCGGGCCGGGAACGGCCCTACTCGCCCCGTCCGCCCGGCCGGCGGGACTCGCGCCGCCCGGTCGCGACCCTCGATCCGTTGGCCGGCGCCGTCCCGCCCGAGGTCCGGCCGTCCGGCCGGGCCAACGTGGACCTGCTCGGCGCGCTCGGGCGTCGTCTACCGGCCGCCCTCCGGGCGTGGACGTCGTATTCGGCATTCGGGGCGGCGATGGCCGCAGACCGGGTTCGCGCCCTGGTCCTCGTCGGGGTGGTCGCTGGGCTGCTCGGCGCCACCGCCGCCGGGCCGGTCGGTGGCACCGTGCTCGCCGGCTACGGCGTCCTCGGGGCGCGGGCCGCGCTCGGGCGGCGGGCCGGACGGCTCGCGCTGCGGGAGCGACGCCGTCGCCTGGACCAGCTCAGCGCGCTCGCCGCCGACCTGCGAGCCGGCCGGCCCGTCCCGGAGCTGTCGACCGGCGACGTCGGCGACGCGGACCGGTTCACCCGGTTGACCCGGGCCGCCGTGCGGCTCGCCGACCGGACCGGTGCGCCGCTGGCCGAACTTCTGGAGCGGATCGAGGCCGATGCCCGATCGCTGGACCGCGGGCTCGCCGCCGCGTCCGCGCAGGCGGCCGGGGCACGTGCCACCGCGCTGCTGCTCGCCGCGCTGCCACTGGGCGGGATCGGCCTGGGCTACGGCATCGGCGCGGACCCGCTCTCCGTACTGCTGCACACCCCGCTGGGGGCCGCCTGCGCCGTCACAGCGATGGGGCTGCAGGTCGTCGGGCTGCTCTGGGCCGAGCGGCTCGGCCGCTCACCGGCGGGTGACGGCTGATGCCCCGGCAGGCACTGGCCGTCGGCTGCCTGGTCGCCGCGGCGTTACTGGTGATCCTGTTCGGTGGGTCGGGGAGCCGCCCGGCCGAGCGGTTGCGCGGGCTGGGCACCGGGCAGGTCTCCGTGCCGGTGGCCGGGCGTAACCACCCACCCTGGTGGCCGGACCGGACCCGCCTCGGTGCGGGCCTGGCCGGGCTGGCGGTCGCGGTGCTGCTCGGCGGTGCGTCCGGATGGCTCGCCGGAGCCGTCACCGCCCTGGTCGCGGATCCGCTGCTCCGGCGGATCGAACCGAGGGCCGCCCGGGACCGCCGGCTCCGGGAGGCCGCCGACCTTCCGCTCGCCGCCGACCTGTTGGCGGCGGCACTACGCGCCGGTGCGCCGGTGGACCGCGCGGTGCTCGCGGTGACCGACGCGCTCGACGGGCTACTCGCCGAACGACTCGGGCGGATCGGTCGCACCCTGCTGCTCGGCGGGGGCCCGGAGGAGGCGTGGGCCCATCTCGGGCCGGTGCCCGGTGCGGACCGCATGGTCACCGCCGCGGTGCGGTCCACGAACAGCGGTGCCGCCCTCGCCGGGGCGTTGACCAGGGTCGCCGACGATCTGCGGGCCGACCGCTCCACCGCCGCCGAGGCGGCGGCCCGCCGGGCGGGGGTGCTCATCGTGCTGCCGCTGGGGCTCTGCTTCCTCCCGGCCTTCATTCTCGCCGGTCTGGTGCCGGTGATCGTCGCCGTCCTCGGCGACGTGCTCTGACAACATCCAGAAAGGAACGGCAATGCGCAGACTCATCGCCCGGCTCCGCGGGGACGCCGGGATGAACACCGCCGAGTACGCCGTCGGCACTCTCGCCGCGGTCGCCTTCGCGGGCATCCTGCTGAAGGTGCTCACCTCCGGCAACGTGCAGTCCGCGTTGACCGCGGTCATCGACCGGGCGCTGAAGTGACATCGCGCCGGCCGGCCGGCCGCGACCGGGGCTCCTTCACCGCGGAGCTGGCGGCCGGCCTGCCGGCGCTGCTCCTGCTCCTGCTCACCGGCCTCACCGCCGTCGACGCGGTCACCACGAAGGCGGCGTGCCTGGACGCCGCCCGGGAGGCGGCGCTCGCCGCCTCCCGGGGCGACAGTGGGACGGCCGCCGGGTCGCGGACCGCACCCACGGGGGCGACCGTCTCGGTCTCGGTGCACGGGGACCGGGTCACCGCGTCGGTGCGGGCACCCGTCCGGGTGCTCGGCGCCCGGCTGCCCCGGATCACGGTTGCCGCCACCGCGGTGGCCGCCGTCGAACCGGGTACGCCGGTGGCGCGGCCGTGACGGACCGGGAGGAGACACGGGACGCCGGGCGGGCGCGGCGGTCGCCCGGCCACGACCGGGGTGGGGCCACCGTCTGCCTGCTGGCCGTCGGTCTGGTCCTCGTGACGGCCGGCGTCTCCGGCGCGGCGGTCGGCGCCGCCCGGGTCGCGCGGCAGCAGGCTCGGGTCGGCGCCGACTTCGGCGCGCTCGCTGGAGCGGGTCAGGCGTTGCGCGGCGACGGGGTGGCCTGCGCAGCGGCGGACGAGTTGGCACGGGCGAACGGCGCCCGCCTGACCCGCTGCCGGTTGGACGGCCTCGACGTGCTCGTCACCGTGGAGGTGGCGGTCACCCCTCTGCCGGGACTCCGGCGGGCGGCCACCGCCACCGCCCGCGCCGGCCCGATCCGCGGCTGAGGCCCTGGACGACCCGGTCGATGGGCCGCGCCCCACGGACGGGTCTACCCGTGCCCCTGGGCGCGGCCCCGTCCGGGTCGGCAGTCCGTCGACCCGGGTGCCGCCTGTGGCGCCGGGCTGAAATCAGCGGGACTGGAGCGCGTCCAGGCCGATCGCCATGGCGATCACCAGGCGGCGGTCGATCTGAGGGTTCTGCACCTCGACGACGTACCGGTCGCGCAGGCCCCACTTCTTGACCACCGAGAAGAACGGCTGGCCGCCGCCGACGAAGTCGAAGTGGTACGGCAACCAGGACAGCGAGTCGACGAACCGGCGCAGCAGCGCCACCGGCATGCTCCGCTCCTGCCCGGTGACCTGCGGCAGGCCGGGCTGCTCCACGTGCCAGGTGGAGCGCAGCAGCGACTGGGCGAAGTCCTTGCGGAACGACCCCAGCGGGTTGCCGGCGTGGTCGGTCACGTCGTACGTGGCGCCGAGGTCGAGCCGCTGCCGGGCCTTGAAGCCGAGCAGGGGCTGCTGCTTCGAGTCGTCTGTGTAGAGGGTGACCTGCTCCTTGAAGGCGAGCCGCTTCTGCTGCGCGAACGCGAGCAGCTCGCCTTCGGTGCCGTCCGGCGCCACGGCCCGGACCTCGTACTGGTTGACCATCATCCGGAGCCGCTGCCGGATGTGGAACTGGTGCTGGCTCTGCAAATTGTCGAGCTGCATGGGATCTCCTCCGAAGGGTGCGCCGGAGTCTCGCACAACCGGCCGTTCAGCGCCCGCCCTCGATTGTCGCCTTGAGCGCCCATGCCTGGAGCACCTGATGGATGCCGCGCAGCCGTTCGTTGATCTGCTCAAGGCGTTCGGCCTGGGCCAGGCCGGCCAGCGCCGACGCGAGCGCGATCTGCTGGTCGGGGGTGAGCTTCTCCTGATCGATCGTGTAGAGCAGGTCGACGGTCTCGGCGATGGTGTCGGCCACGGCTTCCTCCTCCGACAGGAAGAACGACAGGAATCATTCCGGCGCCCCGGCATGGAAGCGCTCCCATGCATCAATGCCCACCAGCCGCGCCGGTCATGCACACATCCCGCAGAGCGACACCCCGGGAAGCGACGCCCTGGAGAGCGAAACCCGCGCAGAGCGGAAGCCTGGAGATCGGCACCCCGACGCGCGGCACCCCGACGCGCGGCGCCCCGGAGCGGGGCATGGTCAACTCCGGTTGCGGCAAACGGGGGTGTCCGAGACGCGGGATACCCCGATTCCGCGCGGGAACGGTGTGGATCGTGAGGGCGTTGCGCAGGTCAGTCGGCGTCGACGCCCGGGTGCGGCATGGGCCGGACCGCCGCCCGGTCGTCCTGGCGCGGCAGCGCCGGCCCCGGCCCCCCGGACGCGGCGTCGGTGTCGGTTGAGGGCGGCAGGTTGGCCAGGACCACGTCGAGGACCCGGACCGCGTCCGGCTTCGACAGCGGGTTGTTGCCGTTGCCGCACTTGGGGGACTGGACGCAGGAGGGACAGCCCGACTCGCAGCCGCACTCGGCGATCGCGTCGCGGGTGGCGCGCAGCCAGGCCGCCGCCGTTCCGTACGCCCGCTCGGCGAAGCCCGCCCCGCCGGGATGGCCGTCGTAGACGAAGACGGTGGGCGCCTCGGTGTCCGGATGGAGGGCGGTCGACAGCCCACCGATGTCCCAGCGGTCGCAGGTGGCCATCAGGGGCAGCAGCCCGATCGCGGCGTGCTCGGCGGCGTGCAGCGCGCCGGGGATGTCGGCGGCTTCGACGCCGGCCAGCGCCAGTGACTGCGGCGACACGGTGAACCAGACCGCCACGGTGCGCAGCTCCCGCGCCGGCAGGTCCAGCGGCCGGGTGTCGATCACCTCGCCGGAGGCGATCCGCCGCCGCTGGTACGACACCACCTGGCTGGTCACGTCCACCTCGCCGAGGAACATGCCGACCGGCCCGGCGTCCACGTACGAGCGCACCGACACCACCGACAGCGAGGTGACGTCGCGGGCGTGGGTGGACCAGTCCGGCTCCTCGGCGTGCACCAGTGCGCACCCGTCGTCGAGGTCCAGCGAGTCGACCACGTACGAGACGCCCTGGTGCAGGTAGATCGCGCCGGCGTGGATGAGGAAGTGGGACGAGCCGCCGTCGACGGTGCCGAGCAGCCGCCCGGTGGACGCCTCGACCACGGCGACCGGCGCCCCGCCCTCGCCGCGCAGGTCCACCTCGGGCCGTTCCCGGTGCCGCCAGTACCAGCCGGTCGGCCGTTGCCGCAGCGCGCCCGCCTCGACCAGCGAGTCCACCGCCTCCTTCGCGCCCTCGCCGAACAGTTCCAGGTCGGCGCGGGTGAGCGGGGCCTCGGCGGCGGCGCAGGCCAGCTGCGGGGCGAGCACGTACGGGTTGGCGGGGTCGAGCACGGTCGCCTCGACCGGCCGCCCGAACAGCGCCTCCGGGTGGTGCACCAGGTAGGTGTCGAGCGGGTCGTCCCGGGCCACCAGCACGGCCAGGGCCTCGTCGCCGGAGCGTCCGGCCCGCCCGGCCTGCTGCCAGAGCGACGCCCGGGTCCCCGGCCAGCCGCAGATCAGCACCGCGTCCAGCCCGACCAGGTCGACGCCGAGTTCGAGGGCGTTGGTGGAGGCGAGCCCGAGCAGGTCGCCGTGGAGCAGCGCCCGTTCCAGCTCGCGCCGCTCCTCGCGCAGGTAGCCGGCGCGGTAGGCGGCGACCCGGTCGCCGAGCCCGGGCACCGCCTCGTCGAGGGACCGGCGGGCGTTCGCCGCGACCACCTCGGCGCCCTTGCGGGAGCGGACGAAGGCGAGCGTGCGTACCCCCTCGGCGACGGTGTCGGCGAGCAGGTCGGCGGTCTCGCGCAGCGCCGACCGGCGGACCTGGACGAGGTCGGCCGCGCCGGTGGCGGCGTCGGACGGGAGCAGCGGCGGCTCCCAGAGGGCGAAGGTCACCCCGCCGCGCGGGGAGGTGTCCTCGGTGACGGCTGTCACGGGCAGGCCGGTGAGCCGGCCGGCCGCCGTCGCCGGGTCACCCGACGTCGCCGAGGCCAGGACGAAGACCGGGGTACGTCCGTACTTCGCGCACTGTCTCCGGAGCCGGCGCAGCACGTGGGCGACGTGGGAGCCGAAGACGCCCCGGTAGGTGTGGCACTCGTCGATCACCACGTAGGTGAGCCGGCGCAGGAAGCCGGCCCAGTTGGCGTGCCCGGGGAGGATGCCGTGGTGCAGCATGTCCGGGTTGGTCAGCACGAACCGGGAGTGCTTCCTGATCCACTCCCGTTCGGCGCGCGGGGTGTCCCCGTCGTAGCAGGCGGGGCGTACCCCGTCGAGTTCCAGCCCGGCGACGGCCCGGAGCTGGTCGGCGGCGAGCGCCTTGGTCGGGGCCAGGTAGAGCACGGTGGCCCGGGGGTCGGCGAGCAGGGTGGCCAGCGCGGGCAGCTGGTACGCCAGCGACTTGCCGGAGGCGGTGCCGGTGGCCACCACGACGTGCGTGCCCGCGTACGCCAGCTCGGCGGCCTCGGCCTGGTGCCGCCAGGGGGCGACGACCCCGCGCCCGGCGAGCGCCGCCCGCAGCTCCGGCGGCGCCCAGGTCGGCCAGGGCGCCGGCTCTCCGGCGCGGGCCGGGACGCGCTCGACGTGGGTGACCGGGTCGGCGTCGTGGTGCCGCGCGCGCAGCCGGCCCAGCAGCTCGGCGGGCGACCGCCCGGAGCCGGGGCCTGCGGATACGGTGGCTGCGCGCTTCACGTCCTGACTTTCGCACTGGTGTTCGGGTGGTGAAGAACCGGGCCCGGGGGTAAGGGGAAGCCGCCGCCGGTGACCTGACGGGGCGCTTCGGCGGGGATGGTTAGATGCCCAGGAGAGTTTACGGCTCTCGGAGGAGGGACTGATGGAGCTGTCGCTGGCGACCCGCACGGTGGGGGAGCACACGGTGCTCGAGGTCGGCGGTGAGGTGGACGTCTACACCGCGCCCCGGCTCCGCGAACGGCTCCTGGAGCTGATCGACGGTGGGGCCCGGCGGGTGATCGTCGATCTCGGCCGGGTGGACTTCCTCGACTCGACGGGCCTCGGCGTGCTGGTGGGTGCCCTGAAGCGGCTCCGCGCGGCCGGCGGCTCGTTCGCCCTGGCCTGCGACAAGGAGCCGCTGCTCAAGATCTTCCGGATCACCGCCCTGGACCAGGTGTTCCCGCTGCACCCGACGGTCGAGGCGGCGATCGCCGCGGATCCCACCGGCTCCGACGCGTGATGGCGACGGTCCGGCTCTCCTTCTCGCCGGCTCCGGTGCACGTGCGTACCGCCCGCCTGGTCGGCGTCGCGGTGGCCCGCCGGGCCGGGGTCCGTGAGGACCTGCTCGACGAGGTGCGGCTGGCCATCGGTGAGGCGTGCACCCGGGCGGTCGCCCTGCACCGGCAGTACGGGGTGCCGGACCCGGTGCTGGTGGAGATGTCCGACTCGGGGTCCTACCAGGTGCGGGTGGTGGACCGGGCGCCGATCGAGGCGGGCATCGGTCTGGCCGCGCTGAACGCCGACGAGTTGGCCAACGAGTCGCTCACCGACGAGGCGCTGACCACCGGGGTCGGCTTCGCCCTGCTCGCCGGTTTCGTGGAGGACCTCCAGGTCCGCCCGGTCTCCGAGGGTGTCGGGACCGAGGTTCGGATGGTGTGGCCCGTCGGCCGCTGAGCCGCCCTGTTCGTACGTCGAGGCCGTGACCCCCGCCGGGGTCACGGCCTCATCGTGTTGATCATCGCCTATATCAGATTTTTCCTCATAACACAGTTATGAAGATCATCCGAACACGGTGTCCCCCGGGTGTGACCTCTGACACTCGGCGGGGCTACAGTACCGGGGTTGTCAGCAAGTGATCCTTCCCGCCACCAGCGGGTATTTGCGTTCATGCTGGTCCGCTGGGGTGGGTTGGTGCGCTTGCGCAACCGCATCCAGGCGTCGGGTCAGTACGTCCGCTGGCCGGCGCGACAGTGTTCGGTACAGGAGGACATAGATGTCCGGGACCTTGGCCGCCGAAGGCGGCGCGCTGTCCCTCACCGGAGAGAACCTGACGTACGTCGTCATCGCCGCGGTCATCGCGATGGTGGCGCTCGTCTTCGCCGCCGCCTTGACCAAGGCCGTGCTGGCAGCCGGTAAGGGCACCACCAACATGCAGGAGATCTCCGGGGCGGTGCAGGAGGGCGCCTCCGCGTACCTGCTCCGCCAGTTCAGGACGTTGGCGATCTTCGTCGTCGTCGCTGTCGTACTGCTCTTCCTGCTGCCGGTGCACGACACCGACGGCAGCGAGCTGGCGGTGAAGATCGGCCGATCCGCCTTCTTCGTGGTGGGGGCCCTGTTCAGCGCGTCCATCGGTGGCGCCGGCATGTGGCTCGCCACCCGCGCCAACCTGCGGGTCGCCGCCGCCGCCCGGGAGGCCCGGGGCGGACGCGAGGCCGCCATGAAGATCGCCTTCCGGACCGGCGGCGTGGTCGGTTTCCTCACCGTCGGGCTCGGCCTCTTCGGCGCCGCGATGGTCGTCCTGATCTTCCGCGGGGACGCCCCCACCGTGCTGGAGGGCTTCGGCTTCGGCGCCGCCCTGCTGGCCATGTTCATGCGGGTCGGCGGCGGCATCTTCACCAAGGCCGCCGACGTCGGCGCGGACCTGGTCGGCAAGGTGGAGCAGGGCATCCCCGAGGACGACCCGCGCAACGCCGCCACCATCGCCGACAACGTCGGCGACAACGTCGGCGACTGCGCCGGCATGGCCGCCGACCTCTTCGAGTCGTACGCCGTCACCCTGGTCGCCGCGCTGATCCTCGGCCGGGCCGCGTTCGGCGAGGACGGGCTGGTCTTCCCGCTGATCATCTCCACCATCGGCGTGCTCGTCGCGATCATCGGCGTCTTCATCACCCGGCTGCGTGCCACGGACCGCAACGCGCTCACCGCGATCAACCGGGCCTTCTACCTCTCCGCGGTCCTCTCCGCGGTGCTGGTGGCGATCGCCGCCTACGCCTACCTGCCGGCCACCTTCGCCGAGCTGGAGGGCGGGCTGACCGACGTCGACCAGAACCCGCGGTTGGTCGCCATCGGCGCGGTCGTCATCGGCATCGTGCTGGCCGCCGCGATCCAGGCGCTCACCGGCTACTTCACCGAGACCAACCGGCGCCCGGTGCAGGACATCGGCAAGAGCTCGCAGACCGGCGCGGCCACCGTCATCCTCGCCGGCATCAGCGTCGGCCTGGAGTCGGCGGTCTACTCGGCGCTGCTCATCGGCGCCGGCGTCTTCGGGGCGTTCCTGCTCGGCGGCAGCTCCATCACACTCTCGCTCTTCGCGGTGGCGCTGGCCGGCACCGGCCTGCTCACCACCGTCGGCGTGATCGTCGCGATGGACACCTTCGGCCCGATTTCCGACAACGCCCAGGGCGTGGCGGAGATGTCCGGCGACATCGACGAGAACGGCGCCCGGATCCTCACCGAGCTGGACGCGGTGGGCAACACCACCAAGGCGATCACCAAGGGCATCGCGATCGCCACGGCCGTGCTCGCCGCCACCGCGCTCTTCGGGTCGTACACCGACAGCCTGCGCAGCGCGTACGCCACGGCGGGGGTGGGCGACGTCGGCTCCGAGATCCTCAACGCGCTGAACGTGGCCAACCCGCGCAACCTGGTGGGCCTCATCATCGGTGCGGCGGTGGTCTTCCTCTTCTCCGGGCTGGCGATCAACGCGGTGTCCCGCTCGGCGGGCGCCGTGGTGATGGAGGTCCGCCGGCAGTTCCGGGAACTCCCCGGGATCATGGACCGCACCCAGCGGCCCGAGTACGGCAAGGTCGTCGACATCTGCACCCGGGACGCGCAGCGCGAGCTGATGACCCCCGGCCTGCTCGCCATCCTCGCGCCGATCGCGGTCGGCTTCGGCCTCGGGCCCGGCGCGCTGGCGTCGTACCTGGCCGGGGCGATCGGGGCCGGCACGCTGATGGCCGTCTTCCTGGCCAACTCCGGTGGCGCCTGGGACAACGCCAAGAAGCTGGTCGAGGACGGCGCCTACGGCGGCAAGGGCTCCGAGGCGCACGCCGCGACCGTGATCGGTGACACCGTCGGTGACCCGTTCAAGGACACCGCCGGGCCGGCGATCAACCCGCTGATCAAGGTGATGAACCTGGTCTCGCTGCTGATCGCGCCCGCCGTGGTGGCGTACAGCGTCGGCGACGACCGGAACGTCGCGCTGCGGGTGGGCATCGCCGTGCTGGCGACGGCGATCATCGTCGCGTCGGTGGTGTTCAGCAAGCGCAAGGGCATCGCGATGGACGATTCCGGTGGCGACGGCGGCACCGGCGCGGGCAGGCACGAGCGCGCGGAGCCGGTCAACGTCTGAGTGAGGGCACAGCGGGTCCCCGGTCGGCGCCACGCCGGCCGGGGGCCCGCCGGCCCTGCCGGGGGCGGACAAACCGCCCGGTGGCGCATTCATCCGAAGGCCGTACGCTGCTTCGCATGCGTACGTGCCGGGCGACTGCCGCCGGAAAGCTCACGGTGGTCCTGGCCACGTTCGTCCTCGTCGTCGCCGGCTGTGGGAGCGGGCCCACCCCCCGGGCCTGGGCGGCCTCGGTCTGCGAGGCGCTCACCCCCTGGCGTGCCGAGATCAACAAGCTGACCAGCAGCACCCACCAGCAGATGACCGCGCAGACCACCCCGGCGCAGGCGAAGGAGAACCTGGTCCGGCTCTTCGCCGGGGCGGAACAGGCCAGCGAGACCGCGCGACGCCGGGTCGCCGACGCCGGCGTGCCCGAGACCGACCGCGGCGACGAGATCTCCGAGGGCTTCCGGACCTCGCTGGAGAAGATCCGGGACGCCTACGGCCGGGCCCGGGACGCCATCGACGAGCTGAGCATCGACCGCCCCTCCGACTTCTACGACGGCGTCCAGGCCGTGGTGGACACCCTCAACCAGGAGTACGACTCGAGCGCGCTGGACACCAGCAAGCTCAACTCGAAAGAGCTCAAACAGGCCTTCGACGAGGTTCCGGAGTGTCGCTGACCCCTCCCGACTCACCCCCCGAACCGGTGCGCCAGCTGTCGCTGTTCGGCACCGAGGCGGCGGATCCGTCCGTCGCCGACCTGTCCGGTCTGCTCGCCGGTCCGGGCGAGGTGGTCCGGATGGGTCGCACCGCCCGGTTGTCGATCGCGGTCGACGCCGCCTGGCGGGTGCACGTGCTCGTCGCCGAGCTGAGCCGGCGCGGGCTGGCCGCCAGCTGGGAGGCGACCGAGGACCGGCGGTACACCGTGCGCACCTCGTACGCGAGCACCCTGGCCCCGCTGGCCACGGCCTGGCTGGCCGCCGGCCGGCGCAAGCGCCCACCCGCCGGCTTCCACCTCGACGGCCGGCGGCTGCGGCTCTGGCTGGCCGCGGCGGGCGGCGCCGACCCGGCGGGCTTCCTGCTCCGGCTCGGCCCCGACGACCGGGAGTGGTGGCCGACCGTCCGCGCCGCCCTCGCCGTGGTGGGCCTGCCGGCGGCCGTGCTGGAACCGGACGCGGGCGGTCCGGCGTTCCGGATCGCCGGCCGGCGCCGGCTGGCCCGGCTGGCCGAGCTGGTCGGCGACCGGCCCGCGACCGCGCCCCCGGCCGACTGGCCGGCGTCCCCGGCCTGACCGCCGCCGGCGTCCCCCGACCCGCGGCCGACGGCTGTCGCGGCCGGCCCTGCCGGGCGCTGCCCGAGGGTGTCCGATCGGGGACAGCCGGGGTGGCGGTTCGCCCGGGTGAACGGTCGGCTGTCCGTCGGCCGAGGGTCCGCCATCGTCACAGTGTCCCGCTCCGGGGCCTACTCACGGTGTACGGTGGCGCCGTCCGGCCCGTGAAGACCGCGCGACGCCGGGGGCACGCCGCGCGGCGGCTCTTTGCCGCCCGCGAAACCCGAAAGCCGGGCGGCGCGTTACGTTGGACATCCGGACCGCCGGAGGTCCACGGGGGCAAGCCGGCCCGAATCGGGCATCGGAGCAGGAGTGAGGTCGGGGAGAGACGTGCCGAGTAACGCTGGAACCACCCGTCTGGTCATCGTCGAGTCACCGGCGAAGGCCAAGACGATCTCGGGCTATCTCGGCCCGGGATACGTCGTGGAGGCCAGCTTCGGTCATGTCCGCGACCTGCCGCGCAACGCCGCCGACGTGCCGGCCAAGTACAAGGGCGAGCCGTGGGCCCGGCTCGGGGTGGACGTCGACAACGGCTTCCACGCCCTCTACGTGGTCTCCGCCGACCGCAAGCAGCAGATCAGCAAGCTGGTGAAGCTCGCCAAGGAGGTCGACGAGATCTTCCTGGCGACGGACGAGGACCGCGAGGGCGAGGCGATCGCCTGGCACCTGGTGGAGACCCTCAAGCCCAAGGTGCCGGTCAAGCGGATGGTCTTCCACGAGATCACCAAGCCGGCCATCCAGGCCGCGGTGGCCAACCCGCGCGAGATCGACCGGGACCTGGTCGACGCGCAGGAGGCCCGGCGCATCCTCGACCGCCTCTACGGCTACGAGGTCTCGCCGGTGCTGTGGAAGAAGGTCATGCCGAAGCTCTCGGCGGGCCGGGTGCAGTCCGTGGCGACCCGGATCGTGGTCGAGCGGGAGCGGCAGCGGATGGCCTTCCGCACCGCCGAGTACTGGGACATCCTCGCCACCCTGGCCGTGGCGAACGCCGGCGAGGGGCCGCGCAGCTTCAACGCCACCCTGGTCGCGTTGAACGGCGACCGGATCGCCACCGGCAAGGACTTCGAGCCCACCACCGGTCGGGTCCGGGCCGGGGCCGGGGTCGTCCACCTCGACGAGAGTGGCGCGCGCGGGCTCGCCGCCCGGCTTCAGGGGCGGCCGTTCACGGTCACCCGGGTCGAGGAGAAGCCCTACCGCCGTCGCCCGTACGCGCCGTTCATCACCTCGACGCTGCAGCAGGAGGCGGCCCGCAAGCTGAGGTTCTCGTCGCAGCAGACGATGCGCACCGCGCAGCGCCTCTACGAGAACGGCTACATCACCTACATGCGTACCGACTCGGTGAACCTGTCGGAGACCGCCATCTCGGCGGCCCGCCGGCAGATCACCGAGCTGTACGGCGAGCGCAGCGTGCCGCCGGAGCCGCGCCGCTACACCGGCAAGGTGAAGAACGCGCAGGAGGCGCACGAGGCGATCCGCCCGGCGGGGGACAACTTCCGCACCCCGGGCGAGGTGGCCAAGGAGCTGTCGGCCGAGGAGTTCAAGCTCTACGAGCTGATCTGGCGGCGCACCATCGCCTCGCAGATGACCGACGCGGTCGGCTCCAGCGTCTCGGTGCGCATCCGCGCGGTCTCCTCCGCCCAGGAGGAGGCCGACTTCGGCGCGACCGGCAAGACCATCACCGACCCGGGCTTCCTGCGGGCGTACGTCGAGTCGAGCGACGACGAGAACGCCGAGGCCGAGGACGCCGAGCGCCGGCTGCCCACCCTCGTCAAGGACCAGCCGCTGACCGCCGACGAGCTGGCCGCGCAGGGCCACCACACCCAGCCGCCGTCGCGCTACACGGAGGCCTCGCTGGTCAAGGCACTGGAGGAACTGGGCATCGGCCGCCCGTCGACCTACGCGTCGATCATGCAGACGATCCAGGACCGGGGCTACGTCTTCAAGCGCGGCCAGGCGATGATCCCCTCGTTCCTGGCGTTCGCGGTGATCGGGCTGCTGGAGCGGCACTACCCGCGCCTGATCGACTACGACTTCACCGCCAGCATGGAGAACGAGCTGGACGAGATCGCCGGCGGCGACCACGCCTCCGTCGACTTCCTCACCTCCTTCTACTTCGGCAGCACCAACGGCGCCGGCGACCAGGCCATCGCCCACGCCGGTGGCCTGAAGAAGCTGGTCACCGAGAACATCACCGACATCGACGCGCGCAGCGTCAACTCGATCCCGCTGCACGTCGACGACGAGGGCCGCGAGGTCGTCGTCCGGGTGGGTCGGTTCGGGCCGTACCTGCAGCGGGCGCTCCCCGGCGAGCAGCCGGCGCCGAAGGTGGAGGGCGAGGAGGGCGGCACCCAGGGCGACCGGGCGCCGATCCCCGAGGGCCTGGCACCGGATGAGCTGACCCCGGAGAAGGTGCGCGAGCTGTTCCTGGGCGGCGGGGGCGAGCGCAAGCTCGGCGACGACCCGGCCACCGGCGAGCCGATCCTGCTCAAGTCCGGCCGGTTCGGCCCGTACGTGGCCAGCGGCGAGCGGAAGTCCTCGCTGCTGCGTTCGCAGTCACCGGACTCGCTCACCCTCGACGAGGCGCTCAAGCTCCTCAGCCTGCCCCGGCTGGTCGGGGTCGCCCCGGACGGCGTCGAGGTCTTCGCCAACAACGGACGCTTCGGCCCGTACGTCAAGCAGGGTGACGAGTTCCGCTCGCTGGACTCCGAGGACAAGATGTTCACCGTCACGCTGGACGAGGCGCTGGCGCTGCTGGCCGCCCCGAAGGCCCGCCAGCGTCGGGCCGCCGCGCCGCCGCTGCGGGAGATGGGTGTCGACCCGCTGACCGAGAAGCCGCTGGTGATCAAGGATGGCCGGTTCGGGCCGTACGTCACCGACGGCGAGTTCAACGCGTCGCTGCGCCGGGGTCAGACCCCGGAGGAGCTGACCATCGAGCAGGCGTCGGAGATGCTGGCCGAGAAGCGGGCGAAGGGTCCGGCCCCGAAGAAGGCGACCAAGAAGGCCCCGGCGAAGAAGGCCGCCCCGGCCAAGAAGACGGCGGCGAAGAAGACCGCCGCCGCCAAGTCCACGGCCAAGAAGACGACCACCGCCAAGGCCACCCCGGCCAAGAAGGCCGCCCCGAAGAAGGCCACCAGCACCCCCGAGTGACCCGGCCCGGACCACAAGATCACGCTCGATCCTGGAAGTAGTGGCCTCCGCCTCGCGACGAGGCCACTACTTCCACGTTCGAGCACGATCTCCGGGTCGCCGTCGGCTCACGGGCCCAGGAGGCGGGCCAGGTGGGGGTTGGTGAGGACGCGGTCCGGGTCCAGGCGGGCGCGCAGCGCCAGGAAGTCGGCGAACCTCGGGTAGGCGGGGGCGAGGGACGCCGCGTCGCGGTAGTGCAGTTTGCCCCAGTGCGGACGGCCACCCAGTTCGGTGGCGACCTTTTCGAAGGCTCGCAGGTACGGCTCGTACGGCATGCCGACGTACTGGTGGATGGCGAGGTACGCGGAGTCCCGCCCGTACCCGTGGGACAGCCAGATGTCGTCGGCGGCGGTGAACCGCACCTCGACCGGGAAGAGCACCTTGAACGGCAGCCGGTCCACGATCCGCCGTAGCGCGTCGAGCGCGGTGGGCAGGGCGTCGCGCGGCAGCGCGTACTCCATCTCCACGAAGCGGACCCGGCGCGGGGTGCAGAAGACCCGGTCGGAGCGGCCGGTGTAGCGGCGTTCGGCCAGCGCCCGGGCGGAAACGGCGCTGATCCCGGGGGCCAGCGCCGGCACGGCGCGGCCGAGCCGGCAGGCCCCGGCGAAGACGGTGTTGGACAGGAAGTCGTCGTCCAGCCAGCCGCGGAGCCGGGACAGCGGCCGGTCGTCGGCGGGTACCCGGTCGTTAGTCTTGACCTGCACCCGGTCGGTGTACGGGAACCAGTAGAACTCCACGTGGCCGTGCGCGTCGACCAGCTTGGGCAGGTCGTCCAGGACGGCGCGCAGCCGCGCCGGCCGTTCGTGGGCGAGCAGCACGAAGGCGTCGACGCAGCGCAGCGTCACCTCGACCAGCACGCCGAGCGCCCCGAGGCCGACCCGGGCGGCGGCGAAGACGTCCGGGTGCTCCTCGGCGGAGCAGCGCAGCACCTCGCCGGCGCCGGTGACCAGGGTGAGCGCCTCGACGAAGGTCGACAGGCAGCCGTACGCGGCGCCGGTGCCGTGGGTGCCGGTGGAGATCGCGCCGGCGATGGTCTGCGCGTCGATGTCGCCGAGGTTGGGCAGGGCCAGCCCGTGCGCGGCGAGCAGGTCGTTGAGCGCGCGCAGCGTCATTCCGGCCGGTACGGTGACCAGTCGGCGCTCGGTGTCGACGTTGGTGCCGCCGTCCAGTTCGGTCAGTTCCATCCGCTGGCCGTCGGTGAGCGCGATGCCGGTGAAGGAGTGGCCGCTGCCGACCACCCGGATCCGGTCGCCGGTCGTCGCGGCGGCCCGGATCGCCTCGGCGACCTCGGCGACGGAGGTGGGACGCAGAACGGCGGTGGCGGTGCCTTGCTGATTGCCGGCCCAGTTGGACCAGGCGGCGGTGGGCGGTGCGGTGCCGGCCATGCACGCTCCTCGAAGTGAATATGAAGTGACTTCATATCAGGAACGTTGTACCTGGTAAATACCGCAATTGAGGTCTGCTCGTTGTACCGGTAGTCACGGTCTCGTGACGTGCAGATATGTTCATTTTTCGAAGGGGGGTGGCGTCGAGTGTCCACACCAGCCGCCACGACCGGGCCGCTGCGCCGGGTGCCGGTGCAGGGCCGAAGTGTCGCTCGGGTTCAACGGATGTTGGACGCCTGCGCTGAACTCGTCGACGAGGTGGGTTACGAAGGGTTGACCACGACGCTGCTCGCCGAGCGGGCCGAGGTGGCGATCGGGTCGGTCTACCAGTTCTTTCCGGACAAGCGGGCGATCGTGCAGGCGTTGACCCTGCGGACGATGGAGTCCTACCTCCAGCGACTCGACGAGCGGTTCGCCTCGGACGACATGACCCACTGGTGGGACGGGGTCGACGCGGGGATCGACGAGTACATCACGATGCACCGCACCGTCCCGGGGTTCCGGACCCTGCACTTCGGCGACGTCGTCGACCTGCACCTGCTCGACGAGCAGCGGGACAACAACGGCGTGATCGCCGACCAGTTGGCCCGGGTGCTCACCGAGCGTTTCGGCCTGACCGACGTCCCCGAACTCCGCTTCCACCTGGAGATCGCCGTGGAGGCGGCCGACGCGCTGATCAAGCTGGCGTTCCGCCGGCAGTCCGACGGCGACGAGCGGGTGCTGGTCGAGGCCAAGGCGCTCATCCGGGAGTACCTGCACCGGCAGGTCGACGCCCCGGCGGAGGCCACCCAGCCGGGCTGAGCGGGGCGCCGCCCGGCCGGGCGGCGGCACGAGGAGCGCGAGTGAGGTCCGGGGGCGACCGGGCGGCGGGGCGGCACAGAGCCCGGAGGTGTGACCGGGCGGCACGAGAGCACAGACCCTGGGTGCGACCGGGGGAGCACGACGAAGACGTGAGCCCGGGGTGCGACCGGGGTGGCAGGAAGAGCGACGGGCCGAACGGGTGCGACCGGGCGGACCGGTGCGGGACGGCCGAGGCGGGCCGGGCGTGCGTTCAGAGGAACGCCCGGCCCTCACCCCGGTACGTCGGCACGGTGGCGACGACCGTGTCGCCCTCCACCAGGTGCAGTTCGTTGACGTGTTCGGCGAGTTCTCCGGCCTTGGCGTGCCGGAACCAGACCCGGTCGCCGACCCGGAGCGTGGCGGCCGCCGCGCCGGCCAGTGGGGTCTGCACCTCGCCGGCCCCCTCGGTGCCGATCAGCCTCAGGCCGGTGGGCAGCCACGGTCGGGGCAGTCGGGTCGACTCGGCCGGGCCGGAGGCGATCCAGCCGCCGCCGAGCACGGTGGCCAACCCCGGTGCCGGTCGGCGGACCACCGCGCAGGCGAAGAACGCCGCCGGGGTCGGGCGCCAGGCACGGTAGGCGTCGAAGAGCGTCGGCCCGTACAGGCCCGATCCCGCGGTGACCTCGGTGACCGCGGGATCGGCGCTGGTCGCGGCGACGCTGCCGGTGCCGCCGCCGTTGACGAACTCCAGGTCGGCGTGCTCGCGTACCGCGGCCACCGCCGCGCTCCGGCGGGCCAGCAGTTCCCGGTACGAGCCGCGCTGGGCGATCCGGATCGCCGTGCCGAGCACGGCCCGGCCGGGCGGCGCGTCCCCGAGGCCGGCGATCTGCGCCTCGTACGACATCAGCCCGACCAGCCGGAAGCCCGGCCGTCGGGCGACGGTGGCGGCGAGCGCGCCGGCGGCCCGGGCGCTGTGCACCGGTGAGCGGCGCACCCCGACGTGCACCCGCCCGCGCAGGGGTCGCCAGGAGGCGTCCAGGTCGAGGCAGACCCGCAGCTCGGGGCGCGCCCCCGGCGGGGACACGGCGTCGATCAGGTCGAGCTGTTCGGCGCCGTCGACCATCAGGGTGACCGCGGCGGCGAGCGCCGGGTCGGCGGCCAGTTCGGCGAGCGCCCCGCGGTCGGCGGTGGGGTAGGCGACCAGCGCGTCGTCGGTGACGCCGGCGCGGACCAGCCAGATCGCCTCGGGCAGGGTGAACGCCATCACCCCGGACCAGCCCGGCCGGCGCAGCGCGCGGGTGGTCAGCTCGCGGCAGCGGATCGACTTGCTGGCCGCCCGGACGGGCTTGCCGCCGGAGCGGGTGGCCAGCTCGGCGGCGTTGGCGTCGAAGGCCGTGAGGTCCAGCACGGCGTACGGCGGGTCGAGGTGAGCGGTCGCCCGGTCGAGGCGCTCGCGCAGGATGTCGCTGTCGGTGGCCACGGGTGCACGCTAACTGTCCGGAGAGCAATACGAAACACCCTCACGTACCGCCGGGCTGCGGCCGTTGGTACCGGCGGCCTAGGCTCGGCGAGCAGGAGAATGTCGCGGCGGGGCTGCTCCCCACCGGGACTAGAGTGTTCCACCGGGACTGCCCAGCGTTGGGCCGGCACGTGGAGGTACGGCCATCGAAAGCCACAAGAACGGCGAGTCGTCCGGCGTGTCGTCGTCTGGTCAGTCCGGCGCCCAGGCCGACCCGTCCGGCTACGCCGCGATCCGGTCGGTGCTGCGCATCCGACCGTTCCGGCGGCTCTGGATCGTGCTCGGCGCGGCCTCCTTCGGCGACTGGTTCGGCCTGCTGGCCACCTCCGTCTTCGCCGCCTCCCAGGTCGAGGGGAGCACCGCCAAGGGCGCCGCCTTCGGCGTGGTGATCGCGATCCGGTTGCTGCCCGCGCTGGTGCTCGGCCCGGTGGCCGGCGTGCTCGCCGACCGCTTCGACCGGCGCTGGACGATGGTCATCTGCGACCTGCTGCGCTTCCTGCTCTTCGCCTCCATCCCGCTGGTCGCGCTCCTCGGCGCCAGCGGCGGGGTGGTGGTCGGCTGGGCGACGGTCGCCACCTTCCTGATCGAGTCGATCACCCTGCTCTGGATCCCGGCCAAGGAGGCCGCGGTTCCGAACCTGATCCCGCGGGCCCGGCTGGAGGCGGCCAACCAGCTCACGCTGATCACCACGTACGGCCTCACCCCGATCCTCGCGGCGCTCGTCGCCGCGGTGCTCGACCGCAGCGTCCGGACGATCGTCGGCGGCGACATGCCCGGCTGGGCGGAGCCGGCCCAGCTCGCGCTCTGGGTCAACGCCTTCTCCCGACTCGCCACCGCCCTGGTGGTGGCGTTCGGCATCAAGGAGATCAGCCGGGCGCAGACCGGCGAGCGGGAGCGCACCGAGCAGAGCATGCGGCGGCAGTTCACCGAGGGCTGGCAGTACATCGGCCAGACCCCGCTGGTCCGTGGCCTGGTGCTCGGCATCTTCGGCGCGTTCGCCGGCGGTGGCATCGTGATCGGCACGGCCAAGTTCTTCGCCGCCTCGCTGGGCGCCGGTGACGCCGCGTTCTACCTGCTCTTCGGCGCGATCTTCATCGGTCTGGCGATCGGCATCGGGCTCGGCCCGATGATCGTCCGGGACATGTCCCGGCGCCGCTGGTTCGGTATGAGCATCGTGCTGGCCAGCGCCGCGGTGATGACCCTCGCCTTCGCCATCCACCTGTCGATGGCGATGCTCGGCGCGATCCTGGTCGGCGCCGGCGCCGGCATGGCCTTCCTCGCCGGGACCACGCTGCTCGGCGGCGAGGTCGCCGACGAGGTGCGCGGCCGGGTCTTCGCGGTGGTGCAGATCGGCACCCGGCTGGTGCTGATCCTGGCCATCGGGCTGAGCAGCCTCCTGGTCGGCGTCGGCGGCTCGCGCAAGCTGACCATCGCCGACCTCGGCATCTCGGTCTCCTCCACCCGCCTGCTGCTGCTCGCCGCCGGCGCCGCCGGCATCTTCGCCGGGATCAGCGCCTTCGGCCAGATGGACGACAAGAAGGGCGTACCCGTCCTCGCCGACCTGTGGGGCTCGATCCGGGGCCGCCCGCTGATGCCGGCGGAGCCGTTCGTCTCCACCGGCCTCTTCGTGGTCTTCGAGGGCGGCGAGGGAGCCGGCAAGTCCACCCAGCTGGAGGCGCTCGCCGCCCGGCTGCGTGGGCAGGGTCGTGACGTGGTGGTCACCCGCGAGCCGGGCGCCACCGCGGTGGGCGAGCGGATCCGCTCCCTGCTGCTCGACCCGTCCCTCACGGAGGCGCCGTCCCCGCGCGCCGAGGCGCTGCTCTACGCCGCCGACCGGGCGCACCACGTCGCCTCCGTGGTCCGGCCGGCGCTGGCCCGGGGCGCGGTGGTGGTCAGCGACCGGTACGTCGACTCCTCGCTGGCCTACCAGGGCGCCGGCCGTACCCTGCCGGTGGAGGAGGTCTCCTGGCTCTCCTCCTGGGCCACCGGTGGGCTCAAGCCCGACCTGGTGGTGCTCCTCGACGTCGACCCGCACACCGGCCTGTCCCGGGCGGCCGCCCGCAGCCAGGGCGCCGACCGCCTGGAGGCCGAGTCCGTCGCCTTCCACGAGCGGGTCCGGTATGCCTTCCTGGACCTCGCCGCCAACGACCCGAAGCGCTACCTGGTGCTCGACGCCGCCCGCCCGGCGGAGGAGATCTCCGAGCTGGTCGCCGGCCGGGTGCAGGAACTCCTGACCGATCCGGCCGGCATCGTGCACCCGCGCCCCGCGCACGGCCCGGACACCTCGGTGCAGCCCGAGTTATCCGACGCGGAGCTCGTGACGATGGAGCACCGGACCTGATGCCGGACGTCTTCGCCGACCTGGTCGGTCAGGACGAGGCGGTGGCGACGCTGCGCCACGCCGCCGCGGCCGCCGCCGCCGTACTGCGCCGCACGGCGCGGGAGGACGAACCGGGCAACGGTGTCGACCCGGCGGCGGGCATGACGCACGCCTGGATCTTCACCGGACCGCCCGGTTCCGGCCGCTCGGTGGCCGCCCGCGCCTTCGCCGCCGCGCTGCAGTGCGTGCACGGCACCGGCTGCGGCGACTGCCCCGGCTGCCACACCACGCTGACCGGCACCCACGCCGACGTGCGGCTGGTGGTGCCCGAGGGGCTCTCCATCGGCGTGGGCGAGATGCGCGCCCTGGTGCTCCGGGCGGCGAGCACCCCGTCCGGTGGCCGGTGGCAGGTGGTGATCATCGAGGACGCCGACCGGCTCACCGAGGCGGCCGGCAACGCGCTGCTCAAGGCCATCGAGGAACCGCCGCCGCGAACCGTCTTCCTGCTCTGCGCCCCGTCCACCCACCCGGACGACATCTCGGTGACCATCCGGTCGCGCTGTCGGGTCGTACCGTTGCGGCAGCCGCCGGCCGCCGCGGTGGCCGAGATGCTGGTGGATCGGGACGGCGTCGCGCCCGACGTGGCGCAGTGGGCGGCGGCGGCCGCGCAGGGGCACGTGGGTCGGGCCCGGCGGCTGGCCCGCGACCCGGAGGCGCGCAAGCGCCGGGACGCGGTGCTCGCGGTGCCCCGCCGGCTGACCGGGGTCGGCACCGCGTTGGACGCCGCGTCGGCCCTGATCGAGGCCGCCGAGGCGGAGGCCGAGGCGGCCGTGGCGGAGGCGGACGCGGCCGAGCGGGCCGCGTTGCAGACCGCGCTCGGCGCGGGCGGCACCGGCCGGGGCGCGGCCGGCGCCATGCGCGGCGCCGCCGGGCAGCTCAAGGACCTGGAGAAGCGGCAGAAGTCGCGGGCCACCCGGGCCCAGCGGGACGCGCTGGACCGGGCCCTGGTGGACCTGGCCGCCTTCTACCGGGACGCGCTCACCATGGCGCTGGGCGCGCCGGTCGAGCCGGTGCACACCGACACCGCCGCCGTGGCCCGGGCCGGCGCGCAGAAGTGGGACGCCGAGGGGGCGCTGCGGCGGCTGGAGGCCGTGCTGGCGTGCCGGGCGGCGATCGAGGCGAACGTCAAGCCGCGGATCGCGGTGGAGTCGATGATGCTCTCCCTCTGGCGCGGCTGACCGTCGTCGGCATCGACACGTGTTGTTGGCGTGCGGTACGGTCCGGTGTGCCGCGGTGACCGTGGCGACACGCTGGGTGAAGCTGGCCGGGGGGAGAACCGATGCCGCGCGGGGAGATCGACGAGGCGTGGATCGAGGAGGCGGTGCGGCGCTACCGCCGCATCGAGTCTCTCCAGGCCGAGTTCGACCAGGCGGTGGCCACCGTGGAGGTCACCGTCCGCTCACCGGACGGGCTGGTCGAGGTCGTCGTGACCGCCGGCGGGCGGATCACCGACGTCCGGTTCCTCGGGCCGCTGCACACCCGGCCCGCCCGGGAGGTCGCCGGTTCGGTGCAGGCCGCCGTCACCGCCGCGGCGGACGCCGCGCAGTGGGCCCGGGAGAAGCTGCACAACGAGACCTTCGCGGCGTACCGGCCGTTGGCGGGGGCCTGAGATGGACGCGCTGCACACCCTCGCCGCCCGACTGGACGAGGCGAGCGACACCCTGGCCGTGCTCGCCCGCCGGGTGACCGCCGGCGACCCGGCCCACCCGGTGTTCGGGGCGCACGCCGCCGGCCGGCCCGGCGAGATCGGCCGCGCCCTGCACCGGCAGTGGACCACCGCCACCGGGGACCGGGCCCGCGAGGCCGCCGCGGCGGCCGCCCGGCTCGCCGCCACGGCCGCCGCCGTGCGCAGCGCCGCCGACCACTACGCCGGCGCCGACGACGCCGCCCGCCGGCGGCTGGCCGGGGAGGCGTGATGGACGCCCTGGACCGGCTCGCCGAACCCGGCCTCGACCTGCTCGGCCGGGTCGACATCCGGCTCGCCGCCGGCGCCCCCGACGGCCATCCCGTCTGGCCGCTGCTGCGCCGCATGCAGGTGCTGCCGGGCGAGGCGCTGCGCGGTTTCCTCGACCTCAGTCCCGCGCCGCTGGCCACCGCCGGGCACGCCGTGCGCCGGCTCGTCGGGGGGTACGACGACGCCTGCGCCGCCCTGACCGAGCCGGGAGGCTGGACCGGGCCGGCCGCGTCGGCGTACGACGAGACCCGGGTGGCCCTGCTGCGCCACCTGGACGAGGGGCCGGAGAGCCTGGTCGGGCGTCTGGAGGCGACCGCCGGGTACGCCGACGCGCTCGCCCACTGGGTGGAGGGCAGCCGGCTGGCGGTGGCCCGGGTGCTGGCCGAGGTGCTCGGCTCGGCCGAGGCGGTGCGGGTGCTCGCGGCGACCAGCTCCACGGCCGACGCCCTCGCGGCGGCCGAGATCGCCACCCGGGTGCTCTCGGTGCTCGGCGTCGCCTACGACGGCGCCGAGACGCTGCTGCGCCAGTGGTCGCCGAGCCTGGCCGAGTCGACGTGGCGGGGGCAGGTGGGCGGCGGCGTGTTCCGCCAGGACGGCGCCACCCGGGTGGTCCGCTGACTGCGGGTGACCGTCCCGCGACGGCTGGGCGGGCCGACACCGGTGGTTCGTCGTAGGGTGAAGGCATGGGCATGCTCTGCGCGGTCAGCTTCAACCGGTACGGGCGGCTCTACTACCTGGACCCGGGGGAGCTGCGCCCGCAGGTCGGCGACCGGGTGCTGGTGCCCACCGACGACGGGCCCGAGGTGGCCGAGTGCGTCTGGGCCGCGCAGTGGGTCACCGAGGAGACCGACGGCTTCCCGAAGCTGGCCGGGCTGGCGCAGGAGGAGGACCTGCGCCGCGACGAGCTGCTGCGTCGGCGCAAGGCCGAGGCGAAGGTGGCCGCCAAGCGGCTCATCCGGGAGCACGGCCTGCCGATGAAGGTGGTCGCCGTCGACCACGTTTTCGCAACCGCCGACGGCGGCGGTGACCGGACCACGGTCTACTTCACCGCCCCGCACCGGGTGGACTTCCGCTCCCTGGTTCGCGACCTGGGGGCGACCCTGCACTGCCGGGTGGAGCTGCGCCAGCTCTCCGCCCGCGACTCGGCCAAGGTGCAGGGCGGCATCGGCTCCTGCGGCCGCGACCTGTGCTGCGCGACCTTCCTCAACGACTTCGAGCCGGTGACCATCCGGATGGCGAAGGACCAGGACCTGCCGCTGAACCCGCTCCGCATCTCCGGCGCCTGCGGCCGGTTGATGTGTTGCCTGAAGTACGAGCATCCGCTCTACCAGCGCTTTCAGGAGTCCGCCCCGGCGATCGGCAGCCGGGTGACCACCCCCGAGGGCGACGGCAAGGTGGTCGGGCACAGCGTCCCCCGGGACGCCGTCACCGTACGCCTGGACGCCGACGGCTCCCGCTGCTCGTGCAGCCGCGCCTCCGTCTGCGCCCCCCGTCAGGCCCACGACCAGCACTACACCCCCTGACCCGGCTCCCTCCCGTGCGCTCGGCGCGTCACCTGAGGGTGATCGGGGGTTCGGCCAGGCGGGGGGTCAGCGGGCTCCTCGGGGTCAGCCAGGAGGCGGTGGGGGACCGGTCGGGGTTGAGCTGCCAGGCGCGGGGGACACGGTCCACCGCGATCGGGTAGATCGTCAAGGTGCCGTCGGGGTCGATGCGCATCCGGAGGAACGACTTCGCGTCCTCGATGCCCTGCCCGGCGAAGAGTTCGTTGAGGTTCACCCCGAACGCCCCGGCGACCAGCAGGTACGCCGCCACCAACTGGCTGGACAGCAGGCCCGTCACCGGGCCGTAGACGACCGCGGCGGCGACCGCCGGCAGCGGCCACGGCCAGTCGTAGAAGGGCAGCGCCAACCAGGCCCAGGTGCCGGCGGCGGCCAGCCCGACGTGCCCGACCCCGTGGCCGACCCCGAGGATCCAGTGCCGGGCGTGCCGCTTGCCACCCGCGCTCGGCGGCTTGGCGAAGAAGGCCGCCGCGAGCAGCGTCACCGCCAGCATGACCGCCAGCGGCACGCTGAACAGCCGCTGCTCGGTGGTGCCCGGCCGGTTCGCCGCGACACCCGCCATGGCCAGCATCAGCAGTGTGTGCAGCGTGCCGAGCAGGGTGGTGAAGCCCGGGTTGCGCAACGGCAGCCGGGGGAAGATGCCCCAGCCGTACCGGCGGGAGCGGGCCGCGTCCGGGTAGCGGCCGACCAGGTCGTACGGGCGGGTGGCGCTGGCCCGGCGGGCCAGCGTGTCCTTCGGCGGCACCTCGATCCGCTCCGGGAGCTTGTGCGTCGGATAGAGGTACGCCCCGCCGCCCCCCGAGGTGATCAGCTGACGCTCCGGCCCGGCGTACCGGGCGTAGTGGTGCAGGTCGCCGGAGACCAGGAGCCGCACGTGCGCGCCCGTGGGCTTGATGATCGTACGGATGAAGTAGTCGATCGAGTCGAACGCGGTGGGATGGTCGACGGACTTCACCCACGTCGGCGCCGGCACCGCCAGGATCACCCGGGACTGCGGCCCCAGCCGGCGGGCCACCTCGTCGAAGTAGGCGAGCTGCGGGTCGTCGAGGTACGACCCCGACTGGTCGTCGATGCCGAGCAGCCACCAGTCGGCCGGCAACTCCACGGCGAAGTACGAGCGGGACTGGCCGGTGGCCCAGCCGCCGAAGTTCCGGTCCCGGGACCGGACGAAGAGCCGCAGGAAGGCGGTCAGGCCGTCGTACCAGTCGTGGTTGCCGGGGACGGCGAAGAGCGTCGGCCGCTCCGGCGGCGCGACCGGCAGCGCGGCCTGGTACGGCCCCTTGCACCGGTCCTCGTACGCCTCGTAGGCCGCCGACGGGTAGACCTGGTCGCCCCCCATCACCAGGGTCCGCGCCCGTGGCAGCCGGTGCCCGTCCACCTCCAGCTCCGGCTGGGCGAGCAGGTACGCCACCGAGTAGGTGGCGTTGAAGCCGTCGCCCAGGTCGGCCACGTAGTCCAACCAGAGCCCGCCGTCCGGCCCGACCTGCTTGGCGATCTTGGCGTCCAGGGCGTTCTGCAGCTCCCGCTTGTCCAGGTACGCCCCGAACAGCATCGCCAGCAGCGTACGGATGCCGGTGCTGACCAGCAGGAACGGTGCCAGCCAGGGCACCGGCTTGCGCGGCGTGAAACCCAGCTCGATCGGGTCGGTGCTCCGCGGCCGGCGAGCGGCCCGCTCGCCCGGCGCGTACTCGGCGTGATCGTCGCTCACCCGCCGCAGCGTAGTACCGACCCGCAGCGACCGCTCTCCCGCGAACGTACCGATCGCGCCCGATGTCCGGATCCAGTCGGCGGGGAACCCCCTGGGGTGGCCGGCGGGACGTGGCGTACACTTGACGATCGTTGCCGCCTTAGCTCAGTCGGCTAGAGCGACGCACTCGTAATGCGTAGGTCGACGGTTCGATTCCGTCAGGCGGCTCGGTACAGAAGCCCAGGTCATCGGCCTGGGCTTCGCCGTTTTCCAAGGTCGATCACGCCGCCGTCGGTGGTGCCGGTCCGCAATCAGTCCGCATCCCGCTACCAGCCTGCCCGAGGGCCAAGGCCGTTCGGCTGGTGAAGCGTCTTAGCCTTGTTCCGGGTGAAGAGGTAGGAGGGGAGCCGTGGGCGCATTCCTGGACCGCTTTCGCAGGGGCGACCGAGATGACCCTGCTCCGGGCCGTAACCCGGAAGGCGCTGCCCTCGGTATCGCAGCCGCCCGTCGGCTGAGGGAACTCGGACACGTCAAGATCCAGCGCGGGCTGACGGAAGCGGAGCTTGCTCGCGTGGAGCACACCTTCGGCTTTCAGTTCGCCGACGACCACCGCGCCTTCCTGGCCGCCGGGCTACCCGCCGGGCCTTCCTGGCCAGATTGGCGAAGAGGAGACCAGGCGGCCCTCCGCGATCGCCTTGCGTGGCCCGCCCATGGCGTGTTGTTCGATGTCGAGCACAACGGCTACTGGCATGAGAGTTGGGGAGAGCGGCCCAGCAACCGCCGTGAGGCCGCAGCGGCCGCCGAGTCGCACCTCCGGAACGTGCCGCAGATGGTGCCCGTGTACGGCCACCGTTTCCTGCCCTCCGGCCGCGGCTCGTACGGGCACCCGGTCCTGTCGATGCATCAGACCGACATCATCTACTACGGCGACGACCTGGAGCACTACATCCATTCGGAGTTCGGCGGACCGGCACCGGACCGAGGTCGGGAGCCGCGAGCCGCGGTCGCCTTCTGGAGAGACTTCCTCTAACCGTGCCGGTCGCGTGCCTCACCGTACCGAGGCCGAGGGTCAACGGCGGTCAACTGCCGGGCTGCCGAGTGTTGCCCAGCCTTTCTACGCTTACCTGGCATGGAGGTCATCCTCGTCATCATCGTTCTCGCCATCGTCTCGTTCATCTGGGGTCGGCTTCACGACAGTTGGTTGGCGAAAAAGATCGGCGAGGAGGTCGGCGGGCAGCGCTCGCACGATGACCGGGTGATCCTGCTGGAGAAGCTGCACCAGCTCAAGGAGGCCGGCGCGCTGACCGAAGCTGAGTACGAAGCCCAGAAGGCCCGCATCCTCGACAAATAGCCCCGCGGTGATCTGGTCCCCAGGATGATGTTCCCGGGCCGCGACCGCACACGAACCGAGCGGAACCGGTAGGGCCGGCTACTCCCTCAGCCGGTCCGACAAGTCCTTGCGCAGGGACCAGGACCCACCGCCCCCGAGCTTCCCGCCGACCTCCGCGAGAGGCCTGCCCAGCTCCACCCGCAGGGGCGCGTGAACAACCAGGACCAGGCACAATTCCGCCGTGATCTCGATGAGCAACTACCGGACCTTGTTCGCCGACATCCGCAATCGTCCCGAAGTGTGGCTCATCCGGTCCGACTTCGCCTCCGTCGTGGCCTTTGTGGATGGCTGCAACGAGGCGAACGTCCGGGCCTTGCTGACCGGGTTCCAGCCGTGGCTGGCCACCCGAGCCGCGTACGGCGACAGCCACGTCTGGTGGAGTCTCGTCGCTCACCTGACGGAACCCATCGGCCCCAAGAACTTCGGTGAGATGGATCCAGACCTCGACGCCCGCGCCGTCGAGACCCTGTTCGACCTGCTCGATGAGTTCCTGGAGCTACGCAACGAGTACAACGGTCTGAACCGGATCTTCGCCGCACACGAGCAGTGGCGCAGCCTCCGCGATCGGAACGGGTGCGGCGCTACCGATGCATCTGGCCGCACCACCGTCTCCTGGCCCAGAGCTGCCAGCCGTATCAGGTCCGACAGCACCGAACCTGACTACCCCCGTTGAATGAACGACAACTGTCCGGCGGCTCCGATCGTGGGTCGACGGAATCCGCCGGGGCGAGCGAGGTGGTGTCACCGGGGGCCGAGGGGTTCGCGCCTTCGCGCCTGATGTTGTTGATCCACACCAATGCACGCGAGGACCGAGGTCGCATCGGCTGACAAAAAGAGCTGGAAGTAGTACGGAGGCTCGAGCTGCGTGACGCCCCCGAGCCGTACCAGCTGGTCACCGAGCGCGTCGAGGGCCTCGACCGCCGCGGCCATGCCGAGCGTCGGGATGCCCCGGTCCCTGGTGATTGCCTCCCGCACCCGGTACGTGGGCGCAAGGTTGCTGGCGGGGACCAGTCCGTCCCAGATGCGGACGGACGCACCCTGCTCAAGGGCCTCCCGGCACGCCACGTGGGCCGGAGCGGCGCTGTCGAGTAGGGACATCAACTCCTCGCGCTGCACGTATCGACGGTACAGCCATGCAAAAGGCGAGCGCCCGGCTCGACAACATTGAGGCCTGACAAGATCGCGCTCAATCCGGGAAGTAGTGGGCTCGAACCGGCGGGGAAGTCACTACTTCCTGGATCCAGCGAGATCATGGGAGCCACCTGCCGATCGGCCCGTTCACCCTGTCCGGTGACGGGCAGGGTGAACGGGCCGGATCCGGGTCAGGCGAAGTCGAACACGAGCGGGAAGGCGAGGACGACTGTCCAGGCCCAGACGCCGTACACGACCAGGTAACGGGTCTGCCAGCGTTCCAGGCGGGCGAAGGGCGTCCGGCCCCGTACGAAGCCGACGAACAGCCACGCCGACCACGCCAGGTTGGTGAGCAGGATGAGGTTCTCGCCCAGGGCGGCGGTCTTGTTGGGGCTGAAGCCGAATTCGGTGATCCGGCCGGTGATCGCCAGCAGCACCAGGACGTCGATGATCAGGGCGCTGACGACGAGCGCGAGTTGCAGGCGGTCGAAGAGACCGGGTCGGGCCGTGAGGTCACGGGCGGAGATGGCGTACAACAGCAGGCCCAGCACGATGACGAGCAGCAGGTTGAAGAGGATGAGCGCGTCGCGCTCGACGTCGATGCCGTTGTTGGTCCAGATGAAGGCGACCAGGAAGGCCAGCAGGGCGGCCGCGAACAGTGGCGTGAAGACGCGGGTCAGCACCGGCGCCATGTTCTCGATGACGCTCTGCTTCGCCTCCACCAGCCAGGCCGCCACGATGACCGCGGCCACGGCGCCGCACGGCACCAGCCACGATTCGACGAATCCCTCGGCGTCGAGGCCGATGGCACCGAAGGTGCCGACCGTGAAGGCCGTGAGCACGCCCCCGCCCAGTCCGATGAGGGCGAAGTAGATCAGCCACTCCCCGGTGAACCGGATGAAGTCCATCCGCCGTCGGCCCGAACGCCAGGCACCGCCCGCGTAGGCGACCCCGAGCACCAGCCAGAGCGCGAGCGGCAGGTGGATCGTCGTGAGCACGAGGCTCTGCGAGTCACCGGCCAGCGGATAGGCGTTCGCGGCGACCGCGCCGAGTACGAACAGCGCGGCGAGCACGCCGATGGTGCGGAGACCGACCCGGCGTTGCCACGCGAAGTACGCGGCCAGCGCCGGCAGGGTGAAGAGGCTGAAGTTTCGCGCGTAGAAGCCATCGTCCTCGGAGAAGTCGAGCCCGAACCAGCTCGGCACCTTGATCGCGAGCGCCGCGACGGCCGCACAGAGCACCATGACGGGCAGCTCGCGGCGGGACCGGGCGGCGACGGCCGAGTCCGGCTCCCCGGGCAGCACGAGCTGCTTCCACAGCCGCTCGGAGTGCTCCCGTGCGAACTCCCGCGACAGCTCGTCGAGGCTGCCCATGCGCTTCACGGCGATGAGGAACGCCTCGTCGGCCTGGAGGCCGGCCTCGGTCAGCTCGGCGATCCGGCTGCGGAGGTGGTCTTCCAACTCCTCGGCATCGGTGTGGTGCAGCTCCCGGCGGCGCTGGGTGTAGGCCCGCCACTCGGCGATCTGGCCCTCCAGGTCGCTGTCGGCGATCATCGTGCCGCCTCCCACGCCGGTGCCATGATCGGCTTGATCGACTGGGTCGTGTTCCAGACGTTCCGCAGGGCGTCCACGACGGCTGCCCACTGGCGGCGCTGCTCGGCGAGCTCCGCCCGGCCCTGGTCGGTGATGCGGTAGTACTTGCGGCGGCGTCCCCCCGGCGGGGTCTCCCAGGCCGACTCGACGTGGCCGAACCGCTCCAAGCGGTGCAGCAGCGGATAGAGCAGGCCGTCGGTCCACTCCAGCTGCCCGCCCGACAGTTCGTTGACCTGCTTGAGGATCGCGTAGCCGTAGCTCTCGCCCTCGGCGAGGATCCCCAGCACGAGCGGCGTCGCCGACGCCGCGACAAGGTCCTTGGTGATGTGCACTTGCCCCCCCCCTGACCCTAGGACTGCAATGCATAGTAGTTCTAGGTATCGCGACGGCGCAATCATGGTCACCATCAGCACAGGTGCGCAACGCTGAGGACACCTCGTTCCGCGACGTGGCAGTACGCGTCAGGAGTGGGCCCACGCCCAGGCGTACAGCGCGGTTGTCGCCGCCGCCAGCAGCCCGCCGAACGCCACCGCCACCCGCGCCCGCCAGGGCGCGCGTCGTGGATCCGCGGCCGCCGCGGTGAAGAGCACGAGCGCGGCCGGAAGGTGCAGGTAGTACCCGAACCAGAAACCGGGGACCGCCAGGACGATCAACAGCACCGCACTCGCCAGGCAGGCGACCCAGAACGGCTCAGGGTGCACAACGCCCAGCGGGAATGCCGCAAGCAGTACCGGAAGCCAGACCACCACCCACCAGACCGGACCGTCGAACCGGGTCATGGTCAGATGAGCAGCAGCCATGATCGACGGCAGCAGGCCCGCACCGGCCAGGGCGCGCGGCCACACGTGCACCCTCTCCGCCGTCAGGTCCTGCCCGTTCGCAAGGGTCATCGGTGCCTGCCGACGGCGTCACCGCAGGGTCGCCTCGGATCAGGTCTCGGGTCTGCCACGTCCATGCCGTGATCGTGTCAGCCGACCGTCGTCGGGCTCTACAGCCGCCCGTACCGGAAAGACCGCCGCCAGGGGTGGCTGTCTGACCCGGTCCGGTGGCCGGTTGCCGGCGATGTGGCTGACGGGCCTGACGCAGCCCCGGTCAACCGGGCCACTGCTCGGCGAGCAGTCCGTAGATCAGCGTGTCCGTCCACTCGCCCTTGGTCCAGTGGTCCCGGCGCAGGTGCGCCTCCCGCACCATGCCCACCCGTTCGCAGAGCCGCGCCGACGCCTCGTTGCGGGCATCGACGTGGGCGAGGACGCGGTGCATGCCGCAGTGCGTGAACGCCACGTCGATGAGAGCGCGCACCGCCTCGGTGGCGAACCCGCGACCCGACACCGACGGGTGGAAGGCCCAGCCCATCTCGCCGCGCGACAGCGTGTCGTCGGCCGGCCACAGGATCACGTCGCCGACGACCTCGCCCTCGTGCTCCGCCACCAGCGCCAACCGGGACTCCGGCCCGGTGATGGCCGAGTTGCCCAGCCGCCGGGTGACCACCGTCGTCGCGAACTCGCGCGTCCACGGCTCCCACGGGATGTAGCGGGCGACGAGCGGATCGCTGTAGTACCGGAGCAGGGCATCCACGTCATCGGCCCGGTACCGGCGCAGGAGCAGTCGTTCGGTACGGATCGGCAGTTGCGGCTCGGACATGCCGCCCAGTATCGGCTGTCCCGACCGACGGGCGGTCCCGGGCGGGGCCGCCCGAGCGGCCGTCGCGCGGCCTGGTGCGGGACCTGTCGGCTGGCGAACGCACCGGAACTCCTCGTCGAGATCGTCAGGCGCAGCTCCGCGACCACGAGGGCGCCGTCGTCGCCGGGATCAGGTGATCCGTCTACGACATCAGCTCTAAAGGAGCCGCAACACGTACGGCAGGCGACGACGCGGCGGCGGATGCTCCGCCCCTACCCCCGGTACAACGTGTCGAGGTAGGCCGGGCCGTAGCGCCGTTCCAGGTCGGCGAGGCTCTCCGCCGGCGCCTCGACCTCCTTGATCAGGCGGGGGCGGGGCGGCATCGCCTCCGGCTGCCAGGTCTCCGGCCGCCAGAGCTCCGATCGGAGGAACGCCTTGGCGCAGTGGTAGAAGATCTGCTCGACGGCGACCTCCACGGCGAGGATCGGCCGGTGCCCCTTGACCACCATGTCGTCGAAGTACGCCGCCTCGCGGACCAGCCGGGCCCGCCCGTTGATCCGCAGCGTGTCGGTCCGGCCCGGGATCATGAAGAGCAGCCCGACGTGCGGGTTGTCCAGGATGTTGCGGTAGCCGTCGGCCCGCCGGTTGCCGGGCCGCTCCGGGATGGCGATGGTCGCCTCGTCCAGCACCACGGCGAAGCCGGGCGGGTCGCCCTTGGGGGAGACGTCGCAGGTGCCGTCCGACCCGGCGGTGGCGATCAGGCAGAACGGCGACGCGGCCAGCCACTGCCGGTCCCGCTCGTGCAGGACGGTGCGTTCCTTGGTGATCGCCCGGGGCGTCGGCGCCCCCAGCAGTTCGCGCAGTTCCTCGTGGGAGGTGATCTCCACCGTCACGTCCGACTCCCCCGTCCGTTGACCCGGGTGGCGGCGGCCCGGGCGGGCGCCGCCAGCCGTCAGCCTAGGCGGACGCGGCGAGCATGAGGTTTGCCCACCGGCGCGGGGGGTACCGCCTCATCCACGGCGCGCCCGGATGCGAGCAGTGGAGGCCCGACATGGAGAGCCGACTGAAGGTCCTGGGCCACCCCGTACACCCGATGCTGGTGATGTTCCCGGTGGCGCTGCTGGTGACCGGCGCGCTCTTCGACATCGTGGACACGGTCGGCGGGCCCGACTTCCTCGCCGAGGTGGCGTACTGGAACATCACCGTCGGTCTCGTCGGTGGCCTGCTGGCGGCGGCGGCCGGGACGTTCGACCTGCTCGCCATCCCGACCGGCACCCGCGCGAAGCGGGTGGCGCTCACCCACGCCGCCGCGAACCTGGCGGTCATCCTGCTCTTCGCCGCCGTCTGGGCGGTTCGGCTCAACGCCGAGTCCCGGGCGGCCGGCGGCGCGCTGATCGCCATCGAGGTGGTCGGCCTCGGCATCCTCGGCATCAGCGCCTGGCTCGGCGGGGAACTGGTCGACCGGCTCGGCGTCGGGGTGGACCGGGACGCCGGCCTGGACGCCCCCAGCTCACTGCGGCCCCCGGCGGCCCCCGAACGGATCGGAGAGATGCGATGACCGAACAGTCCGGCGGTTTCGGGCGGGGATGGCGCGGACGGCAGCAGGGCTGGGACCCGATGGGCGAACTCCAGTCGCTGCGCTCCGAGCTGAGCCGCCTGGTGGGCAGCGCCCGCGGCGGCTCGCCCGACGTCGAGCTGACCGAGACCGCCGACGGCTGGCAGGTGATCGTCCGGCTGCCCGGCGTGGCGCCGGAGGAGGTCGCCGTCGAGCTGGACGACCGGGAGCTCTGCGTCCGCGCCCGCTCCGAGGCCGAGGTCAACGCCGACCACGGCATCCCCGGTGGCTTCGAGACCCGGGGCTTCGAGTACCGGGTGGACCTGCCGTCCCGGGTGGACCCGGACGGCATCGACGCGGTGATGGACCACGGCCTGCTCCGGGTCCACCTGCCCCGGGCGAAGCGGCCCGCGCCGCGCACCATCACCGTCGGCCGCGCCGGACCACGCGACACGGCGGCTGCGGCCCTGCCGGCCGACCCGGCGGCGGACCGGGAGCTGCACCACCCGGACACCACCGCCGGCGAAGTCGACCGGCTGTAGGGGTCGGGTGGCCACCCCGTCCCTGCTCGGCCCGGTGGGTGAGCGGGTACCCGACGTCGAGCGGATCGCCGTGCTGCGCGCCAACGCGCTCGGCGACTTCATCTTCCTGCTGCCGGCGCTGGAGTCGCTGCGCGCCGCGTACCCGGGGGCGGAGATCGTGCTGCTCGGCGCGCCCTGGCACGCGAAGCTCTGGCGCGACCGGCCCGGCCCGGTGGACCGGGTCCTGGTGGTACCGCCGGCGCCCGGCATCCGCGAGCCCGGCCCGGACGAGGCCCCGTCCCACATCGACGACTTCCTGGAGCGGGCCGGCAAGGAACGCTTCGACCTGGCGCTGCAGCTGCACGGCGGCGGGGCGAACTCCAACCCGGTCGTCAGCCGGCTGGGCGCCCGGGTCACCGCCGGGCTGCGGGCCGAGGACGCGCCCCCGCTGGACCGGTGGATCCGGTACGTCTACTACCAGCACGAGGTGATCCGCTACCTGGAGGCGGTGGCCCTGGTCGGCGCGTCCGCCGTCACGATCGTCCCGGCGCTGGCGGTCACCGACGCCGACCGGGCGGAGGCCCGCGAGGTGCTCGGCGAGCCGGACCGGCCCCGGGTCGCGCTGCACCCGGGGGCCACCGACACCCGCCGACGCTGGCCGGCGGAACGCTTCGCCGAGGTGGCCCGCGAGCTGCACGGCGACGGGTACGAGGTGCTGGTCACCGGCACCCCCGCCGAGCGGGAGCTGGTCGACGCGGTGGTCGCGGCGGCCGGCGTGCCGGCACGCCCGCAGGTCGGCACGCTCAGCCTGGGCGGCCTGGCCGCCGCCTACGCCGGCTGCGAGCTGGTCGTCTCCAACGACACCGGCCCGCTGCACCTGGCCGGCGCGGTCGGCACCGCGACGGTGGGCGTCTACTGGCTGGGCAACCTGATCAACGGGGCGACGCCGCTGCGCGCCCGGCACCGCCCGATCGCCTCCTGGACGACGCGCTGCCCGGTCTGCGGGGTGGACTGCACGCCCGGGATCTACCCCCACCGGCCGGGCGACGGCGACTGCCCGCACCGCGACTCGTTCGTCGCGGACGTCCCCACGGTGGAGGTGCTGGAGGCCGCCACCGAACTGCTCGGCAGGTAGGGGACGCGCCGCGCCTCACGCCGGCTGCGGGGTGTCGGACTCGGCGAGCACGACCTCCCACGCCTCCACGTCCCGCTCGGTGACGGTGGTCGGCGACTCCAGGTGGTAGGCCCCGCTGGGCAGCACGCCGGCGCCGCCGTGGCGGGCCATCACCGCGAGCTGCGCGGCGACGTCCTCGCCCTGGTGCTTCTCCTGCACCCGGCGCCAGAACTCGAACCCGCCCGAGTCGACCAGCGCCGCCCGGTCGTAGAGCACGCACCCGCCGACCCAGGAGATCTTGTACGCCCGCCACGCCCCCGGCGGCAGGTCGACCTGCTGGGTGACGTGCAGCAGGTTCGCCGCCGAGTGGATGGCGGCCCGCTGCCACTGGGGGGTGCCCGGGCGGATCCGCTCGGGGGTGGGCGGCGCGGTCCACTCCTCGTAGTGCCCGTGCGTCTCCGGGCGCACGTCATCGGCGTACGACAAGCCGTGCACCGCGTTGCCGACGAAGCCGCAGCCCAGCTCGCCGATCGCGGTGACCAGCCGGCGCAGGGTGCCCGGCTCCAGCCAGACGTCGTCATCGAGGCAGAGCACGTACCGGGCCACGGACCTCCCGAGCAGGTACGCCCGGTGCTCGGCGAGCCCCCGCCGCGGCAACCGGCGGGTCAGCAGCACCGGATGCCCCCGGTGGCGCAGCACCCGCACCATGGTGGCCGCCGCCGGGTGCGCGTACGCCGGGTCGCCGTCGGACTGGTCGCTGACCACCACCCCGAACCCGGGCACGTCCTCCTGGGCGGCCAGCCCGGAGAGGGTGACGGCCAGTTCGGCGGGGCGGTTCCGGGTCGGGATCAGCACGTCCAGCTGCCGGGCCCGGCGGAACTCCGTGGGTGAGCCGAGGTCGAGGGGACGGTTCACGGCCGTCCGCCGGTGACCCGGTCACCCGGCGGCGAGGCGGCCGGGTGGCCGTCGGGCCGCGCGGCCCGGGTAGGGCCGTCGGGCTGTGGGGAATGGGCCCGGATCCGCTCGATGATGGCCGAGGTGGACCGGTCCGGCACGTACCCCAGGGTGCGGACCTGACCGCCGAGCCGGCGTACCAGCGGCGCCTCGGGGACCATCTCCGGCGGGTAGTCGCCGCCCTTGACGTACACGTCGGGCCGGACGCTCTCGATCAGCGTGGCCGGCGAGTCCTCCTCGAAGACCACCACGTGGTCCACACAGGAGAGCGCGGCGAGCAGGGTGACCCGGTCCTCGACCGGGTTGACCGGCCGGTCCGGGCCCTTCAGCCGGCGTACGCTGCCGTCGGAGTTGACCGCCACGACCAGGAGGTCGCCGAGCGCCCGGGCCTGTTCCAGGTAGCGGACGTGGCCGGGGTGCAGCACGTCGAAACAGCCGTTGGTGAAGACGACCGAGCGGCCGGCGTGCCGGTGGTCGGCCACGAGCGCGTCCAGCTCGTCCTTGCCGACCAGCGTGGGGTGGGCGGTGCCGTCGGAGCCCAGCGCGGCGAGCAGGTCGTCCCGGTGGCAGACGCAGGTGCCGGTGTCGGTGACGGTGACGGTGGCGGCGAGCTGGGCCAGCTGGGCCGCGGTCGGCAGCGGCGCGTCGGCCGCCAGCGCCAGGGTCATCGCCGCCAGGTACGCGTCCCCGGCGCCGACCGCGTGGCTGGCCGGTACCGGGGTGCTGTGGCTGCGCCGCGGCTCGCCGTCGGCGCCGCCGACGACCGCCCCCTCGGTGTCGAGGGTCACCGCGACCACGTCGGCGCCGGTGTGCTCCCGCAGCTCGGCCAGGCGCGACTCGGCCAGCTCGGCCCGGTCGACGCCCGCTCCGGCGGTGGCCTGCACGGTGACGCCGGTGCCGGTGACGCTCAACCCGTCGCCGGTCATCGCCACCCGGTCCTCGCCGGGCGTCGGCTCCCCGGTCGGGCCGCAGGCCGCCGCGCCCGGCAGCCGGCCGTCCCGGTCGAGGCCGCCGGCCGCGCCGCGACCGGTGGGTCGTTCGCCGACGCCGCCGGGGGCCGCGCCGACGACGAGTTCGGACGGGCCGTCGGCCGGGTCGACCGGCGGGTGGTCCAGGTGCAGGCCGGCGCCGTTGTGCCCGGCGGGGCGCGGCGCGGCCCCGAAGCCGGCGGCGGCGCGGGCCAGCAGCCGGGTCGCCTCGGCGAAGCTGGGGGTCACCACCGTCGGGTTGAGGCCCCGCCAGTCGGCCAGGTCGTGGGCGTCGAGCGCGAGGGTGGCGTACCGCTCGCGGTTGGCGGCCAGCCACGCGCGGACCGGCGCGGGCAGCGCGCCCAGGCCGTAGTCGCAGACCACCAGGGTGGGCGGGTCGCCGCCGGCGGCGGCCCGCAGCTCCTCGGTCGCGCACTCCAGCGCGGTGAGCAGCCCGCCCACGCCCTCGTCGTCGAGCGGGTCGTCGGGGTCGCCGGAGTCCTCCCGGAGCAGGATCTGGTTGCCGGCCAGCATCCGCCGCTTCACCGGGGTGTGCCGGTGGGGCTGGCTGACCGTCCGGTCCCACACGCCGGCCCGGTCCAGGCAGTCGTGCAGTTCGTCGCCGGCCACGTCGGCGCCGACCGGGGCGACCAGCACCGCCCGGCCGCCGAGGGTGGCGATGTTGACCGCCGTGTTGGCCGCGCCGCCGGCCGCGGAGATGCGCCGGCGCAGGGTGAGGACGGGGGCGGGCGCCTCGCGGCAGAGCCGGTCGGACTCGGCGAACCGCCACTCGTCGAGCATGGCGTCGCCGACGACCAGTACGGGACGCCCGAGCCAGCTCTCCACGACCGTGGCCAGCCGGCGCTGTTCCGCTGCTGCTGCTGCCATGCCTTCCGGGATCCCCCGAGTGCCCCGGGCGAAACCTGCGTGCCGACCGGCGGCGTTCCGGGCGGCGGGCCACGCTCGGCGGGGAGCCGCACCCGCACGGCGCCGACGGCTTTCCGCCGCCGGCGAGGCATGTTCGGCGCGGTGCGGGAATGAAGGCGGGATGACCACGGAAGCCCCGAGCGGGCCGGTGCTGAACCGCCGTCAGATCCGCCTGCTGATGTTCGGCCTGATGACCGGGATGCTGCTGGCCGCGCTGGATCAGACCATCGTCGGTACGGCGCTGCCCACGATCGTCGGCGAGCTGGGCGGGATCAACCACTACTCGTGGGTGGTGACGGCGTACCTGCTCGCCTCCACCGCCTCGACCCCGCTGTACGGCAAGATGGCCGACCTGTACGGGCGCCGGCCGGTCTTCCTCTTCTCCATCGGCACGTTCCTGCTGGGCTCGCTGCTGGCGGGCCTGTCGCAGGACATGACCCAGCTGATCGTCACCCGGGGCATCCAGGGTGTCGGGGCGGGCGGTCTGCTGACGTTGGCGTTCACCATCATCTCGGACGTGGTGTCCCCCCGGGAGCGGGGCCGCTACCAGGGGATATTCGGGGCCGTCTTCGGGGTGTCGTCGGTGGCCGGCCCGCTGGTCGGCGGCTACTTCGCCGAGACCAACTGGCGCTGGATCTTCTACATCAACGTGCCGCTGGCGATCCTGGCGATCGTGGTCTGCTACCACGTCCTGCGGCTGATCCCGTTCACCCGGCGCGAACACGCGGTCGACTGGCTGGGGGCGGCGCTGCTGGTTGCCGGGGTGAGCTGCCTGCTGCTGGCGCTGAGCTGGGGCGGCACCGAGTACGACTGGGGTTCCGCGGTGATCGTCGGGCTCTTCGTGGCCGGCGCGGTGCTCGGGGTGGCGTTCGTGCTCCAGGAGGCCCGGGTCGCCGAGCCCATCCTGCCGCTGCGGTTGTTCCGCAGCGCCACCTTCGCGCTGGCCAACTCGGCCGGCTTCGTGCTCGGTCTGGTGATGTTCGGGTCGATCATCTTCATCCCGCTCTACCTGCAGATCGTCAAGGGCGCCTCGCCGACCCGCAGCGGCCTGCTGATGCTGCCGATGATGGCCGGCATCATCGTCACCTCGGTCCTCACCGGCCGGGCGATGAGCCGGATCGGCCGGTACAAGTGGTTCCCGGTCGCCGGCTCGGTGGTGCTGCTCGTCGGGACGCTGCTCTTCACCCGCCTGGAGGTGGAGACCTCGCTCTGGGTGGCCTTCGGCTTCATGGTGGTGATCGGCGTCGGGCTGGGGCTGTGCATGCAGTCGCTCATCCTCGGCGTGCAGAACGCCGTGGACGTCCGGGACCTGGGCGCGGGGACCTCGTCGGCGACCTTCTTCCGGTCGTTGGGCGGCTCGTTCGGGGTGGCCATCCTCGGGGCGGTGCTCTCGTCCCGCCTGGCCGGGCAGCTCGCCGACCGGCTGCCCGGCGCCATCGCGCAGCTGCCGCCGCAGCAGCGCGCGGAGGTCGCCGCGAGCGGCGGGGCGGACATCTCGATCAACGACCCGGCCACCATCCTGGCCCTGCCCGGCCCGGTCCGCGCCGCGATCCAGGCCGCGTTCGTGGAATCGCTCCAGCTGGTCTTCCTGACCGCCGGGCTGATCGCCATCGTGGCCGTGCTGGTCACCCTGGCGCTCCCCGACGACCAGCTCCGCGGCGCCGGTCCGCAGGGCGCCACCGGCGGCGCCGACCCGCTCGGCGGGAAGGCCCCCGCCCCGGGCGGCAAGCCGCTGACGAAGGAGTCTAGGGAGGAGGCCGCCGCCGACATGGAGGCCAAGTCGCAGACCATGCTCTGACGCCGGCGGCTATGCGGGTACGGCCGCGAGCAGGTCGAGGACCAGGGCCAGCGGAGGCCAGGCGGCACGGCCCCGGCGGGTGACCGCGTACGACCGCAGCCGGGCCTCCGGGCCGGTGAGCGGGAGCAGCCGTACGCCGGGGAGGGTCGGTTGGTCGGCGGGGAGCAGCCCGACGCCGAGGCCGGCGACGATCAGGTCCTGGACGAGGTCCAGGCTGTCCGCCCGGTGCGCGATGCGGGGTTCGAACTCGGTCATCGCCGCGATCGCCCGGACGACCACCTCGTCGGCGCTGTTGCGGGAGTTGACGATCCAGTCGTGCGCCCGGTACCGGGCGAAGACCGCTCCGGCGCCGGCCGGCACGGGTTCCTCCCCGAGGGCGTCGGCCGGTACGCCGAGGCTCCACGGCGCCGACCAGAGCGGCGTCGCCTCCAGCGTCCGGTCGACGGGCGCCGGCGCGAGGTTGTAGTCGTAGGTCAGGGCGAGGTCGACGTCGTCGGTCGCCAGCAGCGCGAACGCCTCGGCCGGTTCGTGCTCGTGGATGCGCAGCCGGACCTGCGGGTGGCGGGCGGCGAGGTGAGCGGTGATCGGCAGCAGCGACCGGCGGACGGCGGTGGCGAAGCCGGCGACCCGGACGGTGCCGACCGGCTCGGCGCGCGGGTCGAGGTCGAGCCGGGCCGCGTCGACGGCGGCGAGGATGGTCACCGCGTGTTCGGCCAGCCGCCGCCCGGCGGGAGTGAGCCGGACCCGGCGGCCCTGCGGCTCGATCAGCGTCGCGCCGGCCTCGCGGGAGAGCGCGGCGAGCTGCTGCGACACCGTGGACGTGGTGACGCCCAGCTCGTCGGCGACCTCGCGCATCGACCCGAGCCGGGCCAGCTCGCGCAGCAGTCGCAGCCGGCGCATGTCCACGCCACGATTGTTCAGCATCACCGAACGGTTCGTCCAGCAATGACACGTGGACATGAACGGTGGGTGGCGGCTCTACTGGGGGCATGGCTCCCACCCGTACCGGCGCGGCGATGGCGCTCGCGGCGATGTTGTTCGTGCAGCTCGGCCTGGCCGCCTCGGTCTCCCTCTTCGACGACGTGGGGCCCGAGGGCGCGGCCTGGCTGCGGCTGGCCTGGGCCGGCCTGCTGCTGGTGGTCCTGGTCCGCCCCCGCCCGTCGGGCTTCACCCGGCGCGCCCTGCTGGCCTGTGTCGCGCTCGGCGTGGTGACCGCCGGGGTGACCATCCTGTTCATGGCGGCGGTGGCCCGCCTGCCGCTGGGCACGGCGAGCGCGCTGGAGTTCCTCGGCCCGCTCGGGGTGGCGGTGGCCCGGGGGCGGGGCGGGACCAAGCTCTGGCCGGCGCTCGCCGCCGTGGGCGTGCTGCTGCTCACCGAGCCGTGGCGCGGCGGCGTGGACCCGGTGGGCGTCGCTCTCGCCCTGGCCGCGGGCGCCTGCTGGGCGGCGTACATCCTGCTCACCCAGCGGGTCGGCGACGAGGTTGCCGGCATCCGGGGCCTGGCGGTGTCGATGCCGGTGGCCGCCCTGGTCGCCACCATGGTGGTCGGGCCGGGCGTCCTCGGCGACCTCACCTGGCCGGTACTGCTGGCCGGACTGGGGCTGGCCGTGCTCCTGCCGGTGGTGCCGTTCGTGCTGGAACTGCTCGCGCTGCGCCGGCTGACCACCGCCGCGTTCGGCACGCTGATGAGCCTGGAACCGGCGATAGCGCTGGCCATCGGCCTGGTGGCGCTGCACCAGGTGCCGGGCGTCGGGGCGGTGGTCGGGATCGCCTTCGTGGTGGCCGCCGGCATCGGGGCCGAACGCACCGGCGCGCGGGCCGAGGCGGTCGCGCCGACCCGACCCGAGCCGGCGGTGGCCGGGACTACTTGAGGATCAGGCGGTTGGTCTGCTCGAAGACGTCCAGGTCGGCGAGGGTCTCCGGCACCGAGGCCGACAGCGGCGAGGGGAACGCGTCGCGCGGGAAGAAGCCGGCGTCGGTGGTCTCGTCGGTCACCCGGGCCAGGTCGCCGTCCCAGTCCTCCACCCGGAACGCGGCGGTGAAGATCTGGTACGTGTGGCCGTACATGTTGGTGTGGGTGCGGTCCGGGCCGGTGTAGAGGGCGAACGCGCTCACCCGCAGCGCCCGCAGGCCGGTCTCCTCGCGGACCTCGCGGACCGCGCAGTCGGCGATCGACTCGCCCAGCTCCATGGCGCCCGCCGGCAGCGCCCAGTGGCCGTTGTCCGAGCGCCGGATCAGCAGCACCCGTCCGGCGTTGTCGCGCACCACGGCACGGGCGCCGACGAACATCAGCGTCCGGTCACCGGCCAGGGCGCGCAGCTGCCCCACGTACGATTCGGCCCAGGAGATGCTCACCCGGACGAATTTACGGGGGCTCGCCGAGGCCGACCCGGTTTCCGGGGTTCCCATGCTGTGACCGGCGACACTAGCTTGTTACCCATGCGTAGCACGATGATGGACGCCCCCCTTCAGGTATCCCGGATCCTCGAACACGGCTCCACCGTGCACGGCACGGCCGAGGTCGTCACCTGGACCGGAGCCGAGCCCCGCCGGATGTCGTACGCGGAGGTCGGCCGGGCCGCGGCGCGGCTCGCCCACGCCCTGCGCGACGAGTGCGGGGTGACCGGCGACGAGCGGGTCGCCACGTTCATGTGGAACAACAACGAGCACCTGGTGGCCTACTTCGCCGTGCCGAGCATGGGCGCGGTGCTGCACACGCTGAACATCCGGCTCTTCCCCGACCAGGTCGCCTACATCGCCAACCACGCCGAGGACCGGGTGGTGCTGGTCGACTCGACGCTGATCCCGCTGCTGGCCCGGGTGATCGGCGAGATGACCACAGTCCGGCACCTGGTGGTGGTCGGCGGGGGTGACCCGGCGCCGCTGGTCGCGGCGACCGGCGACCGGCTCACCGTGCACCACTGGGACGAGCTGCTGGCCGGCCGCCCCGACAGCTACGACTGGCCCGAGGTGGACGAGCGGGACGCCGCCGCGCTCTGCTACACCTCCGGGACCACCGGCAACCCGAAGGGCGTGGCCTACTCGCACCGCTCGATCTACCTGCACTCGATGCAGGTCTGCATGCCGGAGGGCTTCGGCCTCGGGCCGGTGGACCGGGAGCTGGCCATCGTGCCGATGTTCCACGCGATGTCGTGGGGGCTGCCGTACGCGGCGTTCCTCTCCGGCGCGTCGCTGATCATGCCGGACCGGTTCCTCCAGGCCGCGCCGATCGCCGAGATGATCGCCGCCGAGCGGCCCACCCTGGCCGGCGCGGTACCGACCATCTGGAACGACCTGCTGACCTACCTGGACGGTCGCGAGGCGGACACCTCCTCGCTGAAGGAGGTGATCGTCGGCGGTTCGGCCTGCCCGCCGGCGCTGATGCACGCGTTCGCCGAGCGGCACGACATCGAGGTGATCCACGCCTGGGGGATGACCGAGATGTCCCCGCTCGGCTCGGTCTCCCGGCCGCCGGCCGGGGCGAGCGGGGACGAGGCGTGGCGCTACCGCTACACCCAGGGTCGGGTGCCGGCCGGCGTCGAGGCGCGGATCGTCGGCCCGCTGGGCGAGCCGCTGCCCGCCGACGGGACGTCCGTCGGCGAGCTGGAGGTCCGCGGGCCGTGGGTGACCGCCCGGTACGTCGGGGACGAGGCCCCGGACGAGGAGAAGTTCCGCGACGGCTGGCTGCGCACCGGGGACGTCGGCACGCTCTCCCCGGACGGCTACATCACCCTCACCGACCGGGCCAAGGACGTGATCAAGTCCGGCGGGGAGTGGATCTCCTCGGTGGAGCTGGAGAACGCCCTGATGGCCCACCCGGACGTGCTGGAGGCGTGCGTGGTGGGGGTGCCCGACCCGCGGTGGGACGAGCGTCCGCTGGCCACGGTGGTGATCCGCGAGGGTGCCTCGGTGACCGTGGAGGAGCTGCGGGCGTTCCTGGCGAAGTCGGTGGCGCACTGGCAACTGCCGGAGCGGTGGGCCTTCATCGACGCGGTGCCGAAGACCAGCGTCGGCAAGTTCGACAAGAAGGTGGTCCGGTCGCGGTACGCCGAGGGCGGTCTCGAGGTGCGGGAGCTGAGCGGGCCGTAACGTTTTTCGGGGACCCGTCGCCGTTGGGGATAGGGACGTACTCCTAAGCATCCCTCCCCAGGGGCGGCCCCGGCGTTCGCACCGCGCCGGGGCCGCCCGCTTCTTTGCGGGGCGACCCGCGCATTCATTCTTGCGAAACATGTTCGCTTCTGTCCCGATGACGGGGAAATCCGCCCTGCTCAGCCGGTTCCCCGCGCCTGTCGGTCCGCCCTCGTACGATCGGCCCCGTGGCCGTACCCCGGCCGGTCCGTCGAGCCCCCGGAGGCGTCATGGCCACCCTCAAGACCGCCCCCACCGGGGCCAGCGTCGACGACTTCCTGGCCGCCGTGCCGGACCAGGCCCGCCGGCGCGACGCCGCCGTCGTACGGGAGGTCATGCAGCGGGTCACCGGTGAGCCGCCGGTCATGTGGGGCGACGCCATCGTGGGGTTCGGGCAGCGACGCCTGCGCTACGCCAGTGGCCGCGAACTGGACTGGTTCCTCGTCGGGTTCTCGCCCCGCAAGGCGGCCACCACGCTCTACCTCGGCGAGGAGTTCCCGGCCAAGGAGCGGCTGCTGGCCCGGCTGGGCCGGCACAGCGTCGGCAAGGGCTGCCTCTACGTCAAGCGCCTCGCCGACGTCGACGTCGAGGTGCTGACCGAGCTGGTGCGGGCCTCCGTCACGCAGGCCCGCGCCCGGTGACCGTCACTGCTCGCCGGTGATGAGGAGCGCCTTGCCCACCAGGGAGTCCTCCACCGCCTGATGGGCCGCGGCCGTCTCGGCCAGTGGATGGTGGTGCAGCGGCAAGCCGGCCTCGGCACCCACCCGTACGGCACCCTGCGCCACCGCCGCCGACACGTCCCGGACCGCCCGCGCCTTCGCCATCGCCGGCTCGGTGTAGACGAGCACGAACTGCCAACGGGCGTTCGGCACCATCAGCGGCCGGATCGGCAGGGTCACCTCGTCGCCGCCGTCGTCGGCGTACACGCAGACCGCGCCGCCCGGCCGGAGCAGCTGCACGTCGATCGCGGCGTTGCGCGCCGGGGAGACCTCCACGATCGTGTGCACCCCGTCGGGGGCGATCTTGCGGACCTCCTCGACCACGTCCTGCTGACGGTAGTCGACCACGAAGGACGCCCCGGCCGCCGCCGCGAGCTGCGCCTTCTGCGGGCTGCTCACCGTGGCGATCACGCGCGCGTCGGCCCAGCGGGCCAGCTGGATCGCCGCGTTGCCCACCGCGCCCGCCCCGCCCTGCACCAGCACCACGTGGTCGCTCAGCGCGCCCGCGTGCAGCTTCTCCGGCATGTACTCGCCGGCGGTGAGGCAGCGGTGCGCGGTGAGGAACGGGATGCCCAGGCAGGCGCCCAGGTCGAAGGGGGCGGCGCCGAGGCGTACCGCCTGCCGGACCGGGACCACCGTGTACTCGGCGGCGGTGCCCCAGGGGCGCTGCCAGGCGGCCTCCCAGACCCAGACCCGTTCGCCGATCAGGTCCTGGTCGACGCCCTCGCCGACCGCCTCGACCACGCCGGCGCCGTCCTGCCCGGGGGTCTGCCAGCCGGCCGGCAGCGGCCACTGCCGCCGCGCCTTGAAGTCGGTCGGGTTCACCCCGGCGACCGCCAGCCGGACCAGCACCTCGCCCGCCCCCGGCTCCGGCACCGGCCGGTCCACCAGCTTCAGCACCGAGGGGTCGCCGGTCTGCTCGTACACGATCGCCTTCATCCCCGTCTCCCTCCGAGAGTCGCGTTCCCCATCTTCGCCGATCCCGCCCGGGTCGGTGGGGCGTCGCCGGTCCCGGCGGTGATCACCTACTGTGGTGGCCCGCGCACCTCGGGTCGACCGAGCGGCCGACCCGCCGCGATCGATGGGATGGACAGGATCGTGTTGGCCGGTCGTCCGCTACGGGCCGGTGCCGGGTCCGCTGCCGCCGACCGATCCCGCCGGGCCCGCCGTCCGTATCACCGGGTAGCCGGTCGAGGAGGGGTCATGCGGGACGTACCAGAGGTGGCGCCGACGTCGCTCGTGACGCTCTGTGCCGGTGCCGACGTCGTGCCGCCGGCCCCGCCGGAGCCCGCCGGCGAGCCGGTCGAGGCCGCGGCCGCCGGTGAGCGCCCCGAGGTGCCCTTCCTGCCCGCGTCCAGCCGCAGCCGCCGGATCTGACGCCGCGGCTCAGGCGAGCCCGTCCACCACCTCCGGGGTCAGCTCCCGCACCGAGGCCAGCACCACGGCGGCGAGCGCCCGGGCGTCCGGGTCCAAGGGGTACGAGCCGTGCGGGATCGCCACCACCGGCATGCCGGCGGCGGCCGCCGAGCGCACGCCGTTGGAGGAGTCCTCGATCGCGACGCAGCGGGCCGGGTCCACGCCGAGCCGCTCGGCGACGGTCAGGTAGACGTCCGGCGCCGGCTTGCCCCGCGCGGTCTCCTCGGTGGAGAGGGTGACCCGGAAGGCGTCGGAGAGGTCGGTGGCGGCCAGCGCCGCGGCGATCAGCCGGGTCGGCGAGGAGCTGGCCAGCCCGAGCGGCCACCGCCCGGCGAGCCGGCGCACGACCCGGTCGGCGTCGTCGATCAGGGGTACGTGCCGCACGTACCGGTCGGTCATCTCGTCGACCACCTCGGTGGCGACCTGCCCGGCGGCGCGGTCGACGCCCAGCTCGCCGCTGAGGTAGTCGGCCCACTCGCCGGTGCTCATCCCCATCAGCCGGCGCTGGGTGTCCGACTGCCAGGTGCCGCCGTGCGCCGCCACGTACGCCCGCCGGACCTCCTCCCAGACCGGCTCGGAGTCCACGATCACGCCGTCCAGGTCGAAAACCACCGCATCCACCGTCACCCGCCCATCCTGCCCGACCGGGCGGGCCGGGCGCGGCCGTCCCGCTCAGCCCTGGAGGGCGGGCAGGCCGATCGGGCTGTTCTCCGGGATCACGCTGTGGCAGGCGCGGGCCATCGGTTCGAGCAGTTCCCGCAGCCGGTCGGTGCGGTCCGGGCCGAGGGTCAGCCAGGGGCGGGCGGCGGCGCGGTCGGTGGCGTCCTCGACCGCCTGGAAGCCGGCGCGGCCGGCGTCGGTGGCGGTGCCGTCGCCGGTGAGCCAGCCTCGCTCGGCCAGCCGGCCGCGGGCCCGCGCCCACTGCTCCTCCGACCAGCCGCGGCCGAGCAGGTTCTGCGGGTGGGTGTCGACCGCGACCCGCCAGGCCAGCGTCTCGACCGGGTCGAGACCGGCGGCGACCAGCGCCGCTACGTGCCCGTCGCCGCGGTGCTCGCGCAGCGTGGTGGCGGCCTGCCAGAGCCGGGCCAGCGGGTACTCGCCGCGCGGCAGGGCGGCGTTGGCCGCGCCGAGCACCCGGCCCGCGGTGTCGGCCGCGGCGGCGGCGCTCTCCAGCAGGTCGGCCGCCTCGACCAGGTGCTCCTCGGGCAGCTCGTAGGTCAGCTCGGCGAGCGCCTGCACGGCACCGGTGAGCCGGGCCCGCAGCGACTCCTCCGGAGTGGCCAGTCGCCACACGGCCGGCAGCGCCCGGGACACCATCGGCGGGGCGAAGGTGAAGAAGGCCGCGATCACCGGCGGGGCGTCGGTCGGGCCGAGCGGGGCGGCCCGGCCGGCGAAGTAGCCGCGCCAGTAGCCGCGCAGCCCGACCGCCTCGTACGCGGCGCGGGCGCGGGGATGGAAGTAGGTGACCGCGTGCAGGGGTTCGACGTGCGTCCACATCAGTCGGGCGGTCCGCCCGGGATCGTCCAGCGCCGGCACGTGCACCTCCGCAGGGGTGAGGGGTCACCGTGGTGCGGCGGACCGCCCACGGTGACCTTGAACCTACTGCCGGTGTACGAGGTGCGGGAAGCCCCCTGTGGGCTACCGCACGGAGAGCACGTCGACGACGAAGCGCAGCGGGCCGGCCGGCGCGCCCGGGCGCTGCGGCTTCTCGCCGTACGCCAGGTCGGCCGCGATGTCCAGCTGCACCCGGCTGCCGACGGTCTGACCCTGCAGGCCCTGGTCCCAGCCGGTGATGACGTTGCCCTGGCCGAGCATGAACGAGAACGGCTCGGACCGCTTCCAGGAGGCGTCGAACTCCTCGCCGGTCCGGTACGACACGCCCACGTAGTTCACGGTGATCTCCTGGCCGGACTGGGCGGCCGGGCCGGTGCCCTTGATCAGCGGGGTGGCGTTCACGCCGCTCAGGTCCCCCTCGCCCTTGCCGACGGTCGGCTTGGTGCAGAGCGCCCGGTCGGCGCCCTCGGGCAGGGTCGGGAAGCCGCCCGGGCAGCCGGCGGGTGCGGCGGCCGGCTCCGGGTCGCCGCTGCGGGTCACCACGAACACGCCGACGATCACCGCGATGACCGCCAGGCCGGCGACCGCGCCCAGCCACGCCTGCCGGCGCTTCTTCGCCTCGGCGGCCTTCTGCGCGGCCAGCTGGGCGGCCAGCCGTCGCTGCGCCTTCGTCTCGCCCTGGCCCGCCGGCCGGTTCTCCGTACGCTCGCTCACGTCCTCGACTCCCTGCTGGTGTGGGTGACCGGCCCGACGACCCGCTGCCGCGGCCAGCGCACACGGTACCCGGATCGATGCCCCGGGTGTCCGCTCGCCCGCCCCCGGTGTCCCGTCGCCGCACGTTGCTCCCGTTCGTCCGGGTGCGGACAGTCCGACAGCGGTAGGTTCCACCTCATGGCGATCCTCACCGACGAAGACCTGGCCCTGCTCTCCGAACCGCAGCTGGCCCACGTGGCCACCGTCGAGGCCGACGGCACCCCGCACGTCACCCCGGTCTGGGTGGACACCGACGGCGAGCACATCGTGTTCAACACCGCGAAGGGGCGGCAGAAGTACCTCAACATCGAGCGGAACCCGGTGGTCGCGGTCTCCGTGGTCGACAAGGCGGACGACTTCCGCACCCTCTGGGTCAAGGGCACCGCCGAGCTGGTCACCGAGGGCGCGGACGAGCACATCGACCGGATGGCGAAGAAGTACCTCGGGCAGGACACCTACCCGTTCCGCCAGCCCGCCGAGCAGCGCGTCATCGTCCGCATCACCCCCACCCAGAAGCTCGGCCGCGGCTGAGGGAGCGGGGGCGCTGTTTCGACGGCGTCGGAAGGCGGATGTCTGATCGAGCGTGATACCTCAGAGACATCTTGATACCTCTGAGGTATCACGCTCTTTGAGGTGTTCGGTACCCGCCCCGATCACGGCCGTGCGACGCGGGCCGCTCAGGCGGTCTTGCGGGGGGCGGCCTTCTTCGCCGCCTTCTTGGCGGGCGCCTTAGCGGCCTTCTTCTCCGCGGTCTTCTTGGCCGGCTCCGCCTTCTTCCCGGCGGCCTTCTTCTCCGCCTTCTTCGCCGGAGCCTTGGCGGCCTTCTTCTCCGCCGCCTTCTGCGCCGACCGGGCCGAGGAGATCGGCGTCGGCTCGCCCGCCCCGCCGGCCGCCGCCGGCTGCTCGCCCCGGGCCACCCGGGCCCGCTCGACGGACGCCTTCAGCGCGGCCATCAGGTCGACCGCGGCGGCCGGCGCGGCCTCCTCCACCTCCGGCTGCACCACCTCGCGCCCCTCGACCTTGGCGTCGATGACCTCCTGCAACGCCGCCCGGTAGTCGTCGGTGAAGGCGTCCGCCTGGAAGTCGCCGGCCATCGAGTCGATCAGCGAGCTGGCCATCGCCAGCTCCGGGGGACGGACCTTGAGGTCCTCGTCCAGGAAACCGAAGTCGGCGCTACGCACCTCGTCCGGCCAGAGCATCGTGTTGAGCAGCAGCACCCCCTCGCGGACCCGCAGGGTGGCCAGCTGCTCGCGCTGACGCAGCGCCACCTTGACGATCGCCACCCGCTCGGAGTCGGCGAGCGCGTCCCGCAGCAGCACGTACGGCTTGGTGGCGGTGCCCTCCGGCTCCAGGAAGTACGCCTTGTTGTAGAGGATCGGGTCGACCTGCTCGGCCGGGACGAACTCCAGCACGTCGATCGCGCGCGAGCTGGTCAGCGGCAGGTCCGCGAAGTCCTCGTCGGTGAGAATCACCATCTCCCCGCCGCCGATGTCGTACCCCTTGGCGATGTCGTCGTAGGTGACCTCCTCGCCGCAGACGGAGCAGGTGCGCTTGTAGCGGATCCGGCCGCCGTCGTCCCGGTGCACCTGGTGGAAGCGGATGTCCTTCTCCTCGGTGGCCGAGTAGAGCTTCACCCCGATCGACACCAGCCCGAACGACACGGCTCCTTTCCAGATCGCCCGCATGCCGCGCTCCTCTCCCGGTTCTGCCCAGGATCGCAAATGATCGAAGGGGACGCACGCGCTTCCGTGCGCAACTACAGTCAGGAGGTGCCCGGCGCGCCGCTGAAGCCGATGCTCGCGATCACCGGGCAGCTCCCGGTGGGTGACGGCTGGGCGTACGAGTTCAAGTGGGACGGGGTCCGCGCGCTCGCCGACCTCACCGGCGGCCGCCAGCACCTGTACGCCCGCAGCGGCGTGCAGATCACCGCCGCGTACCCGGAGCTGATCACCCTGGCCGAGCAGGTCGACGACGCGCTGCTCGACGGCGAGGTGGTGCTCTTCAACGCCGCCGGCCAGCCCTCCTTCACCGCGCTGGCGGAGCGGATGCACGTGCGGGACCCGGCGAAGGCGGCCCGGCTGGCGGCGACCGTCCCGGTGACGTACATGATCTTCGACCTGTTGCGGTTGGGCGGCGAGGACCTGACCGGCTGGTCGTACACCCGGCGGCGGGCGGCGTTGGACGGCCTGGAGCTGGGCGCGGCCCGCTGGGCGGTGCCGCCGACCTTCAGCGACGGCCCGGCCACCTACGAGGCGGCCGGCGAGCACGGGCTGGAGGGGGTGATGGCCAAGCGGGTCGAGTCCGTCTACCGAGCCGGGGTGCGGTCACCGGACTGGGTCAAGGTCAAGCTGGAGGTGACCGGCGACTTCGTGGTCGGTGGCTGGCGGCCCGGAGCGCGCAAGATCGGCGGGCTGCTGGTGGGGGTGCCCCGCCCGGACGGGCGGCTCACCTACCGGGGGCGGGTCGGCGGCGGGATCGGCGCCGCCATCGAGCGGGAACTGCTGCGCGAGCTGGAACCGCTGCGCTCCGGCGAGTCACCGTTCGCCGCCGACGTGCCGCGCGAGGATGCCCGGGGCGCGATCTGGGTAACACCGCAGGTCGTGGTGGAGGTCAAGTACGGCCAGCGCACCCCGGACGGGCGACTGCGGTTTCCCCGGGTGCTCCGGCTGCGGCCCGACAAGCCCGCCGAGGAGGTCGAGGATGCCGGCTGAGCGGCTCAAGGTGGAGGTCGAGGGGCGGGCGCTGGAGCTGTCCAACCTGGACAAGGTGCTCTACCCGGACGCCGGGTTCACCAAGGGCGAGGTGATCGACTACTACACCCGGATCGCGCCGGTGCTGCTGCCGCACCTGACCGACCGGGCGCTGACCCGGATCCGCTTCCCCAACGGGGTCACCGGCGGCTCGTTCTTCGAGAAGAACGCCCCGGCCGCGACCCCCGCCTGGGTACGCACCGAGACGCTGCCCGCACCCGGGTCGAGCAAGGGGCGGGAGACCATCGACTACGTGGTCGCCGACGACCTGCCCACCCTGGTCTGGCTGGCCAACCTGGCCGCCCTGGAGCTGCACACGCCACAGTGGAAGATCGGCGGGCACCCGGACATGATGGTGGTCGACCTGGACCCGGGGGCGCCGGCGGCGCTGCGGCAGTGCTGCCAGGTGGCGCTGCTGATGCGCGACCGGCTCGCTCTTGACGGCGTGGCGGCCTATCCGAAGACCTCCGGCAAGAAGGGCATGCAGCTCTGCTGCCCCATACGCGGCACCCAGTCCGCCGATGACGTGTCCGCGTACGCGCGCCGGATCGCCCAGGAACTGGAGAAGGCGCAGCCCAAGCTGATCGTGTCGAAGATGGCGAAGAACCTGCGGCCGGGGAAGATCTTCATCGACTGGAGCCAGAACAACGCGGCGAAGACGACGGTGGCGCCGTACTCGCTGCGCGCCCAGTCGGTGCCGTCGGTCTCCACCCCGTTGACCTGGGACGAGGTGGAGGCCGGCGCGGCGGGCAAGCGGCCGTCGGCGAAGCCGTACACCGCGACGGAGGTGCTCAAGCGGGTCGAGAAGTCCGGTGACCTGCTGGCGCCGCTGCTCGACGGCGGCCCGGCGCTGCCGCTGCGCTGAGCGCCCATGCGCAAGATCGTGCTGTTTCCTGGAAGTAGTGGCCTCGCCGCCGGAGGATGGCCGCTACTTCCAGGATCGAGCGCGATCTTGCAGGTCGAGGAGCAGGGGATTAGGTCGCCGGCCAGGTGGTGTACGACATCCGCGCGTTGATGTTCGCCGGCACGCCCCCGTACGCGTAGCAGCGCACGTTGACGACGGTGTCGGTGATGCCGGACCGGGACCAGTCCGCCACCACGCAGTACCCGTTCGGCCCCGGCCGGTGCTCGGTGAGGAAGTCGTCGACGAAGGCGGTGCCGTACGCGGTGCCGGTGCCGGTGACCCGGATCTCGTACCGGCCGGTGCCGAGGTGGTGGACGGCGTCACCGCCGAATCCCGGCAGCGTCGAGTTCCAGGCCTCCCCGCCGATCCCGGTCTCGGGCGCCTGCTCGCCGTAGACCACTCCGGTGTGGAAGCGCGGGCCGGTGGCGTACCCGAGCAGATCCACCCGGTTGCCGTAGGTGACCGCGAACCGGGCGTCGACCGGGTTGCCGGCGGCGTTGCGGCACCACACGTCCCACCGGTCCGGCGGGCCGATCTGGCAGTGCACACCTGTGCTGCCCACGGCCGTCACGTGGACCATCGGGAAGGAGTAGTCGTACCGGTAGTTCATGCGGAAGCGGTAGTGACCGGTGCCGAGCCGCTCGTAGCGGACCTCGCCGCGGGTGGAGTCGTACCGGTAGGTGGCCGCCAGGGTACGTAGCCCGACGGGGACCGCCTGGTCGGTGACGAACCAGGTGAAACGACCGTCGCCGGTCCACCGGGCGTTGCTGTAGGTGACCACGAAACGGCTGTCCACCGGCGCGCCGGTCGCCGCGAAGCAGCGCACCTGGATCAGCAGGTCCGGCGCGACCAGGCTGCGGTACCAGCCGGCGACCGTACAGAAGACCGGCCCGCCGCCGTACGCCACGACGTGCGCGACGCCGCCGCGGGCCGGCGCCTGCTCCAGCACCACCGTGTACGCCCCGGTGCCGGTGCGCCGGACCAGCACCCCACCGTCGGTGTTGGTGGCGGTGTAGCCCCAGCTCGGGCGGTACTCGGCGGTGGTCGGGGCGTTGGCCCAGACGGTGGCGGTGACCGTCGGTTCGAGCTCGGGCGGCGGCTCGGCCCGGGCGGGGAGCGCCCCGCCCAGCGTGGTGGCGAGCAGCAGGGCCGTCAGCGCGGTGAGCGCTCGTCGGGTTCGTCTCCGCATGGCGGTGGGCCTCCGTTCCTAGCAATTCAGGTCGTGCCCCCGCCGCGTAGTCTGCCAACGTCTGTCAATGCGTCGCTCGCTCCGCGCCGGCCTTCGTCACCTCGCCGGCCGGAGTCCGCCGGCGCAGCCGGTGGACGGCGCCGGCCGTGAGGGCGAGCACCACCACGGTGACCACCACGTCGCCGACCAGCGCCTCCGTCGGGGACGCCGGGGCGTAGTTCGGCACGACGTACGCGGTGGCGGCGGCGACGAGCAGACCGGCCGCCCAGGCGGCGAGGACGTGGCGCTGCCCCCAGCCGACGCGCCGGGACCAGCGCACCACCAGCACGACCACCGCGGCGGCGGCCAGCAGTTGCCAGCCCACCCGGACCCAGCCGCTCAGCGGCACGGTGCTCAGGTGGGCGCCGAGCACCACCAGGCCGACCCACCCGGGGTGCGGGGCGGGGACGGCCACCCGCCGGGGCGTACGCCGCCACCGGGGCAGCAGGGCCGCCCCGACGAGCACGAGCACGGTCAGCACCGCGACGGTCGCCTGCACCGGGCTGAGCAGGAAGCCCTTCCGGCCCGCCGCGTCGTCGCTGAAGATCATCAGGCTGCCGAGGACGAGGAGCACCGCGATCACCAGCAGTCCCCACCGGCCCAGCCACGGCCGGTGCCGCCGTTCCGGCCCGACGTACGACTCCACCAGCGCGATCGGCGCGCAGATGCTCAGGGCGACGTGGTTGCCGACGAAGTCGACCGCCTGCTCGGCGCTGAAGCCCAGCCCCGGCACCCGCGTCCCGGCGGCCGCCGCGCCGGACTCGGCGAACTCGGTGTCGGCCAGGAACGCCGGGTTGAACAGCGACTGGTCGACCAGGCCGGCCTGGTACACGCCGAACGCCGCAGCGAGCAGGACGATCGCCGGCCAGCCGCCGCCGGTCCGCCGGGCGGTCTCCCGGACCAGCACGGCCGCGCCCCCGTACAGCGGAGCCAGCACCACCACGACGAAGAGCGAGTCCACGGCGGTGAAACCACCCCACGAGCACTCGGCGGCCCAGGGGGCGAGCGCCAGCAGCGCCAGGACGGGGCCCATCCGTCGCCAGCGACCCGGCGGCGGTACGGCGGCCGGGTCGAGGTGGGGACCGGTGTCTGTGGACATCCTCGACCTCCCGCCGCGCGGTCGGGGCGACCCCGCTGCACCAACCCTGGGGCCGCCGCGGGTCCGGGCGGTAGAGCCCAAGGTCGATGACGGGTCGACAAAGGTCGACGCCGGCGAACCCGCCGCCGTGGCCGGTGGCAGCCTCCGACCGGGCCCGACCCGGCGGGGGTGGCCCAGCGGCCCCGGCCGGTGGCTAGGGTGAGGCGAATCCGGACCGAAGGAGTACGTCGATGACCGGCCTGCCCGCCACCGCCACCACGCTCGACTCACCGCTGCTCAGCTGGTGCGACGACGCGACCGGCGAGCGGGTCGACCTGACCGCGGGGCAGCTCGGGGATTGGGCGGCGCGCAGCGCCGGCCTGCTGCGGGACGGCTGCGGCCTGGCCCCGGGCAGCCGGGTCGCGGTGCTGCTGCCACCGCACTGGCGTACCGCCGCGGTGCTGCTCGGCGCCTGGTCGGTCGGGATGGCGGTGTCGTTCCGGCCGCGCGCCACCGCCGGGCTGCCGGTGCTGGAGCCGGGCGGCGACCTGCCGTACGACGCGGTGTTCGTGACCCCGGAACGCCTCGACGACTGGCTGGAGGACGTACCCGAGGGGACGCACCGCTACCTCGTCGGCACCGGGGCGGAGCCGCTGACCGAGGTGCCCGGCGGCTGGCTCGACTGGTCCACGGAGGTGCTCCGGCACACCGACACGCCTCCCGACCACGCCTCGATCCGCCCGTCGGACCCGGCGAGCCCGGACGGCACCAGCTACGACGAGTGGGGGAGCATCGCCCGGGAGCTGGCGGACCAGCTCGACCTGCGGGCCGGCGACCGGCTGCTGGTGGACGCGGCCGAGCACGAGCAGCCGCTGAAGTGGCTGCTGGCACCGCTCTCCGTCGGCGCGTCCGTGGTGCTCTGCGCCAACCTCGACCCGGCCCGGCGGGACGCCCGGATCGCCGCCGAGCAGGTCACCCGGGTCCTGTAGGGGCGCCCGGTAGCGCTCTCCGGCCCCCTGCCGTTACAGCCACATCCGCCCAGGCCGCAGGTCTGTTGCCGGTGCCGCTGACGTGGTCTCATACCGGAAGACGACGTCATCGACCCTGGTCATGGCAACCCCGCGTCGATTCCGCACCGCTCCATCTCTGAAAGGTGCACCGATGCACAGGAGACCGATCTTCCGACTGGCAGTCCTCACCGCCACCGCCGCGACGTTCCTGGCGTCCGGTGGCGCCTACGGCGCGGTGGCAGCAGCGCCCATGACCGGCTCGCCCGGCGTCGAGGCGTGTGAGCCGCACGCCGACGACCACAGCGTCGCCCGGGTCGCCGAGGGCGCCACCGCCAAGGAGCCGGAGCTCTACTCCAAGAACGAGGCGAACGCCTACGGCGTGATCAAGGATGCGCCGCGCCTGGCCAACGGCAGCGTCACCGTGCCGACGGTCTTCCACATGGTCTCCGACCACCCGCTCACCCCGGCCGAGACGACCAGGTGGAACACGCTGATCGCGGCGCAGATGGAGGTGCTCAACGATTCGTTCGCCGGCAGCACCGCGGCGAACGCCGCCGACACGCCGTTCCGGTTCGACCTGGTCGACACCACGTGGACGGTAAACAGCGACTGGTACACGGTCGTGCCGGGCAAGAACGAGCGGGACATGAAGAAGGCGCTGTACACCGGCGACTCCCGCACCCTGAACGTCTACGCGGCGAACATCGGCGGCGGGCTGCTCGGCTGGGCGTACTTCCCGAAGGGCTACAACAACGGCCGCGACTACATCGACGGCGTGGTGATCCTGGACGAGTCGATGCCGGGCGGCACGGCCGGCAAGTACGCCCTGGGTGACACGCTGACGCACGAGGTCGGGCACTGGCTGATGCTGGAGCACACCTTCGCGCACGGCTGCTCCGCCTCCGGCGACTTCGTCGCGGACACCCCGCGCGAGGCGCACCCGCAGTTCAACTGCCCGGTGGGCGCGGACACCTGCACCGCACCCGGTCTGGACCCGATCCACAACTTCATGGACTACACGCAGGACTCCTGCATGAACATGTTCACCGCCGGACAGGCGGACCGGATGAGCGACGCCTGGGTGGCGTTCCGGGCCGGCGGCGCCGGCTGACAAGAAGCATCGCCGGGGTCGGCGGGCCGCACTCAGCGGCCCGCCGACCCCGTTGTCGCACGGGCAGCGTCCCAGGCGGGGCTGGTGAGGAAGTACGTGTCGTACAGCTCCTGCACCTCCAGCAGGCTCTGCGGCGGCACCTTGCCGTACGAGATCCGCTCCAGGTGCCGGAAGTACTCGAAGCGCTCCACGCCGGGTGTGATGACGATGAGGATGTCGGCGTCCTCGCCGGGGGCGGCGGCGAAGGCGTGCGCGAGACCGGGCGGCACGATGACCAGATCGCCGCGTTCCGCGGTGACCACCTGGTCGCCGGAGAGCAACTGCGCGGCGCCGTCCAACAGGTAGAAGAGCTCGGCCGAGTTGGCGTGGTGGTGCGGCCGGGCGCCGTCGGCCCCGCCGGTGAGGGTGACCCGCTGGGTCGAGAGGGCACCGCCGGTGGCGCTGCTGTCGGCGAGCAGCCGGATCGTGGTGGGTGCCCGGCCGACGACCTCCGCGTCGGCGGCGCGGACGATGACGGACTCGGTGAAGTCGGGCGCGATCAGGGACATCTGGTGCTCCTTGGCGGGGGCCGGTCAGCGGGCGGAGAGCAGGGCGGCGCGCTGCGACGCCGTGTCCAGCCTCGCCGTCGACCTGCCCTTCGCCAGCCAGGACGCGCCGGTCGATCTGCCCGAGCCATCGGCCGCGCCCGGCCCCCGGATCGGACATGGTCGCGGGCAGCACGTCGTGGCGGCTGGCGCAGATCAACGGAGCCCGTCCTGAGCCCCTGAGCGCCCCCTTCCTCGGCCTTGGGGGCGGTCGAGGTCCGCGGGCTGCCTCCATGTGCGCGCGCTTTAGAGCTGATGACGCAAACGACTCAGCGCTGCCTGAGCCACGGCGGACGCCGCGAGCAGGCCGAGGCGTGATCCACCGGCAGGGCACACCGCCCGCCGCCGTCCGGCAGCGGTCGATCACAGAAGACCCAGTGGCGTACGCCCTGCTGGTCCTCGGCCGAGACGGTCACCCCGCCGGGCTCGACGCGGGCGCTGAGCCGGGCCAGCACCCGGGCGGCGGTCCGGGCGAAGATCCGGGCCCGGAGCAGGTCGGGTGCGGTGACCGGCAGGTGGATCACCCAGCGCTCGGTCATCGGTAGCGGTGGTTCGCCGACTGGTCGCTCTGCCAGACGCGCAGCGCGTTCTTGATCCGTACGTTCTCCTCCTGCACCGCGACCAGGGCGGTCTGCGCGGCGGTGAGTTCGTCGGCCACCCGGTGCAGGAAGGCGCGGATCTCGACGGGGTCGAGGCCGCGCCGGCGCACGTTGAAGCACCGCTCGCGGATCTGCCAGGGCCGGAGGGGCTGCTTGTGGTGGGCTTCCGCTGTCGGTGGTCTTTCCTCGCGCCGGCTCAACAGCCGGCGGAACAGGTCGCGCACGGGGGACCGCCCTTCGTCGGGTCACGTCGAAGTGGAGGGGGCGGCCTCCGCCGGTTGCGGTCGGCGGAGACCGCCCCGCCCTGCCACCGCAGCCTCGATCGGCGGTACGGCAGCAGGGCCGCGCCGGGGAGCGCGGCGGGTGGGGTCTCGGCGGCGATGCGAGACCGGTACGAGAGGCGCCAACCGACCGCAGCAGCACCGCATCACCGAGAGCGACGCTATTGCCACCGAGTCACCTATGTCAAGCACGTCTCTGAGTCAGCTAGTCACTTGTGTCACTCGCGCTACGTGTGTTGCCTGCGTCGAAACGGCTGATCAATACTGGGTGGGCCAACCGACTGCAAGGGGCCCCACGTGCCTATTCCGCCCACGATGGACGACCTGCTCGACGCCCTCAGGAGGAAGATCAAGGACGGGACGTATCCGCCCGGTTCGCAGCTTCCCTCAGGGCGTGCGCTGGCAGACGAGTACGACGTCTCGCAGTCCACGATCAGCCGGGCGGTGGCGAGGCTGCGGAAGCAGGGTGTGCTGGTCGGCCGCCCGGGTCGCGGCGTCTTCGTTGCGGAGTCCGCACGACGCTGACTGCTGGCGGCAGACGCGAGCAGGCGCAACGTCAATCGTCCGACTTCCCAGCCCTGCATGGTGTCACCGTCTGCCCCTGATCCTGCTGGACCAACGCCGACGGGAGCCAGAGAGCGGCAGGCCTCTGCCCTAGATCTCGACACGAGCTTTAGCAGTGACGGGTGAAGCCCGCTCGCCGGCAATGGTTGAGAATTGGGCCGTGGCTTCCTACGACGACGTCCTGCAGCTAGCGCGAGGGATTCGGACCGACTACCGCCTCGACCGCGCGCCGCTCGCCAGAGGCGGGCAAGCTGATGTGTTTGCCGCAATCCATAAGCAAACGGACCTAAGGGTTGCGTTTAAACGGCTTACGTCCAGAAACCCAGAGGCCGTTGCCAGGATGAAGCGTGAAATCGACTGTGGCCGGGAGTTGGGTTTTACACCGCACGTCATACAGGTGCTCGATTCTAGTCCCAACTACGACTGGTTCGTGATGCCGCTTGCAGAGGGAAGTGCGGAAGCTTTCGTCGACGAACTGCAAGACGCTCAAGAGCTTCGGTCCTTTGTCTCGGCTGTGTGTGATGCCCTTGAAGCGGCGCATTCGCTCGGCTGGGTACATCGCGACCTGAAACCCGCTAACGTCCTTCGCCTCGATGGGCAGTGGATGCTAGCGGATTGGGGCTTGGGACGGCGGCCACGTGGTCAAACAACCGAAGCGAACCGCACCCGAGTCGGGACATTCCTTGGCACTGAGGGATTCGCGCCGCCGGAGCTTGGGACTGACGCGCACGCGGCGGGACCAGCCTCAGACATCTACAGCTTGGGCCAGCTAATCGGTTGGATCATTCGACGCGAGTGGCCACAGGCGAACATGCCGTTGGTTCCAAAGCAAGGGCCGTGGCGCGGCATAGTGAGGGCAGCAACCCAAATTGACCCTGAACGCAGGCCTCAGGATGTTGGCAGCTTTCGTGCCCTGGTTGCTTTCGAGGTTGACGAGCCGCCACCGGTGACCGGCGAGCTCGCAGGGCAACTGCTGATGCTGGCAAAGTCCGGCGACACAAGGGCCGGGGATGATTTATTCGAGTTGGCGGCTGCCCATACTAGTGACTTCGATCTCTATACAGGTCCGCTGGTGCAGGTGCCAAGACAGCGGACGTATCAAGCGGTGACTAGCAACCCTGCTCGATCGGCTGAGCTCGTCCGAGCAATGGCTGGACATTTGAATGGTGCTAGCGGGATTCCACATGAGCGCGCCAACGATGTGATCACGTGGCTCTTCGTGATCGCGGAACGTGCCGCTCAGCTTCGTGACTGGGACCTTCTCGAGGAGGCTGCTGACGTGTTATTTCTGTGGGCCGGGCGGTGGGACCAATGGCGGCCGCAGGACCAAATAGCTTCGTGGCTTGTTGCATTATCCGGTGACTCCGCGCGCGTGGTGGCGGCTGTGCTGCGCCGGCATCCTGATTCAGCGGAGCATTTCAGAGACCTTGCAAGCGATCAGCGGGTCGACGCCCGGATCAGAGGTGTCGTTGCTGCAGGCGGATAGGCACGGGCAGGCAGCGCGAGTAACCCAGAGGTTGCTAGCGAGGTCGCTGGCCTGGTGCTAGTGGGTCGGGTCCACCCGTACCTACCCTAAGCGGTCAGGTTGAACGACTTACCGAGGTTTGACCCGTGACCAGCTTCGGTGTCCTGCGGTACGGTGCCTGTCTACGACGTTTGGGGGGGTCGGGGTGGACCCGCTGATCGCGGATCGCTACGTATTGCTGGCCGGCGAGCCCAAGACAGGTGGGTTCTCGGTGGTCCACAGGGCGGTGGATCGGCTCGACGGGACGGCCGTTGCCGTCAAGTTTGTGAGCCACGACGATGCTCACCTAACTCGCCTGATCTTCGATCGAGAGATGGAAGGGCTTAAGGCTCTTCGTCATCCAAACATAATTCAACTCCGGGATTCTGGAATTGAGGAAGAGACTGGGGCTTTCTACCTGGTGCTCGATTGGGTCGACCGATCCCTCAACGATGTATTGAAACAGGGCGGACCCTATGAATGGGAGCAGTTAGCCACCTCGGTCGCACAACCACTGGCATCCGCGTTGTCCCACGCCCATCTGAAACTGATCGAGCATCGAGACATCAAGCCAAAGAACGTTTTGATTGCAGCAGACGGGTCTCCGCTGTTGGCAGACTTCGGTATTTCGAAGATCCGCACCAGTTTGGACCAATCTGATCGAACGGTTGGGATGTTTCGATCAGGTCCTTACGCGCCTCCCGAGGCCGATGCGCCCCTGCCGTATGTCCGTGACGTTTACTCGATGGGCGTTCTCCTAATCCAGGCCATGCATCAAGCGCGCATTACCGACTTCCACGAGGTCGCCCCCGCGCTCGAAGCAATAAATGTCCCACCGGATGTCCGCAGACTTCTCCAACGCTGTACTAGTACCGACCCCACACAAAGGCCAGCAAATGGCACGGTATTTGCGGAAGAACTCAGACAAGCCGTCGGCAGGGATGTTGGCCTTCGCGCTGCCCGACGAAACGTGGCATGGCTGAAGTTGACCGCGAGCGCCCAGCGGCAACTGCTCGCCGGCGGCATTACAGACGATGCGGACACCCCCGAGGCGCTAGTTATGGCCGATTTGAAGGGGGAGGTTTTCGCCGATTTCCGGTTCGACCGTGAAACAGCGAACATTGATCGGAAAGTTATCTTCGTAGTTGGGGCTGGCTGGAGGCTGACCTTGAAGCCCGACGAAAGTCAAGGCGCCTTCATCGTTACCGCCGCTCGAACACTCGACTATGAGGCACTCGAAGCCATACGGCGCCGTTCAATGAATGTCGGACGACAGGTGACATGGACCTGCGCACCGCCGCAGGACCGCAGCTCGGCTAACGCTGGCCTTGAGGCTCTCATTCGAGGACTAGAAGACTTTTACGACTCGAAACTGGCCGCGCGGGATTTCGCCCAGGACCGAGCGCTGCAAGATGACCTCTTCGACGATTGGGGGCGCCTTCTCCAGGCGCGTGAAGAGATCGCGCGTGGCGAGCGACGCCCACTGCAGTACCAAGGTCGCCACGCGCGTGGTCGCGAGGTGGACTTCTCTCTGACCAACCAGACGGACCTTGACCTTGTCGGCGACGAGATGGAAGTAGTAATTGAGGAGTCGCGTCGCACCATTGCCCGTGGAGAGGTCATCGCGCAGGCTGACGGTGAAATCACATTGCGAGCAAGGCGTGCACTTCCTGTCTTGCCGGCCCGCGCCACACTCGTTCCGTACCTCGGTCCGACCAAGATTGCCCTGCAAAGGCAGATGGATGCCGTTTCGGCGATCAAGAGTGGAACGTCGGCACGGGATGACCTGCGGGATATAGTCCTCGATCCGACCGTGGTCTCCGCGCCGGTGCCAAAGACGATCACGTCCTGGAACCGAAGCCTCGACGACGGCAAGCGCAATGCTGTCTCGGCAGCTCTCGGGGCTCCCGACCTGGTCCTGGTGCAGGGCCCACCCGGAACCGGAAAGACGGACTTTATCGCCGAGACCGTCTACCAATTCCTCCAGATGCAGCCCGACGGCCGTGTGCTTATTGTGAGTCAGACCCACGTTGCCGTTGACAATGCCCTTTCCCGACTAGAAGCCGCAGGTGTTGGAGGCTTGGTCCGGCTCGGTAAACCGGATGATCCGCGGGTGGACGTGGCCGTGAAACACCTGCTTCTAGACCAACGTATGAGTAAATGGGCAGCCGCCATTCGGCGCAAAGCCGAAGGGCATTTGGAGCAGGAAGCAGGCGCGGTCGGAATCGAGTCGGCTCACCTGCGAGCAGCACTGGCGCTGCAGCAGCTTGTCAGTGTCTTGCAAGAGCAGGATGCTGTGCAGGCATACATTGACGCCTCCAGCGGTTCCGGCGACTCTTCTGATCTTGCGACCAGCCTCGGGGTTGTTGACGACGCTGCTGGCCTACAGGAGCGGATGGACCGCCTGCTGGATCAACAGACCGAACTGGTTGCAGAGGCGCAGCGTCAATTGGCAGGCGATCTTACGGTCCGTGTGGACATGTCCGCCGATGATGCGCGGTCGGCCGTCGACGTGCTCATCGGCAGCACCGGTAGAGGGCAGACACTCCTGCGACTACTTGATCTTCAAGCCCAGTGGCTCCAGCGGGTTTCCTCTGACCGCAATCTCGCGACTGCCTTCCTAAATACGGCCAGAGTGGTTGCTGGCACGTGCCTCGGGTTCCTGAGTCATGCTGCTGTAAGAAGCCTAGATATTGACCTATGCATCCTCGACGAGGCGTCTAAAGCCACTGCGACCGAGGCTCTCGTGCCTATGGCCCGCGCGAGACGTTGGATCCTGGTGGGAGATACGAGCCAGCTTCCTCCGCTAGACGAGGAGCTTCTTCGCTCGCCCGAGTTGCTCGGCGAGTATGGCCTCGAGGCGGATTTCGTCCGACAGACGCTGTTCCAGCGGATGGCGCACCGCTTGCCGGCGCACTCGCAGTTCATGCTTACTGACCAATATCGAATGATCCGCGCCATCGGCGACATGATCTCCACCTGCTTCTACGACGGCAAGCTTCGTTCACCAAATACGCAAGGCCTGCGAGGCTATGAGCTTCTCGGCAAACCAGTCCTGTGGATAGACACCGCACATCTCGGAGATCGACGCCGGGAGGACGTGCCTAGTGGTTCGGACAGAAGTGTGGCCAACCGAGAGGAAGCAAGGATAGTTCTCGATCGGCTGCGGGCCTTGGACGGAGCGGTCAGCAAGAACTTGATTGCCAAGCCCTCAAATGGTAGACCACTCGAGGTTCTCCTGATTGCCCCCTATCGCAGGCAGGTTGACGAACTCAAGCGACGTACGGCGACTGCCTCGTTACGCAATCTTGACATCAATGTTCAGTCGGTTGACGCGGTACAGGGGCGGCAATGCGATGTCGCTCTTTTCTCTGTAACGAGGAGCAATTCCGGGGGTCGGCTGGGCTTCTTGGGAGCAGATTACTGGCGGCGTATTAATGTCGCGTTGTCCAGAGCACGCTTTGGCCTGACCATCGTTGGTGATGCTGACTTCTGTCGGTCTTCGCCTGGCGCACTCCGCGAGGTCTTGGACTACATCGCCTCCCATCCTGAAGACTGCGAGCTTCGAAAGGCCGACCATGCTTGACGCCGATACGCTCCTGCAGCAACGCTTCCGTAATCAGCGCCCTGGTCTCGAATTGATAGCCATCGAAGATGCAGCTCTACCGGTGACGGTCGTGGGCACGGACGTGCTGGCACAGGAGCGAAAGGCTCTCCCACTTCTCGATGAGTTCGTCCTGCGTTTCACGGATGCGGGGCTGCCATCAGTCGACGACATTGCCGCCTTTCTCGGGCTAGAGCCGCAACTTGTCGAATCAACTGTCGCCGATCAAGCGCGCTCAGACAACATCAGCCGGGCGGCTGGCAGGCGTCCGCTGATCCTGACTCCTCGCGGCAAACGGGCGGTGCAGGAACTCGAGGCTGTGCAGCCGGTAGAGAAGCAATTGCCGGTGACCTTCGACCGCCTCACATGGGCAGTCGCTGATTACTCGAGAAATGAGCTGATCGCGAGGCGGGAGGCTGAAGAATCGGGAATGATTTTGCTTCCGGCGTCGCGGACGTCCCGAATCTCCGCTGCTGACTTGACGGCTCCCGCCCTGAATGCTCTGCTCGCTGGCCGCACCGTCGACCGTCCCCGTTTCGAGGTTCTGAACGTCCGCAAGGTGCATCCCAACACGCATAGATTCCTGCCCGTAAAACTCCTCGTCTACGGCGATGTGGACCGAGGTGAGGTGCAACTTGCCGTGTCTGTTGACGGGGATCTTAGTCAACGTCACGAATTAGCCCTGAATGCGCTCGGTGGGGCAGAAAGACTTGGTATCCGGGTGGCTGAGCCGGTGCCGCGGCCCATGTTGAACGAGGAAATTGAAGCTGCACGGGTCGGACAAGCGGACATCGCGGACCTGCGCGCCACGACGATCAACGGACGGCTCGAAGCCGCCCAGGTAAGCGCCCCGTCGATTACACAGTTGGCGCCAACGAGCAGCGCAGAGCAGGAACTTGCGAACATTCCTGTTCGGAGCGTAAGTATGCTGGAGCACAGGGAACTGCTGCGGGAGGCTCTGGAAACCGCTCGTTCTAGAATTCTGGTGATTTCCCCTTGGGTCAAGGCGGCTGTGGTTGACGCTAGCTTCCTTAGCCGGCTGGAACGGCGGATCCGCGCGGGTGTTCGAGTGTCCATCGCGTATGGTTTCGGAAACGACGATCGTGGATCGGATCCGAAGGCGCTCGAGCGCCTGGGCAATCTTCAGCGCCGGTATCACGATCTGTTCACGTTCGCGCGACTGCCAAGCACCCACGCCAAGATCTTGATTTTTGATGATACTTGGATTTCAACAAGCTTCAACTGGCTTTCCTTCCGCGGCGACCCGGATCGGACCTATCGAATGGAAGAGGGGACCCTAGTGCGCATCGCCTCTCAAGTGGCCACGGAATATGAAAGGTACGCCGCCCTCATCGATGAGCAGCGGATCCCTGCTAGTCGCTAAGAAGATGAGTAGCCGCAAATCTAAGAAGATTGAGTAGCCGCAAAGGGGAGGCGTTAAGGCGAGCTATCTCGAGAACTTATCGATAGTGCCGGCACCGCCTCGGCTCCTATGCTGCCTCTGTTGATAGCTGAGTCGGACGAGGGATCGGACGATTAGCCCTGGGTGGGCCGGACAGTGCCACGGAGTCGATAAATGCCCGCGTCAGTCACTGGTCGGGAGCCTCGGCCCCAGTACGTCGTCCGCATCCACGATCGTGTACGCGTACCCCTGCTCCGCCAGGAACCGCTGCCGGTGCGCCGCGTACTCGGTGTCGATGGTGTCCCGGGACACCACCGTGTAGAAGTGCGCCTGTCGCCCGTCGGCCTTCGGCCGCAGCACCCGCCCCAGCCGCTGCGCCTCCTCCTGCCGCGACCCGAACGTCCCGGAAACCTGGATCGCCACCGCCGCCTCCGGCAGATCGATCGAGAAGTTCCCGACCTTGGAGATGACGAGGGTCCGGATCTCCCCGGTGCGGAACGCGTCGAAGAGCCGCTCCCGCTCCTTGTTGGTGGTCGACCCCTGCACGATCGGCGCGTCGAGGTACTCCCCGAGCTGGTGCAGCTGGTCGATGTACCCGCCGATCACGAGGACCTGGTCGTTCGGGTGCCGCTCGACCAGGGCGCGCACCACCGGCAGCTTCGTGCGGGCGGTCGCCGCCATCCGGTAGCGCTCCTCGGCCTCGGCGGTCGCGTAGGACATCCGCTCGGCGTCGGTCAGCGTCACCCGTACCTCGGTGCACTCGGCCGGGGCGATCCAGCCCTGCTGCTCGATGTCCTTCCACGGCGCGTCGTACCGCTTGGGGCCGATCAGGCTGAACACGTCGCCCTCCCGGCCGTCCTCGCGGACCAGAGTCGCGGTCAGGCCGAGCCGGCGGCGGGCCTGGAGGTCCGCGGTGAACCGGAAGATCGGCGCGGGCAGCAGGTGGACCTCGTCGTAGACGACCAGGCCCCAGTCGCGGGCCCCGAAAAGGTCCAGGTGAGTGAACGCGCCGCCGCGCCGCGAGGTGAGCACCTGGTACGTCGCGATGGTGACCGGGCGGATCTCCTTGCGCTCGCCGGAGTACTCGCCGATCTCCTCCTCGGTCAGCGAGGTGCGGGCGATCAGCTCCCGCTTCCACTGCCGGCCGGCGACGGTGTTGGTCACCAGGATCAGCGTGGTGGCCTTCGCCTCGGCCATCGCCGCCGCCCCGACCAGCGTCTTACCGGCGCCGCAGGGGAGCACCACCACGCCCGAGCCGCCGGCCCAGAACGCCTCCACCGCCTCCCGCTGGTACGACCGCAGCGTCCACGGCTTGCGGCCCTCCTTGCCGGCCTCGGCCAGGTCGATCTGGTGCGCCTCGCCGTCGACGTACCCGGCCAGGTCCTCCGCCGGCCAGCCCAGCTTCAGCAGCGCCTGCTTGAGCCGGCCCCGCTCCGACGGGTGCACCTGGATGGTGTCGTCGTCGATCTTGTTGCCGAGCATGCCGGCGAGCTTCTTGCTCTTCGCCACCTCGATCAGCACCAGCCGGTCCAGCGCCCGCAGCACCAGCCCGTGCGCGGGGTCGTTGGCGAGCTGGAGCCGGCCGTACCGGTCCATCGTCTCCGCCACGTCCACCAGCAGCCCGTGCGGCACCGGGTAGCGCGAGTACTTGATCAGCGCGTCCACCACGGCCTCGGCGTCGTGGCCGGCGGCCCGGGCGTTCCACAACCCCAGCGGCGTCAACCGGTAGGTGTGCACGTGCTCCGGGGAGCGCTCCAACTCGGCGAAGGGGGCGATCGCCATCCGGCAGGACTGCGCGTCGGGGTGGTCGATCTCCAGCAGCAGGGTCTTGTCCGACTGCACGATCAGCGGTCCACCACTCACGCCAGCGTCCTCTCGTCGACCGGGATCGTCGGCAGCTCACAGGCGGTACCCGCCCGCCCGGCCGACCATCCAGTGTTGCACGCGACCGGGTGACCCCCGAAAAAAACGGTCACCGGGTGCAACGTTTCGCAAGCCCGACACGTCTACCAAGAGGACGGCAGACTCGGGAGGACACACATGACACAGGTTCGACTGCACCTCCGGGTCGCCGCCCTGGCCGTGGTCGCGCTGGTCGGTGTCGCCGGATGCGCGCTCGATCCGCAGGCCGACCCGGGTGGCGTTGGAGGAGGGCTCGCCCCGGTCGGCTCGGCGGGACAAGGATCGGGGGCGAGCGCCGTCGCCGCGCCCGACCAGCCGACCCGGTCGGAGCCCACCCCCACCCGGACGAAGGCGACCACCGCCCCCAAACCGGTGCGCGGCACCCCCGCGACGCCGCAGCCGAAGCCCAGCCGAACCGCGCCGACGCAGGCCCCTGCCGCCGGGTGCCCGCAGGGCGAACACCAGCGCGAGGTCGAGGCGTACCTCGCCGAGCTCGGCGGGTTCGGCAAGGTCACCGTCGACGGCCGGCAGTCGGCCGCCGACTGCAAAGCGATCAAGAAGTTCCAGAAGCGGTACGACATCCGCCCCGTCGCCGGCCGCGCCGGCCCCCTCACGTACGGCGTGGCGAAGCGGCTCGCCACCACCGACGTCAAGCGGTGCAAGGCCGGCTCCGGCACCACCTTCTGCGTCGACCTGACCCGGCAGACCACCTGGGTGATGCGCGGCGGCGAGGTCGTCGCCGGCCCGACCGTCACCCGCACCGGGATGGCCGGCTTCGCCACCCCCGCCGGCACCTACAAGATCTTCAACCGGGACCTGAAGGAATGGTCCGACCCGTACGAGGTCTGGCTGCCGTACTGGCAGCAGTTCAACGGCGGGATCGGCTTCCACGAGACCACCACCTGGCTGCACAACGGCGCGATCGGGTCGCACGGCTGCATCAACCTGCTGCCCGCCGACGCGGTGCGCTTCTGGGAGCTGGGCAAGGTCGGCCACCGGGTGTCGCTCGTCGGCCGCCGCCCCGGCACCTGACCGGCACCGGGGCGGGGCCTCACTCCTCCCGTACCGCCGCGGTGATCCGGTGCAGGGCGAAGGTGTGCAGCATCTCCGTCCGGTCGTCCTCGGCGCGCAGGTAACCGGCGCCGATCGACACCGGGCGGAGCAGCCGCGACGCGGTCGCCCCGTGCGCGTCGACGTATCCGACCCAGACCAGCGCCTTGTCCCGTACCGCCTGCTGGAGCACCGCCAGGGCGTCGCTGTGACTGTGCGCCGGCATCGGGCCGGCCGCGGTGCGCACCGCGCCGCCGCGCACCACCGCCGGCGCCCGTCGGGCCGCCCGCGCCGCCGCCTCGCCCCGCCGGATCTGCTCCACCACGCCCAGCAGGCGGGGCGTCGACAACTTCGGCGTGGCCAGCGGGTCGAGGCTCCGGGTGGTCACCGGGACCCGGGCGGGCGCCCGCCGGGTCTTCGGCCGGGACAGCACCGCCGCGCCGGTGGCGTCCTCCGGCACCGGGGCGTACCCGGTGTCGCGCAGCGCCGTCAACATCCGCCCCACCTGGTACGGGGTGACCAGCACCGTCGGGGCGAGCCGGCGGAACGCCAGCGACTCCAACCGCCGGTCGGCGAGCACCTCCGCCAGCAGCGCCTCGTCGTCGCTGCGCACGTACCCGCCGGCCGAGCCCACCCGCAGCCCGCCGTGCTTGCGCGCCACGTCGTCCACCATGTAGGTCAGCCCCTGCGGCACCGGGGTACGGGACCGGCGGCGGAAGAGCGCGTGCAGGTCCTCGGCGGTGTAGCCGGCGTCCAGGGCGCGGCGGACACTCGCCGTGGTCACCCGGTGCACGCTCGCCCCGCCCGCCGACTCGTGCTCGGCCACCACGTCCAGCTCGGCGGCGAGCGCCGGGTCGGGCGGGCCCGGCACCACCACGCTCAGGTCGGCCTGCACGAGGAAATGGTCGACCGGGGCGGGGAGCAGGGCGTCCAGCGCCCGCACCGTGCTCGACGGGTCGCCGCTCTCGACGTCCGCGTGCAGCCCCAGCGGGTCGGCGGCCCGCTCGTCGGCCTCGGTCACGTCGGCCAGCAGCAGCCGCCCGTACGAGGTGAGCGCGCCGAGCCCGGTCACGCCGAGCTGGGCTGCCTCGGCGAGCACCTCCCGGTGCGCGGCCTCCCGCCCCCGGCTGCGCCGCGGCGCCCGCCAGTCGAGCAGCTCCAGCACCTCCTCCGGCGTCGGCGCGGTGGCCGGCTCCAGGTCGGCCAGCACCCCGAGCACCGCCCGGCGGGCGGCCGGCGCACCGGCCCGTTCCGCCTCGGCGGAGAGGACGCTGATCGGCCGGTCCCGCTCGTCGCGCTGCCCGACCAGGCCGGCCTGCCGGCTCATCGTCAGCCACGCCCGGGCGAGCTGCTCCCAGCGGTGCGCCAGCGACACCGCCCGCCACACCTCGTACCCGCCGGTGGGCAGCACCTGCTGGTCCGCGCCGTGCCGGGTGGTGGTGGCACCGGGCAGGTCCAGCTCGCCGACCAGCCCGCCCGCGTACGCCACCTCGAAGAGCAGCGCGGTGGTGGACTCGTCCTGCCCCACGACCCGGGCCAGCCGGCGCAGGTCGCGCACCCCGACACCACCGGAGCGCAGCACCGGCGCCGGCTCGGCGGCCAGCGCCTCCAGCAGCGCCTCGGTGTGGCGTACCACCTCCATGGCCTGCCCGGCGCCGGCCGAGTCGACGACCTTGGCCTCGCGGGGCGCGGCGGCCACCGGCGGGGGGCTGGTGCGCAGCGGGCCGAGCGGGCCGCTGTCCCGGCGCAGGAGCAGCCCCACCTCGCGGGGCAGTTCCACCGTGCTGGCGGAGACCGGCACCAGCAGCCCCGCGTCGACCAGCCAGCGCACCGGCGAGCCGGTCGGCGCGCCACCGTTGGTGAGGTCCGGGGGCAGGTCGTCCTCGGCGCCGAGGGCGGGCGCGCGCAGCGCGCCCGGGGGCACGCTGCCCACCGGCGGGCCGGCGGCGAGCCGGTCCAGGATCGCCCGGGCCGACGGGGGAGCGGAGAGCAGCGTCCGCCGCAGCTTCGCCGGGTCCGCGCAGAGCGCCGCCGTCCGCGGGTCCAGCTCCGCCGCCGGTCGGCCCAGACCCGCCGGGTACGACGAGACCTCGTCCACGCTGGCGGCCACGCGGAGCGCGTACTCCGGGCCGTACAGCAGGAAGAGCGCGCGCAGCTTGTCCACCGCGCGTCGGACGACGGCCGGCGCGGGCGGGTGCGGCCCGGCGGTGGCCGTGGCGAGCACCGCCTCGGTGGAGGTGGTGGCGTCGGCCGGGTCGCGGGTCAGCCGGGCGGCGTCGAGGATCTGGAGGGTGAACTGGTCCAGCCCGTCCAGGGCGCGGGCCACGGAGACCCGCGACTCGGCCCGGGTGGCGAGGGCGGAGACGTCGGCCGGCACCGGCACGACGAGGTCGGGCCGCAGTTGGAGCAGGGCGGCGAGCGACTCGTCGGGCAGCGCGCGCAGGTGATCGGCGAGTGAGGTGGTCATCGTCGTTCCACGCTAGCCCGCCGGAGCGGCTTCCCGCCCCTCGGACGACCGGCTCGGCCGGCGCACCACCGGTCGGGCCGGGCCGGTCCCGCCCGGCGGTGCCGGTAGGTTCGTCGCATGCCCGCGCTGATGGTCGGATTCGACCTGGACATGACCCTCGTCGACTCCCGTCCCGGCATCGCCGCCTGCTACCGGGCGCTGACCGCCCGGACCGGGGTGCACGTGGACGCCGAGCTGGCCGTGTCCCGGCTCGGCCCGCCGCTGCGCACCGAGATCGCCCACTGGTTCCCGCCGGAGCAGGTCGAGGAGGCGGTGACGATCTACCGCGAGCTCTACCCGGCGTACGCGATCACGCCGACGGTGCCGCTGCCCGGGGCGCGGGAGGCGGTGGACGCGGTGCACGCCCGCGGCGGGCGGGTGATGGTGGTGACCTCGAAGATCGGCCGGTTGGCGCGGCTTCACCTGGACCACCTCGGGCTGGCCGTGGACGAGCTGGCCGGGGACCTCTTCGCCGAGGAGAAGGCGTCCGCGCTGCGCGAGCACGGGGCCGGGCTCTACGTGGGGGATCACGTCGCGGACATGGTGGCCGCGGCGGCGGCGGGGATCCCCGGGCTCGGGGTGGCCACCGGTCCGTGCACCCCGGACGAGCTGCGGGCCGCCGGGGCGCACCTGGTGCTGGACGACCTCTGCGGATTCCCGGCGGCGCTGGACCGGATCATCGGGCTAGCCTTGGAGCAGCAGACGTCTCAAGTGAAGCAGGGGTTCTCAGGTGCCGACGGGTCGAGTGAAGTGGTATGACGCGGCCAAGGGATACGGGTTCGTCACCAGTGACGAGGGTGGCGACGTGTTCCTGCCCAAGGGCGCGCTACCGGCGGGTGTCACCGACCTCAAGGGTGGGCAGCGCGTCGATTTCAGCGTGGTGGACAGCCGCCGGGGCGCCCAGGCCATGGGGGTGAAGTTGCTGGAGGCCCCGCCGTCGATGGCGGAGCTGCGCCGGCGGCCCGCCGAGGAGCTGCACGGCCTGGTCGAAGACATGATCAAGGTGTTGGAGGCGAAGGTGCAGCCGGACCTGCGCCGGGGCCGCTTCCCGGACAAGAAGACCGCGCAGAAGATCGCTCAGCTGGTCCACGCGGTGGCGCGCGAGCTGGAGGTCTGAGGGACCAGCCCGGCGGCGGCGGCCCGGCCCAGCAGCGCCTCCACGGCGGCGAAGCCCGCGTCCCCCAGGTCCGCGGTGAACTCGTTGACGTAGAGGCCGATGTGCCGGTCCACCACGTCGGGCTCCATCTCCTGGGCGTGGCGGAGCACGTAGTCGCGGCTCACCGCCGGGTCCGCCCACGCCTGCCGGACCGATTCCCGGATCCAGCCGGCGGCCTCGACCGGGTCGACGGCGCCCTTGCGGGCCAGGATGGCGCCGAGCGGGATCGGGAGGCCGGTGTCGGCCTCCCACCACTCGCCCAGGTCGACCAGGGCGGTCAGCCCGTGCCGGTGGTAGGTGAAGCGGGCCTCGTGGATGACCAGGCCGGCGTCGTACCGACCGGCGGCCACCGCGGGCATGATCTCGTGGAACGGCACCACCTCGATCCGGGCCGGCGGCCGCTCCGCCGCCCAGAGCCGGAAGAGCAGGTACGCCGTCGTCCGGTCGCCGGGCACCGCCACGGTGGCCCCGGACAGGTCGATTGGCTCCGCCCGCCGAGCCACCCCGGCCCCACCGGCGAGCGCACTGGCCCGACCGGCGAGCGCACTGGCCCGACCGCCGCCGCCGTCGCCGCCGTTGCCGGTCCGATCGCCGGTGTCGCCGGTCCGATCGTCGCTGTCGCCGGTCCGATCGTCGCTGTCGCCGGTGTCACCGGCCCGATCGTCGCTGTCGCCGGTCCGGTCGCCGCCGAGGGTGCCGCGAGTCAGCACCAGCGGGCCGCAGCCCCGCCCGAGCGCCCCGCCGCAGGGCAGCAGGTGGTAGTCGTCCAGCAGCCACGGCAGCGCCGCGTAGCTCACCTTGACCAGGTCGAACGCGCCACGCTCGGCGGCGGTGTTGGTGACGTCGACGTCCGCGTAGGTCACCTCGACCGGCGGCGCGCCGGGCACCCGCCCGTGCACCAGGGCGTCGAAGACGAACGTGTCGTTGGGGCAGGGCGAGATCGCCAGGGTGAGCGCCACGCCCCCACGGTAGCCCTGCCTCCGCCCCCGCCCGCCCACCCCGCCCCGCCCACTGTGATCTCCGCCGGTGGCCGGTGCCGCCGGTGCCGCCGGTGGCGTTGGTGCTGCCGCATGCCGTCGCCCCTCTGCCCTGCCCTCGCCGGCGGCCAGGACCTCGGTCGCGTGCTTTAGAGCTGATGACGCAAACGACTCACCGCCACACCGCCACCGCCACACCGCCACCGCCACCGCCACACCGCCACCGCCACTCCGCCACCGCCACCGCCGTCCAGCCGTCGCCACCGTCGGCAACAGCCCTTGGGCGCGGGTGGGCTTGAGTCGTTTACGTCATCAGCTCTAAAGCGTCGGCACCCACATCGCTGTCCCCAGGCCGGCCACTTGTCCACAGCTTTGTCCACAGGTGGACGGCGGCGGTTGAAGAGGGTGGGCCGCTCGCCGGAGCATGGGTTGGTGACCAAGACAGTGGCACCACTGGTCGACCTCGCCGCCACCCTGCGGGCGCTGCGTCGCGCCGCCGACCTGAGTCAGCGGGAACTCGCCGAGCGGTCCGGGTGCCGCAGGCCACCCTGGCGCGGATCGAGTCGGGGGCACGCGAGCCCAGGTTCGGGACCGTTGAGCGCCTGGTGCGGGCCGTCGGAGGGCGGATCGTGATCTCGGTGGCTCCGCCGGTCTCCGGCCCGGTCACCGTGCCGCCGGTCTCGGGCCCGGTCTCCGTGCCGCCGGTCTCGGGCCCGGTCTCCGTGCCGCCGGTCTCGGGCCCGGTCTCCGTGCCGCCGGTCTCGGGCCCGGTCTCCGTGCCGCCGGTCTCGGGCCCGGTCTCCGTGCCGCCGGTCTCGGGCCCGGTCTCCGTGCCGCCGGTCTCGGGCCCGGTCGCCGTGCCGCCTGGCACCTCCCTGCCGCCGGGCGTCGGGCCGGTCGCCGTGCCGGCGGGCGTCGGGCCGGTCCTCGCGCCGGCGGGCGTCGGGCCGGTCGCCGCGCCGGCGGGCGGGGACGACGCCACCTGTTCCGGCGAAGCCGAGGTGACGTGCTCCCTGCCGGCGGTGCCGCACGACGAGCTTCGGGATCGGGCTGGGCGACGCTACCCGGCTCATCTGGACGTGTGGCCGGTGCGGGAGCCCCGGGACTGGCCGGGGGCGTGGTGGGCGGACTGGTACAACCTGCCGCCCGAGCGGTATCCGTTACCGTTGCCGCCCGCCACCTACGAGCGGGACCGGGGGTACCGGGACCGGCGGCGCCGGGCCGAACAGATTCGCCGGGAGTTCCGGGTGCGGTGGGTCACCGGCGACGGCCGGCCGGAGACGGCCTGGCGGTTCGTCGCGGAGCTGCCGGGCGGGGAGCTGATCGGTGAGCTACGTGCCCACGAGCGCAGCCCGCACCTGCTGTACGGGTTCGACGAGGAGAGGTGGCCCCGCGAGCTGGTGCTCGACGGTGTGCTGGTCGCCGGCGAGCATCGGCGGCTCGGCGTGGGGCGGCGCCTGGTGGAGGCGCTCCTGGGGCGGATGGAGCGGGTCGGCGTCGCCCGGGTCGCCGCGGTGGCCGACGGGGGTGGTGTCGCATTCCTCGCCGCCTGCGGGTTCCGTGGGGAGTCGCCGCGACCCGTCGCGCTGGCCCTCGACCGTCCGGTCAGCGCAGCGTCCGGGCGGCCTCCGTCAGGGCGATGAACGCCTCCCGCATCCGCCACGCCCCCCGGTCTCGGGGCCCGATCGGGTTGGAGACGGTACGTAGCTCGACGAAGGGCACGGCCGCCTGCGCGGCGGCCACCGCCACTCCGTACCCCTCCATGGCCTCGGCCACCGCGTCCGGGTGCCGGTCGGCCAGGGCCCGGGTGCTCGCCGCCGTGCCGGTCACGGTGCTGACCGTGAGGACCGCGCCGACGACCGCCCCCGGCAGCGCCGCCCGCAGGGTGGCCAGCAGCTCCGGGTCGGCGTCGACCGTGCGACCGCCGCCGAGCAGCTCCGGTGGCATGCCCAGCTCGTCGACCGGGATGAACCCCTCGGGGGACTCCGCGCCCAGGTCGGCGGCGACACTGCGGGTACCCAGCACGGTCCCGCCGACCGGCACCCGACCGGCGAAACCGCCGGCGATCCCGGCGCTGACCACCGCACGGTACGGACGACCCGCCGCCTCGGCCAACGCCAGCAGCCGGGCCGTCGCCGCGCCCGCCACGGCGGGCCCCACCCCGACCGGTCGTACCGTCACCGTCGGGTCGGTGAGGCCGGCTCGGACGGCCTCCGCCTCGGCCGGTACGGCCGTCAGCACCAGCAACCCCGTCACGCCACCGGCCCCTGGGACTCCCGACGCTGCTCGTCGTCCGCGCCTCCCGGCCCGCCGACGGACGAGGAGGGCCGGTAGATGTGGTAGCCGGGTGGGGCGAGCCCGGCGTCGTCGGCCGGGCCGGGGGAGGCCCCGGTGGGTGCCGGCGAGGTCGGCGCGGCCTCCGGGACGGGCGCGTCCCGGGTGGGCGCGTCCCGGGTGGGCTCGTCCGGCCCGGGTCCCCGGTCGGCCAGTTCCTCGTCGCCGAGAGGTCGGCCCGCCAGCCGCTCGGCGCGGAGCCGGCCCGCCACGATGACGCCCCGCACCGCGGCGAGGGTGCCCACCCCGGCGGCCACGGCGATGCCGACCCGCCCGTCGAACGGGACCAGGCCCAGCGCGCCGCCGGCCACGAACGCCAGCATCAGCGCCGTCTCCGAGTGGGCGAAGGAACTGGCCCGCAGCCGTTCCGGGATGCGTTCCTGGATCGAGGCGTCGACGGCCAGCTTGGCGATCCCGCTGGCCAGGGCGGCGACCAGACAGAGCACCACCACCATCGGCAGGGAGAACTTGATCGTGGCCAGGACCGCCACCCCCGCCACGATGACCAGGCTGCTGGACTGGATCGCCGCGGGCCGGTGGATGCGCAGCCGGGTGCCGACCGCGGTGGCCAGGAAGCCGCCCACCGCCAGCGCGCCGCCGACCAGACCCAGCGCGACCTCCGCGCTCAGGTCCCGGCCGAAGAACTCGGTGGTCAGGTCCCCCTTCTTCAACGCGAACGCGAGGAAGAGCAGCAGGAAGCCGTAGAGCGCGCGCGGCGCCGCCGCGCCGATCAGGGTGGCGATGACCAGCCGGCCCGCCGGCCGCCCCCGACCCAGCGGCCGGTCGCCGTCGCGGCGCAGCGCCCGCAGCGGACGCGGCACCCGCTCGGGCGGCTCGGAGTCCGCCTTCGGCGGCAGGCGCAGGGCGATCACCATGCCGACCAGGAAGATCACCGACGCGACCCGCAGCGGCCACTGCGGCCCGAACCAGAACGCGGCCAACCCGATCGGGGCCACCAACGCGCCGGCCACCGTGCCGTAGACGCTGGCCCGCGCACCCACCTGGGACAACCCCAGCCCCTCGGGCAGCAGTCGGGGCACGGCCGCCGAGCGGGCCACCCCGTACGCCCGGGAGAGCGCCAGCACGCCGAACGCCGCCGGGTACAGGCCGAAGCCGTGGATGTAGTCCGAGATCAACCAGGCCAGGAAGGCCCGGCCGAGCATGGTCGTGGCGAGCGCGTACCGGCGGCCGTGCCGGAAGTGGTCGAGCAGCGGACCGACCACCGGGGCGAGCATCGCGAACGGCACCATCGTGACCAGGAGGTAGAGCGCCACCTTGCTGCGCGCCTCGCCCAGCGGGACGTCGAAGAAGATCGTCCCGGCCAGGCCGATGGCGATCAACGTGTCGCCTGCGCAGGAGACCGCGTGCAGGTCGAAGAGGCGGACCATGCCGACCTCGCCGCCCGCGCCCTTCGCCCGCGCCGACCCGGCCCGCCGGGTCATCCAGCGCCCGCCGCGGGCCGAACCACGGAGCAGCAGACGGGTGGCGCGGATGCCCGTGCCGACGGTCCTACCGAGTACGGACCGCCCGGAGCGGGAGAACAGCGGCATGTGCACCATCCTCACCCATCTGATCCACGCGCGTCGCGCCACCGGGACAAGACGCACATCGGGGAGTCGGTGTCAGGCGGCCACGCGCATGGGGAACAATGGACGGGTGACCAGGCCCGCCTCCACCCGTGCCGCCCGCCTCGACCAGGTCTGCGCCGCCGCCGTCGAGGTGGCCCGCGACGCGATCACCGAGGTGGAGCCCGCCGACGTCGGCGACCACCTGCGCGCCGTCGCGGAGGGCGACCGGGTCGTCACCCACTACTTCGAATGCAAGCTGGCCGGCTACCGGGGCTGGCGCTGGGCCGTCACCGTCACCCGGGTGCCGCGCAGCAAGCACGTCACGGTCTGCGAGACCGTGCTGCTGCCCGGCTCCGACGCCCTGCTCGCCCCGGGCTGGCTGCCCTGGCAGGAGCGGCTCAAGCCGGGCGACCTGGGCCCCGGTGACCTGCTCCCCACCGCGCCCGACGACGAGCGGCTCGCCCCCGGCTACCTGCTCTCCGACGACCCGGCGGTCGAGGAGGTCTCCTGGGAGCTCGGCCTCGGCCGGCCCCGGGTGCTGTCCCGGGAGGGGCGCACCGACACGGCCCAGCGCTGGTACGACGGGGACCACGGCCCGTCCGCGCCGATCTCGGTCGCCGCGCCGGCCTCCGCCCGCTGCGGCACCTGCGGCTTCTACCTGCCGCTGGCCGGTGCGCTGCGGCAGTCCTTCGGTGCCTGCGGCAACTTCTACGCCCCCGACGACGGGCGGGTGGTCAGCGCCGACCACGGCTGCGGCGCCCACTCCGAGGCGCTGGTGGAGACCGGGGAGCCCGCGGTCGAGGAGCTGCCCACGGTCTACGACGACAGCGCGGTCGAGGCGATGTCGGTCAGCCGGGCGCCCGGCTCGGTGGGGACGGCCGAACCGGCGGAGCCGTACGGCCACTCCTGACGGTCAGCCCCGACGGGCCGACTCCCGACGGCGGCGCCGATTGGCGTCGTGTCGCATCATCACGGCCAGGCCGGGAAAGCCCCACAGGAAACCGGCCAGGCAGGTCCAGAGCCAGTCCTGGTGCCCGTGCTCGGTGAGCCAACCACGGAAGGCCAGCAGCACGAGACCGGCCACGGCCCAGGCGACCAGCCCGGCCACCGCGAACGGGACCATCGGCGGGTCGAGCGGCTCGGGCCGCGGCGGCTGCTCCTGTGGCACGGGCAAAGCGTACGCGATCAACTTTTGCTGCCGGGTCCTGATCTGGGACGATGCGCGCGACAACGGAAGATCACCTGCGAGGACCTGATGGCCATTGCGCCGCCGCCGGACAACGGCACTCCACCTGATCCCGCCCACCCTCGGAACGGTTTCGACCGGTTCTTCGAGATCTCCGCCCGTGGCTCGACGATGAGCCGCGAGGTCCGGGGTGGACTCGCGACCTTCTTCACGATGGCGTACATCGTGGTGCTGAACCCCCTGATCCTGGGTGGCGCCGTCGACGGCGACGGCCAGAAGCTCGCCATCCCCGCGATCGCCGCCGCGACCGCGCTGGTGGCCGGCGTGATGACGATCCTGATGGGTGTCGTCGGGCGCTTCCCGATGGCCCTGGCCGCCGGCCTCGGCGTGAACGCGCTGGTGGCGTACGAGATCGCCCCGCAGATGACCTGGGCCGACGCGATGGGCCTGGTGGTGATCGAGGGTGTGATCATCGCGATCCTCGTGCTCACCGGCCTGCGCACCGCGGTGTTCCGCTCGGTGCCGACCCAGCTGAAGACGGCGATCGGCGTCGGCATCGGCCTCTTCCTGACCATCATCGGTCTGGTCGACGCCGGCTTCGTCCGGCGGGTGCCGGACGTGGCGAACACGACCGTGCCGGTCGGCCTCGGCATCGGCGGCAAGCTGATCAGCTGGCCGCTGCTGGTCTTCGTGGTGGGCCTGCTGATCACCCTGGTGCTGGTGGTACGCCGGGTGCGCGGCGCGATCCTGATCGGCATCCTGGCCTCCACCGTGCTCGCGATCATCGTGGAGGCGGTCGCCAACGTCGGCCCGTCCTTCGTCAACGGCAAGCCCAACCCCGAGGGCTGGGCACTGAACGTGCCGGAGCTGCCCGGCAAGGTCGTGGCCTTCCCGGACCTGTCGCTGCTGGGCAACTTCAACGTGCTGGACTCGTGGACCCGGGCCGGTTGGCTGGTGCCGCTGATGTTCGTCTTCACCCTGCTGATCACGGACTTCTTCGACACCATGGGGACCATGGTCGCGATCGGCCAGGAGGGCGACATGCTCGACGAGCGGGGCACCCCGCCGCGGGCGAAGGAGATCCTGCTGGTCGACTCGATCGCCGCGGCGGCGGGTGGCGCGGCGAGCGTCTCCAGCAACACGTCGTACATCGAGAGCGCCGCCGGTGTCGCGGAGGGTGCCCGGACCGGGGTGGCCAACCTGGTCACCGGTGGCCTGTTCCTGCTGGCGATGTTCCTCGCGCCGCTGGCGGTGGTGGTGCCGTTCGAGGCCGCGTCGACGGCGCTGGTGGTGGTCGGCTTCCTGATGATGACCGCGGTGCGGACCATCGACTGGACCGACTACGAGATCGCGATCCCGGCGTTCCTCACCATCACCCTGATGCCGTTCACCTACTCGATCTCCAACGGCATCGGCGCCGGCGTCATCACCTACGTGGTGCTCAAGCTCGCGAAGGGCAAGGCGCGGGAGGTCCACCCGCTGCTCCACGCCGTGGCCGTGCTCTTCGTCCTGTACTTCCTGCGCGGGCCGATCGAGTCCGTGGTGCTGTAGCTCCACCGCCGCTCCGGGCCGGGGCCAGAAACCGGATACCCGGCCCGGAGCAGCACAAACGCCCCCGTGAGCCTGGTCATATCGCGTGTCGTTAGCCAGGCTCATTAGTTAGGCTAACTACTGTGACGGAGCGGACGGTGACGGCGAACCGCGTGCCACCGGCGCAGCTGGCCCCCCAGTTGCGTGATGCGATCACCCGACTCAACCGGCGGGTCCGACAGGCCCGCCCGGTCGGCGACCTGACGGTCACCCAGCTCTCCGCGCTCACCAGCCTCAAGCTGGCGGGCGCGCTGACGCCCCGGGAACTGGCCGACGTCGAGCGGGTGCAACCGCCGACGATGACCAAGATCGTCGCGAAGTTGGAGGAGCGCGGCCTCGTGCGGCGCACTCCCCACCCGACCGACGGCCGGCAGGTCATCCTCTCGGCCACCGAGGGGGGACGGGCCGTGCTCGACCAGTTCGAGCGGGTCCGCGACGAGTGGCTGGCCGACCGGCTGGCCGCGCTCCCGGAGGACGACCGCGACACGCTACGGCGGGCCGCCGAGATTCTCCAGCAGCTCGCCCGCGCCTGACCGCGTCGCGCGGTCCGCTTCGTCCGTTGTGGATGAGGCGTACCTGACGCGAGGAGGCGCACCAAGAGTGCAGGCGAAGCTGAGCACGATGTTCCAGTCCCTACGAGTCCGTAACTACCGACTCTTCGCCACCGGGCAGCTGATCAAACTGATCGGCGTCTGGATGATGTTCATCGCCCAGGACTGGCTCGTCCTCGAGCTCTCCGGCAACTCCGCCACCGCGCTCGGCGTGGTCACCGCGCTCCAGTTCACCCCGGTGCTGCTGCTCACCCTGCTCTCCGGCCGCCTCGCCGACCGGTACGACAAGCGCCTCCTGCTTTTCGCCGCCAACGCGTTCTGGACCGTGCTGGCGCTGGTGATGGCGGTGCTGGTGCTCACCGGCCTGGTCCAGCTCTGGCACGTGTTCGCCTTCGCCGCCCTGCTCGGCGTCGCCAACGCGGTGGAGACCCCGGTCCGGCAGGCGTTCGTCTCCGAACTGGTCGGCATGTCGCTGCTGCCCAACGCCCTCTCGCTCAACGCGGCGGTCTTCAACTCCGCCCGGATCGTCGGCCCGGCCGTCGCCGGCCTCGCCATCGCCGCCTTCGACGTCGGCCCGGTCTTCCTCTTCAGCGCGCTCAGCTCCATCGCCCCGCTGGCCACCGTGGTCCGGATGCGCCCCGCCGAGCTGCACCGCAAGGATCTCCCACCGGCCGGCGAACGCGACGCGGCGAAGGTGATCGACGGACTGCGGTACGTGTGGCGCCGCCCCGACCTGCTGCTGCCGATGGCGGTGATGTCGGTGATCGGGATGACGCTGTTCAACTTCCAGCTCACCCTCGCCGCGCTGGCCAAGACCGTCTTCCACACCGGCGCGGCCTCGTTCGGCCTGTTCAGCACCGCGCTGGCGATCGGCGCGCTGGCCGGGGCGCTCGCCGGCACCGGGCGGCGCAGCCGCCCCTCGGTGTGGGTGGTGCTCGGCGCGGCGGTCGGCTGCGCCAGCTTCGGCACCCTGGTCGGCTTCGCGCCGGCGTACTGGCTGGTGGTGACGCTGCTCCTGCCCACCGGCTTCTTCATGGTCTTCTTCGCCCAGGCCGCCAACCAGCGGGTGCAGCTCGGCACCGACGCCGCGTTCCGCGGTCGGGTGATGGCGCTGTGGGTGCTGGTCTTCCTCGGCACCAACCCGGTCGGCGCGCCGCTGATCGGCTGGGTCGCCGAGACCTACGGCGCCGGGGCGAGCATCTGGATGGGCGGGCTCATCTCGCTGGCCACCGCCCTGCTCGCGCTCACCTGGCAGCTGCGCCGGGCCGGCGCCCGGCTCCGGTTCCGGGTGCTGCCCCTGCCCCGCTTCTACGTGGTCTCCGCCTCCGACTACTGACCGCCGCCGGTGGCGCGGGCTGACACCGCCCCGCCTGCTGGCCGTCGGCGTGGCCGCCCGGCGTGCCACCGTCACGACGCCGCGCCGCGGCGTGTCGGGGTGTCACGCCGGCCGGACACACCGACACGCCGCGAACGGGCGCCAGCGGATCCCGGACGAAGGACCGGATGCTCCCGGATACCGGCAATCCGGTGGCGGCCGGTGGGTCGGGGCCTTAGCGTCGATTCGTGGGAGGCGGCAGCGCACTGACGCTCGTACTGGCGGTCCTCGCCGTGGCATGCCTGCCGGCGCTCTTCGCCCTGCTCTTCTGCCTCGACGAGATCCTCGACCGGGTGGTCTGCGGCTGGAGCGAGTGGCGCGAGCGACGACGCGAGCGGCGCGCCATCGCCCGGCTGGACCGGGCGATCGAGGCGGACGCCCTCACCCGCGACGTCGACCTCACCCAGCTCGACCGGGCCGACCGGCAGCCGCTCGAACTCATCGCCGCCGACCTGCGCCGCCTCGGCGGGCACCGGCTCGCCGCCGGGGGCCGCTCGGTGGTGTGGCACGCCTCGGTCATCGAGGCGTACGACGACCGGCTCCGGGCCGCCTGCCGCGCCCTGGGCGCCACCGAGCACCTCGCCGAGTTGCAGGGCGTCGACCGGGAGATCGAACGGGTCCGGGTCGAGGGTGTGCTCGCCGCGGCGGGGCTCGCCCTCCCGGCCGCCCGCGCCGGCGGTCGACCCCGTAACCGGCGGGCGTGAGACTCTTCGTCGCGGTCTACCCGCCGCCCGCAGCGGTCGTGGACCTCACCGACCGGATCGTCGGGCTGCGGGTCGGAGCCGCCGCCGCCGCGGGGATCAACGTACGCCTCGCCGACCCGGCGAACCTGCACGTCACGCTGGCCTTCCTCGGCGAGGTGGAGGCCGACCGGCTGGTCGACGTGGAGAGCACCCTGGGCCTCGCCGCGGAGACCGCCCGCGCCGGCCGGGACAGCTCACCCCGGCTGCGGCTGGGCGGCGGCGGGCGGTTCGGCCGGGGCCGGTTCACCGTGCTCTGGGTGGACCTGCTCGGCGAGGTCGAGGCCCTGCACGTGCTGGGCCGGCTGATCCGCATCGGCCTGCGCCGCAACCACCTCCCGCACGACGACCGGCCGTTCCGCCCGCACCTGACCATCGCCCGCCCCGGCGACCGGATCGACCGCGCCGACGTGGAGGCGGACCGGGTCGCGCTGGCGGACTACGCCGGCCCGGAGTGGCCGGCCACGGAGATGGTGCTGGTTCGCAGCCACCCGGGTCCCCGGCCGACGTACGACCGCCTCGCCGCCTGGCCCCTCTGACCGACCCGCCCCCGGCACGACCCACCCCGTTCGCGGCGTGTCGCGGCCATCCTGGCCTAGGACACCGCGACACGCCGCAAACCGTGCCGACCGGTCAGGGGCGGCGTGGCCCCACCCCCCCCATTTGCGGCGTGTCGGGGTTACCCCGGCCGGGGACACCGCGACACGCCGCAAACCGTGCCGGCCGTATTCGCGCCGGCCACCCGGCTGGCGGCGGTCGGCCGGGGACGGGGCGGGCGGGGGCGGGGCGGGCGGAGTTCGGGCGGGGTTACCAGGCCCAGGCCTCCGGGCCGGGGCCGCCGTTGCCGATCGGGGGGAAGAGTTCGTCGAGCCGCTGCTCCGTCGCCTCGTCGATCTCGACGGTCAGCGCACCGAGGCTCCGGTCGAGCTGGTCGACGGTGCGCGGGCCGATGATCGGGGCGGTCACGCCGGGCCGGGAGAGCAGCCAGCCGAGCGCCACGTCCGCCGGGTCGTGCCCAAGGTCCGCGCAGAGCTTCTCGTACGCCTCGATGGTGCTCCGGTGCTCGGCCAGCGCGTCGGCGGCCCGGCCGCTGGTGCCGCGCGCCGCCCCGCCCTCGGCGATCTTGCGCAGCACCCCGCTGAGCAGGCCGCCGTGCAGCGGCGACCAGGGGATGACACCCAGCCCGTAGTGCTGCGCGGCCGGGATCACCTCCAGCTCGACGTGCCGGGTGAGCAGGTTGTAGATGGACTGCTCGGCGACGAGCCCGAGGAAGTTGCGCCGCTCGGCGGCGGCCTGCGCCTGGGCGATGTGCCAACCGGCGAAGTTGGACGACCCGACGTAGATGACCTTGCCCTGGGCGACCAGGGTCTCCATCGCCTGCCAGATCTCCTCCCACGGGGTGGAGCGGGAGACGTGGTGCATCTGGTAGAGGTCGATGACGTCGGTCTGGAGCCGGCGCAGCGAGCCCTCGCAGGCCCGGATGATGTGCCGGGCGCTCAGGCCCTGCTCGTTGGGCCAGTCGCCCATCTTGCCGTAGACCTTGGTGGCCAGCACGACCTTGTCCCGCCGCCCGCCGCCCTGGGCGAACCAGCGGCCGATGATCTGCTCGGTGATCCCCTCGCCGGTCTGCCACCCGTAGACGTCGGCCGTGTCGAAGAAGTTGATGCCGTGTTCGAGCGCCCGGTCCATGATGGCGAAGCTGTCCGGCTCACCGGTCTGCGGCCCGAAGTTCATCGTGCCGAGGCAGAGCCGGCTCACCGAGAGACCGGTGCGTCCCAGATTCGTGTACTCCATGGAGCAACCCTGGCACGCGGGCACGTCGAGTGCCGCACGGCGCCAGGGTTGCTTCAGGTCCGATCAGGAGGATTCGCGCGCCGCCGGGCCGCTGCCGAAGAGCACGTCGTCCCAGCTCGGCAGGCGCTTGCGCGGCTTGCCCGAGGCGTCGGTGGACTCGCCCCCGGCGGCCGCCGCCGCGGCACCCGTACGGCGCGGCCGGAGCACGGCCAGCGACGGTACGGCGGGGACCTCCTTGGGCGCGTCCGAGTCGTCGTCGAAGGCCGAACCCTGGCCACCGCCGAGCAGCGCCGCCGCCCCGCCGCCGACCGCCCGCTGCCGGGGCGCGTCGGAACCGGCCATCGCGGCCGGGGAACGCGGGTCGAGCCCGCGCCCGGAGGTGCCGCCGAGCGGCCGGTCGAGGGAGGCGAGCAGGGCGTCCCGCCCGGCGCGGATCGGGTCCCGCCCGCCGCGGCTGTGCTCGCCGGCCGCCGGCAGGCCGTGCCCGCCCCGGCTCGGCTCGCCGCGGGACGGGCCGGGCAGCGCGTGCCCACGCTCCGGCGCCGGCTCCTGGCCGAGGATCGGCGTGGGGCGCTCGGCGCAGAGGTACTGCGCCATGTCGTCGTGCGGGGTGACGTTCTGCCGGAGCTTGTCGAGATCCCAGACCGCCTGCGCGGTGGCCTTGCCGGACGGCCAGGTGGCGACGATGCGCCAGGTGCCGTCGTCGCGCCGGTAGGCGTCCCACGAGATCTTCTCGGTGTCGATCCCGTGCTGGGCCAGCCGGCCGTTGACCACCTCGGCGAGCGGAGTGGGCTTCTCGGCGCCCTTGAGCCGGGTACGCCGGGCGTGCTGGGCGAGCATCGCCCGCTCCTGGAGCACCGGGCCGGCGTAGCGCAGGACCCGGTCGACGGGGACGCCGGCGATGCGGGCGACGTCCTCGGCGGACTCGCCGGACCGGATCCGGGCCTGGATGTCGCGCGGGGACAGCGACGGCGTCGGGTCGACCGTCGTCGACACCACCGCGAGCGGCGGCGCGCCGGGCTCGGCGTGCAGCGCCGAAGCGATGCGCTCGTCGATGGGGAGGGCGAGCAGGCGCCCGACCTCGTCGGCGAGCACCAGAGCCTGGCCGTCCTCGGAGAGGGCGACGAAGCGTACTGGGCGCATGGCGTAGCCTCCGTCCCGCTTCGCTGGCCGTCACGCCACGAGCCGGCCACCCGGGCGTCTCAACCACCGTACGCGCATCTACCCGAAGGTGGGGGATGCGACACCCGCATGTCGTGACTGAGCTGCGGCGATGATCACGGTGGGTGGCCGCCGGAGACTCCGTGGCCACCCACCGTGACGACGCGTCAGAGCCGTTCGACCACGTAGTCGATGGCGGCGGTCAGCGCCTCCACGTCCGCCGGCTCGACCGCCGGGTAGAGCGCGACCCGCAGCTGGTTGCGGCCCAGCTTCCGGTACGGCTCGGTGTCCACGATGCCGTTGGCGCGCAGGGCCTTCGCGATGGCGGTGGCGTCCACCCCGTCGGCGAAGTCGATGGTGGCGACCACGTTGGAGCGCAGCGCCGGGTCGGCCACGAACGGCGTGGCGAACTCGGACCGCTCGGCCCAGCCGTACACGATGCCCGCGCTCTCGGCGGTGCGCTTGGCCGCCCAGGCCAGCCCGCCCTGCGAGTTCATCCAGTCGGTCTGCTCGGCGGCCAGGAAGATGGTGGCCAGCGCCGGCGTGTTGTACGTCTGCTCCAGCCGCGAGTTGTCGATCGCGGTGACCAGGTCGAGGAAGGCCGGGATGTAGCGGCCCGACGCCTTGATCTCGGCAGCCCGCTCCAGCGCGGCCGGCGACATCAGGGCCAGCCAGAGGCCGCCGTCGGAGGCGAAGCACTTCTGCGGGGCGAAGTAGTAGACGTCGGTCTCGCCGACGTTGACGTCCAGGCCGCCCGCGCCGGAGGTGGCGTCGACCAGCAGCAGCGAACCCTCGTCGGCGCCGGCCACCCGGCTGATCGGCACCGCCACGCCGGTGGAGGTCTCGTTCTGCGGGGTCGCGTAGACGTCCACGCCGGCCTCGGCGACCAGCGTCGGCGCGCTGCCCGGCTCGGCCTTGCGGATCGTCGGCTCACCCAGGAACGGCGCGTCGGAGACCGCCTTGGCGAACTTGGCGCCGAACTCGCCGAAGCTGGCGAACTGGGCCCGGTCGCGGACCAGGCCGAAGGTGGCGACGTCCCAGAACGCGGTGGTCCCGCCGTTGCTCAGGATCACCTCGTAGCCCTCGGGGAGGGAGAAGAACTCGGCGATGCCCCGGCGCAGCCGGGCCACCTCGTCGCGGACCGTCTTCTGCCGGTGCGAGGTGCCCAGGTAGCTGCTGGCCGCCTCGGCGAGGGCGGAGACGGCCGCCGGACGGATCTTGGACGGCCCGCAGCCGAACCTTCCGTCGGCGGGCTTGATGTCGTCGGGAATCCGGATGGTCGGTGCGTCAGCCACGGTGGTCGAGATCCTTCCGCAAGGGCGAGGGCGGGCCCGTTCAGCGGGCACGGATCGACGGCGGACTTGTGCGCGGGCGCACGAGCGGCCGGGATCCGGGCCAGGTCCGGCGACACTGCCGGCCTTCATCCTCGCACCCGCCCCGGCCGTCGTACCGGTCAGTCGCGCCCTCGCCGGTGAGGCGTGCCCCACACCCGGCGCCGCGCCGCGCCGACCCGGTGAAGCGGACCGGGGCCCGGCCCCGTCCGGGAGTGGACGGGACCGGGCCCCGGTCGACGTGGCGTGGCGCCGGTGGGTCAGACGCCGTGCGGGATGGCGTCCCAGCCCTCGACCTCGCTGGGCTTGCGGCTGCCCGGCCCGACGTAGCGGGCGGAGGGGCGGACCAGGCGCTGGAGCTTCTTCTGCTCCAGGATGTGCGCGCTCCAGCCGCCCATCCGGGCGCAGGTGAACATCGAGGTGAACATGTGCGCGGGCACCTCGGCGAAGTCCAGCACCACGGCGGACCAGAACTCGACGTTGGTGGCGAGCACCCGGTCCGGGCGGCGGGCCTGGAGCTCGGCCAGGGCGGCCTTCTCCAGCGCCTCGGCGATCTCGAAGCGCGGGGCGCCCAGCTCCTTGGCGGTGCGGCGGAGCACCCGGGCGCGCGGGTCCTCGGCCCGGTAGACCCGGTGGCCGAAGCCCATCAGCCGCTCGCCCCGGTCGAGGACGCCCTTGACGTACCCCTCGGCGTCGCCGCTGCGCTCGACGGCCTCCAGCATGCTCAGCACCCGGCTGGGGGCGCCGCCGTGCAGCGGGCCGGAGAGGGCGCCGATGCCGGAGGAGATGCAGGCCGCGGCGTCGGCGCCGGTGGAGGCGACGATCCGGGTGGTGAAGGTGGAGGCGTTCAGGCCGTGCTCGGCGGCCGAGATGAAGTACGCGTCGACGGCCTTGACGTGCCGCGGGTCCGGCTCGCCCCGCCAGCGCTTCATGAACCGCTCGACGATCGTCTCCGCCTTGTCGATCTCCTTCTGCGGCACCGCCGGCAGGCCCAGGCCACGGGCGGACTGGGCGACGAAGGAGAGCGCGGTGACCGACACCCGGGCGAGGTCCTCGCGGGCCTGCTCGTCGGAGATGTCCAGCAGCTGGTCCAGCCCCCAGTACGGGGCCAGCATGGCGACCGCGGACTGCACGTCGACGCGGATGTCGCCGGAGTGCACCGGCACCGGGAACGGCTCGGCCGGCGGCAGGCCGGGGCCGAAGCGCCCGTCGACCAGCAGCGCCCAGACGTTGCCGAAGGAGACCTGACCGATCAGATCCTCGATGTCGACGCCGCGATAGCGCAGCGCGCCACCCTCGCGGTCCGGTTCGGCGATCTCGGTCTCGAAGGCTACGACGCCTTCCAGGCCCGGTTTGAAGTCGGACATGTCGTCTCCTGGATCAGGCTCGGTGCGCCTGCCGCAGGGCTCGATCCGGGCCCAGACCTTAGGCGACCCTCAGGGATGTGTTCGGAACATCTTGCCTGCTGGGTAACCAAGTGCGCGACCCAGTGCGACTGTGCCGCACGCGACATCCCCGAAGGTGGACGCTCCCCCGGCCTCGGCGAGACTGGGTGTCGGGGCCTGGCCAGCGTCGGGGGACGTGAGCGGTCCGACGAGGGGAAAGAGAAACGTGACGGGCGACACACCGGTGCCGGCGGCGATGCGTAACGAGTACGCCGCCGACCTGGGCCTTTCCGAGGCCGACCTGGCCGCCGACTGGTACACCCAGTTCGACCGCTGGTTCGCCGACGCGGTGGCCGCCGGCCTGCCCGAGCCGAACGCGATGATCGTCGGCACCGCCGACGCCGCCGGCCGCCCCAGCGGCCGCACCGTGCTGCTCAAGGGGTACGACCCGGAGGGCTTCGTCTTCTACACCAACCACGGCTCGCGCAAGGGCGCCGAGGTGCTGGCCAACCCGTACGCCAGCCTGGTCTTCCCCTGGTTTCCGATGCAGCGGCAGGTGGTTGTGGCGGGCCGGGTCGAGCAGGTCGACCGGGCCGAGACCGAGGCGTACTTCGCCAGCCGGCCGCGCGGCTCGCAGCTGGGCGCCTGGGCCAGCATCCAGTCCCGGGTGATCCCGGACCGGGCGGCGCTGGACGAGGCGTACCGGGCGGCGGCGGAGCGCTTCGCCGACGTCGCGCAGATCCCCGCGCCGCCGCACTGGGGCGGGTTCCGGGTCCGGCCGGAGTCGGTGGAGTTCTGGCAGGGCCGGGCCGGCCGGCTGCACGACCGGATGCGGTTCCGGCGTACCGACGTCGGGGAGTGGACCACCGAGCGGCTCGCGCCGTGACCGGGGTCCAGGAGGCCCGGCCGCGCGGGGCGCGCCGCTGGGCGATCGACCTGCGCCCGCTGCGGGTGCCCGCGTACCGGCGCATGTGGCTCGGCAACACGCTGGCCATGGTCGGCTTCCAGTTCACCGCCGTCGCCGTCCCGGTGGAGATGTACGCGCTGACCCGGGAGTCGTTCTGGGTCGGCCTGCTCGGCGTCGCCGGCTTCGTACCCCTGCTGATCTTCGGTCTCTGGGGTGGCGCGGTGGCCGACGCCGGCGACCGGCGGCGGGTCCTGCTCGCCGGTTCGGCGCTGCTCTGGGCCTCGATGCTCGGCCTGCTGGCGCACTCGCTGCTGGGCCGGGGCAGCCCGGTGGTGCTGCTGGCCCTGGTGACCGTGCACTCGATCGCCTTCGCGATCAGCTCGCCGGCCCGCACCGCGATCCTGCCCCGGTTGCTGCCGGCGGAGCTGGTGCCGGCCGGCAGCACGCTGAACTACACCACCTTCACCGCCGCGTCGGTCGTCGGGCCGCTCGCCGCCGGTCTGATCTTCGCGGCCTTCGGCACCGGCCCGGGCCTGCCGATCGCCTACGCGCTGGACGTGGTGCTCTTCACCGGGCTGGTCGTGGCCACCGTGCGGCTGCCCGCGATGCCCCCGGAGCCGCCGGCCGAGGGCGAGGCGCGGCGCGGCGGGCTCGCCGGCATCCTCGACGGGTTCCGCTACCTCGCCACCACGCCGGTGCTGTTGTCGTCGTTCGCCATCGACCTGATCGCGATGATCCTCGCCATGCCCCGGGCCCTCTTCCCGGAGATCGCCGACAGCCGGTTCGGCGGCGGCGCGGCGGTGGGCTGGCTCTACAGCGCCATCGCGATCGGCGCCATGGTGGGTGGTCTCACCTCCGGTTGGATCGGCCGGATCCGCCGGCAGGGCCTCGCCCTCGTGGTGGCGGTGGTCGGTTGGGGGCTGGCGATCGCCGCGGCCGGGCTGGCCCGGCAGCTCTGGCTGATGGTGCTGCTGCTCGCCCTCGCCGGGGCCGCCGACCTGGTCAGCGCGGTGCTGCGGCAGTCGATGCTGCTGATCTACGCGCCGGACCGGATGCGGGGCCGGCTCCAGGGGGTGAACACCGTGGTGGTCGCCGGTGGACCACGCCTCGGTGACCTGCGGGCCGGGGCGATGGCCGCCGGGTTCGGCACCGGCGTCGCCTGGGTGGGCGGCGGCCTGGTCTCCGCCGCCCTGGCGGTCGCCCTGGTGGCGGCCTTCCCGGCGCTGCTGCGCTACCGGGCCGGTGCCGCCCGTGACTGAGGGTCGCCGCGCGGGATCACATCCGCCACGGCCGGCGTCAACCGGTGCCCGCCGGGCACAGTAAGGTCGCCGGCATGGACAACGTCGGGCAGCGCCCACCTTCCGGGGCACAGTGGACAATTGCCGCAGACGGCCACGAAGCCGTCATCGTGGAGGTCGGCGGGGGCGTGCGGTCGTACCGGCACGACGGCGTCGACCTGCTCGACGGGTACGCCGAGGACGAGATCTGCCCCGGCTGCGCCGGCCAGGTGCTCGCCCCCTGGCCCAACCGGATCCGGGACGGGAAGTACACCTTCGGTGACCGGTCGCTGCAGCTCACGCTCAGCGAGCCGGAGCGCGGGGTGGCCATCCACGGGCTGGTCAACTGGGTGCCGTGGTACCTGGTCGAGCGGTCGGACGACGCGGTGACGGTCGGCTACGACCTGCCGCCCACCCCCGGCTACCCGTGGCCGCTGCGGCTGCGCACCCGGTGGAGCGTGGGCGCGGGCGGGCTGCGCGCCGAGCACGAGGTGACCAACACCGGCGCCGAGCCGGCGCCGTTCGGGTTCGCCGTCCACCCGTACCTGCGCCTGGCCGGGGTGGCGGTGGACGACCTGGTGCTGCGGCTGCCGACCCGCGCGCGGGTCGAGGTCGACTCCCGGCTGCTGCCGATCGGGGTCACCCCGGTCGCCGGCACCGAGTACGACTGGACCAGCCCCCGCCGGATCGGCGACGCCCGGCTCGACACCTGCTTCGGCGACGTGGTCCGCGACGAGGACGGCGGCACGTCGGTCAGCCTCACCGCCCCCGACGGCGACCGCGGCGTGCACATCTGGGCGGACCGGGAGTTCGGCTGGTGGCAGGTGTTCACCGGCGACGCGCTCACCGGCGAGCGGTACCGCCGCTCGGTGGCGATCGAGCCGATGACCTGCCCACCGGACGCGTTCCGCTCCGGCAAGGACCTGATCACGCTGAAGCCCGACGTGACCTGGCGGGGCGCCTGGGGCGTCCGACCGGGCGTCTGAGCCGGCGGCCGGCGTGGAGTTCAGCGAGGTCGTCCGGCGACGCCGGATGGTGCGCAACTACGACCCGGACCGCCCCGTCCCGCCCGACGTGGTGGACCGGCTGCTCGACCACGCCGTCCGCGCGCCGTCGGCCGGGTTCGCCCAGGGCTGGGGCTTCCTGGTGCTGGAGGCCCCGGAGGACCGGGAGCGGTTCTGGACGGCGGCCACCCCCGGCGGGGGCGGGCGGGAGCGTTGGCTGGCCGGGATGCGCCGGGCGCCGCTGATCATCGTTCCGCACGCGAACCGCTCCGCCTACCTGGAGCGGTACGCCGAGTCCGACAAGGGCTGGGCGGACCGGTCGACCGACCGTTGGCCGGTGCCGTACTGGCATGTGGACACCGGCTTCGCCGCGCTGCTGATGCTGCTCACCGCCGTGGACGAGGGGCTGGGCGCCTGCTTCTTCGGCATCCCCCCGCAGCGACTGGACGCCTACCGGGCGGCGTTCGGCGTGCCCGAGGCGTACCAGCCGATCGGCGCGATCACGGTGGGTTACCGGGCGCCCGACCACCGGTCACCGTCGCTGCGTCGGGGCCGGCGGCCGGTCGGCGAGATGGTCCGGCGCGGCCGGTGGAGTTGAGCGTGGTTCGTACGGTCCGGGGTGGGTACCGGCGGTAGCGAAACCGACATGAGGGAGTAAAACGCGGTGTGGCGCGGACGGTTAGGCTGGCACGGTCATCGGCGCCGCACGGCGCGGCCCCACGGCGTGGCCCAACTCCACGCCCTGGATCGGCCCGGATGCGGGGAGGGGAGGGTGCCGTGATCTTCAGAGCGGTTCGGGACGGTCGTCCCTACCCGGAGCACAACTACACGCTCAAGCAGTGGGCGGAGATCCCGCCGCGTCCGCTGCGGCTGGACCAGCTCATCACCACCAAGCGGGAGCTGGCGCTCGACAAGCTCCTCGCCGAGGACTCCACCTTCTACGGCGATCTCTTCCCGCACGTCGTGCAGTGGAACGGCGGCCTCTACCTCGAGGACGGCCTGCACCGCGCGCTGCGCGCGGCGTTGCAGCAGCGCAACCAGATCCACGCCCGGGTGCTGGTGCTGGGCGGTCAGCCCGAGTGACGCCCGCCTGACGAATCGTTAAGGTGGCCCCCATGAGCCCTCTGGACCTGCTCGACATCGACGCGTCGCTCAGCGAGGAGGAGCGGCAGATCCGCGCCGTCGTGCGCCAGGTCGTCGACGACCGGGTCCGCCCGCAGGTGGCCGGCTGGTACGAGGACGGCCAGGTCCCCGCCCGCGAGCTGGCCCGCGAGTTCGGCAAGCTCGGCCTGCTCGGCATGCACCTGACCGGGTACGGCTGCGCCGGCGCCTCCGCCGTCGCGTACGGGCTGGCCTGCCTGGAGCTGGAGGCCGGCGACTCCGGCGTCCGCTCCCTGGTCTCCGTGCAGGGCTCGCTCGCCATGTACGCCATCTGGCGCTACGGCAGCGAGGAGCAGAAGCAGCGCTGGCTGCCGGAGATGGCGGCCGGCGAGGCGATCGGCTGCTTCGGGCTGACCGAGCCGGACCACGGCTCCGACCCGGCGTCGATGGCCACCCGGGCCCGCCGCGACGGCGACGACTGGATCCTCAGCGGCGCCAAGATGTGGATCACCAACGCGCCGATCGCCGACGTCGCGGTGATCTGGGCGCGCACCGACGAAGGGGTGCGGGGCTTCGCCGTACCCATGGACACGCCCGGGGTGACGGCGCGGGAGATCCGGCGCAAGATGTCGCTGCGGGCCTCGGTGACCGGCGAGATCGCCCTCGACGACGTCCGGCTCCCGGCCGACGCCCGGCTGCCCGGGGCGACCGGGCTGAAGGCCCCGCTGAGCTGCCTGACCGAGGCCCGGCACGGCATCGTCTGGGGCGCGCTCGGCGCGGCCCGCGACTGCCTGGAGACCGCCCTGGGGTACGCGACCACCCGCACCCAGTTCGGCCGGCCGCTGGCCGGCTTCCAGCTCACCCAGGCCAAGCTCGCCGACATGGCGGTCGAGTGGAACAAGGGCTACCTGCTGGCGCTGCAGCTCGGCCGGCTCGCCGAGGCCGGGAAGCTCCGCCCCGAGCAGGTCAGCGTGGGCAAGCTGAACAACGTCCGGGAGGCGCTGTCCATCGCCCGGCAGTGCCGGACGATCCTCGGCGCGAACGGCGTCTCCGGGGAGTACCCGGTGATGCGGCACGCCAACAACCTGGAGAGCGTGCTGACCTACGAGGGCACCTCGGAGATCCACCAGCTGGTCATCGGGCAGAAACTGACCGGGCTCTCCGCCTTCGCCTGAGCAGGGTCTTCACCCGTCCGGGTCGCTCGCCGCGCGGGTGTCGTACGGGGCACGTAACGTCATTGCCAGACGACGTGTCTGAAGAGGGCGGTGAGGGCGATGGCCCGCGACGGTGAGATCCCCACGAGCGAGTTCCCCGGCTACCCGACCGCCGACACGCTCCCGACCCGCTCCGGCGAGGCGTCCGAGCCGCCGGCGGGCGGGGCCGGATCCGGCGGGGGCAGGTCGGGTGGGCCGACCCGCGGCCTGCTCGCGGTGCTCGGCGCGGCGGCGCTGGCCGTGGTGGTGCTGCTCGGCGCCCAGGCGACCGGGATCTTCCCCGACTTCCGCAACCCGTTCGCCCAGGAGCAGACCGACCGCAGCCAGCCCCCGCTGCTCAAGTCGATCCAGGACCTCAGCCGCTACGTGGCCGCCGAGGGCAACTTCCAGGTCGTGGTCGACCTGCAGAACGACCGGCGCAACGTGCCGGACTTCCTGCTCAACCAGCGGACCCTCTTCGTCGGGGCGGGCAGCGTGGAGGCGTACGTCGACTTCGGCAAGATCTCCGAGGGGGCGGTGGTCGAGTCCGCCGACGGGAAGTCCGTCGAGATCAAGCTGCCGGCGCCGCAGCTCGGCAAGACCAACCTCGACCTGGAGAAGAGCTACGTCTTCGCCGAGGAGCGCGGCCTGCTCAACCGGCTCGGCGAGCTGGTCGGCGGCGACCCCAACCGGCAGCAGCAGGTCTACCAGCTCGCCGAGGAGCGGATCACCGGCGCGGCGCGGGACAGCGGGCTGACCCAGCGGGCCGAGGAGAACACCCGCAAGATGCTGGAGGGCCTGCTCCGCTCCCTCGGCTACGAGAAGGTCATCGTCACCTACACGGCCCCCTGAGCCGCGCGGGCCCACGCCCCGACGACGCCGCAGCGCCCGCCCCGGTGACTCCCGGGACGGGCGCTGCCGTGTGCCGACCCGTCGCGGCGCGGCCCGGGGGAGCGGGCCGCGCCACTGCGGAGCGGGCGATGCGGCTTCGGAGCGGGCTGCGCGGCTTCGGAACGGGCCGCGCGGCGGAGGGGTCAGTAGCGAGGGGTGGGGGCGTAGCGGTCCTCGTTGGGCATCAGGACCCAGAGGACCAGGTAGACGATCACCTGGGTGCCGGGCAGGAAGAGGGACAGCAGGAACAGCAGCCGGATCATGCCGGCGGAGGTGTTGAACCGGCGGGCCAGGCCGGCGCAGACACCGGCGAGCATTCGCCCCTCGCGGGGCCGGACCAGTTTGCGATTCATCGTCGTACTCCCACTCTGCGGCGATCCGCCGCTCTGCATTCCACGGTAGGAAGGGGCGGCCAGCGCGCCCTCCGTCGCGAGGGGGATCCGGCGACCCCCGTACCCGTAGGTGGTTACCCGCGTCGGCCCCGCCCGACGCGCCACCGCGCCCGCGTCCTGCCGTCCCCGCCCCCGCGCCTCCCCGCCCTCCGCGCGGCCGGGGCGGCCCGCCGCCCGCCTCACAGTTTGCGGTGTGTCGGGGTGTCCGGGCCGGCGGTTACCGCGACACACCGCAAACGGTGGCGGTGCCGCTCGCCCGGCCCCGGCCCGCAGCCCGTCTCCCCCCGTTTGCGGTGTGTCGCGGTGTCCGGGGCGGCGGTCACCGCGACACGCCGCAAACTGCGGCGGGCCGGGGAGGCCGGGGCCGCGTGCCGGGCGGCGGGCGCGGGGCGGGGCAAGATTGGGGGAGACGTGCCGTCACCAGGGGCGGGAGGTGCGGTGGGCGGGGTAGGCTCGCCGGTCGGACACCGCCCACCACCCCGGGCGGTGCCGACGCCCCGCCGGAGACCCTGGCGGGCGGAACCCGGGTCGGACCCGGCACCACCGGGGACGACGGCGAGGAAGTGCAGCCATGATCAGTGTTTTCGACCTTTTCAGCGTCGGCATCGGGCCGTCCAGCTCGCACACCGTGGGCCCGATGCGGGCCGCCCGGACCTTCGTCGCCGGGTTGAAGGCCGACGGGCTGCTCAGCGACGTCGCCCGGGTCCAGGCCGAGCTGTTCGGCTCCCTCGGCGCCACCGGGCACGGCCACGGCAGCGACAGGGCCGTGCTGCTCGGGCTGGAGGGCGAAGCCCCGGAGACGGTCGACACCGACGTGGTGGGCCCCCGGGTGGCCGCGATCCGCGCCGAGCGGCGGCTCGCCCTGCTCGGCACCCAGGAGATCGACTTCGACCCGGACCGCGACCTGGTGCTGCACCGGCGGCGGTCGCTGCCGTACCACCCGAACGGGATGACCTTCGCGGCGTACGACGCGGCGGGCGGCGCGGTCAGGACGCGCACCTACTACTCCGTCGGCGGCGGGTTCGTGGTCGACGAGGCGGCCGCCGGGGCGGACCGGATCAAGCCGGACACCACCCGGGTGCGGTACCCCTTCTCCACCGGCGCCGAGCTGCTCGACGTCACCGCCGCGACCGGCCTGTCGATCAGCGAGGTGATGCTCGCCAACGAGTGTGCCTGGCGCAGCGAGGCCGACGTGCGGGCGGGCCTGCTGGAGATCTGGCGGGTGATGCGGGAGTGCGTCGAGGCCGGCTGCGAGCGCGACGGCGTGCTGCCCGGCGGGCTGAAGGTGCGCCGCCGCGCCGCCGAGCTCCGCCGGAGCCTGGAGGCGGAGACCGACTCGGTCGACCCGCTGCGCGCGATGGACTGGGTGACGCTCTTCGCGCTCGCGGTCAACGAGGAGAACGCGGCCGGCGGCCGGGTGGTCACCGCCCCGACCAACGGGGCGGCCGGGATCATCCCGGCGGTGCTGCACTACTACACCCGGTTCGTGCCGGACGCCTCCGACGAGGGGGTGGTGCGGTTCCTGCTGGCCGCCGGGGCGATCGGCGTGCTGTTCAAGGAGAACGCCTCGATCTCCGGCGCCGAGGTGGGCTGCCAGGGCGAGGTCGGCTCGGCCTGCTCGATGGCGGCGGGCGGGCTCGCCGAGGCGCTCGGTGGCACCCCGGCACAGGTGGAGAACGCCGCCGAGATCGGCATGGAACACAACCTGGGGCTGACCTGCGACCCGGTCGGGGGGCTGGTGCAGATCCCGTGCATCGAGCGGAACGCGGTGGCTAGCATCAAGGCGATCACGGCCACCCGGCTGGCGCTGCGCGGCGACGGGGTGCACGCCGTCTCGCTGGACAAGGTCATCAAGACCATGCGGGAGACGGGCGCGGACATGAAGGTCAAGTACAAGGAGACGGCGCGGGGCGGCCTGGCCGTCAACGTGATCGAGTGCTGAGGGGCATTCCTTCACCGACTGCTAACCTGTCGTCCGTTCAGCGAAGCGGGAGGCGGCGGTGACCTCTGGCGTGGCGGCGTTGTGGTCGCACCGCAACTCGCTGCGGATCCTCGTCAAGCGTGACCTCGCGGTGAAGTACCAGCAGTCGGTGCTCGGCTACTTCTGGTCGCTGATCGAGCCGCTCGGCATGGGCGCCATCTACTTCTTCGTCTTCGGGGTGCTCTACTCCGGCGCCACCAGCCGGCACCTCGGCGAGGCCGCCGGGTCGTACCCGCTCTTCCTGGTCACCGGCATCTTCGCCTGGATGTGGACCAGCTCCGCGCTGAGCGAGGCGACCAACGCGCTGACCGGGCAGTCCCGCCTGATCACCACGATGAACGTGCCCCGGCAGGTCTTCCCGATCGGCCGGGTCACCGGCCGCTTCGCCGAGTACCTCGCCGGCCTGCCGATCCTGGTCGCGGTCGCCGCCGGCTACGCCGCGCACGGCCGGATCAGCCCCGGCTGGTCGCTGCTCGCCCTGCCGCTCGCCGTCGCGGTGCAGGGGACCCTGCTGGTCGGGCTCGCCCTGCTGCTCTCCGCGGTCAACGTGCTGATGCGCGACGTGGAGCGGTTCATGCGGCTGGTGATCCGGGTGCTCTTCTACGCCACACCGATCATCTACCCGCTGAGCCTGGTCCGGGACTCCAACCTCCCCGGCTGGGTGAAGGTCGCCTACGAACTCAACCCGCTGGTCGGGATCTTCCAGCTCCAGCACGCCATCTGGTATCCGGCGGAGTTCCCCGACGCCCGGCTGCTGGCCACCACGATCGGCGGCAGCCTGCTGGTGCTGGCCGCCGGCTGGTGGTCGTTCCGCCGGCTCGAACCGGCCGTGCTGAAGGAACTGTAGGAGTGGCCCCCATCATCGAGGCCGAGGGCCTCGGCATCCGCTTCGTCCGCAACCGGCGGCGCCAGCTGCGGCTGCGCGAGCTGCTCATCGGGCGGGGCGGGCGCAACGCCCCGGCCGGGCAGTTCTGGCCGCTGCGCGACGTCTCCTTCACCGTCGAGGCCGGGGACACGCTCGGGGTGATCGGGCGCAACGGCACCGGCAAGAGCACCCTGCTGCGGCTGATCGCCGGGGTGCTCATCCCCGACGAGGGGCGGATCCGGGTCCGCGGCGACGTCGCGCCGCTGCTGGAGCTGTCGGCCGGTTTCTCCAACGACCTCAGCGGGCGGGAGAACCTCTACCTGGTCGGCGGCCTGCACGGGCTGTCGTCGGCGTACCTGAAGCGGCACTTCGACGACATCGTGTCGTTCGCCGGCGAGCAGGTGGAGCGGGCCATCGACACCTCGGTCCGGCACTACTCGTCCGGGATGAAGGTCCGCCTCGGATTCGCCATCATCTCCCACCTGCCGCATCCGATCCTGCTGATGGACGAGGTGACCGCCGTGGGTGACGCGGAGTTCCGTAAGAAGTGTTATTCGACGATCGATCGACTGCTCGCGGAGGGGCGCACCTTGGTGCTGGTGTCACACAACGAGAAGGACCTGACCCGGTTCTGCCGCCGGGGTCTCTACCTCGACGGCGGGCGGTTGACCGTCGACGGGACGGTCGCCGAGGCGCTCGACGCGTACCACGCCGCGGTCCCGCGGTGACCCTCGCGATCGTGCTCGCCGCCGGTGCGCCGGCCGCGGGGCTGCCCACCACGACCGGCGAGACGCTCGGCGACCGGCTGGCCGACCAGTGGCGCCGGGCCGGGGCCGACACCGTCCGGACGGTGTCCGACCTGGACGAACTGGCCGCTCTGGTCGACACCGTCTCCGAACCGGTCATCGTCAGCGGTGCCGACCTGGTCGCGCACACCGCCGTACTCAAGCACCTGCGGACCAGCCCGGTGGGGCCGACGGTGGCCCTGGTGCTGACCGACCCGCCCGAGGGCGGCCGGACCGGGGTGCGCGAGGAGCGCGGCCAGGTGGTCGAGGCCGGCCCGGAGCTGGCCGACGCCACCGGCGTCTTCGGCAGCGCGTTGCGGGTCGGCCCGGACGACCTGCCGGCGCTGGCCGCGGCCGCCCGGGCCGCCGCCGGCCGGCCCGCGGCCGGGTCCGCCGTGGACCGGCTCTTCGCCGCGCTCACCGACCTCGGCACCCTGACCTTCGCCCACCGGGTACGCCTGCTCGTGGCGCGCCGGGTCGGCGACGCCGCCGGGCTGCACGCCGCCGAGGCGGCGCTGTCGCAGGTGGACGAGGACAAGGCCGAGCTGCGGCTCTCGGTGAAGGAGCGGGACGACTTCTTCACCACCTACTTCGTCAGCACCTGGTCGCCGTACGTGACGAAGGCGTGCGCCCGGGTCGGCCTCGGCCCGACCGGGGTCACCATGCTCTCGGTGCTCTTCGCGGTCGCCGCGGCGGTGCTCTTCGGCGTCGGCGGGCGGGCCGCGCTGGTCACCGGTGCGGTCCTGCTCTACCTGGGCTTCGTGCTGGACTGTGTGGACGGCCAGTTGGCCCGCTACACCCGGCACTTCAGCGCCTGGGGCGGCTGGCTGGACACGATGGCCGACCGGGCCAAGGAGTACCTGGTCTACGCCGGTCTCGGGTACGGCGCGACGCAGGCCGGGTTCCGCTACGGCTGGGCCCTCGCGATCGCCGCGATGACGCTGCAGACCGTCCGGCACATGACCGACACCTGGTACGGCGTGCTGCACGACGAGGCGGCCCGGCGACCCCGCTCGGCGGCGGGCGCCGGCAGCGGGATCGGCGGGATGCTCAACGCCGCCTCGACGAAGGTGCAGGCGGACACCGGCTCGGTGTCGTACTGGTTGAAGCGGACGGTGGTCTTCCCGATCGGTGAGCGGTGGGCGCTGATCGCGCTGGCCGTGGCGCTGTTCGACCCGACGGTCGCCCTGGTGGCGGTGCTGGTCTGGGGGACGCTGGCGTTCGCCTACACCGGGGCGTTGCGCACGTTGCGGGCCCGCTGGATGTGGGTGCCGGTGCTGGACACGGTCGACGCGACCCTGCACCGCGACGACGGCCCGCTGGCGGCCCGGCTGCCCGTGGTCCGCCCGATGGGCCCGCTGACGCTGGCGGTGCTCGCCGTGCTCGGTCCGCTGGCGCTGCTGGTCGTGGCGCTGATGGGGGCCGACGGGTTGCGCTGGTGGGTGCCGGGGGCGTTGCTGGTGCTGCTGGTGGCGGGGCTAGGGGCCGGTGCGGCGCACAACGGTCCGCTGGACTGGCTGGTGCCGGCGGCGCTGCGGGCCGGGGAGTACCTCTTCGCGATCGCGGTCGGTGTGGTCGGCGGGGCTCCGGCCTGGCTGATCTTCGGGTACGTCTTCGTGCTCACCCTGCACCACTACGACCTGACCGCCCGGCTGGAGAAGCGGCAGGCGGCCCCGCCGTTGCACCCGGCCACGCTGGGCTGGGACGGGCGGTCGGTGCTGCTGGCCCTGAGCGGGATCGCCGGAATCGCGAGTATCGGTCTGGTTACACTCGGTACGTACCTTCTCGTGGCGTTCGCGGCGAGCGTCGTCCTGGCCTGGGTCGTGCTGCCGGCCCGCGCCACCCGGGCGGCGGCCGTCCCGGTCGGAGGAGGCGTGCGGGGCTGACGGAGGGCGGTGCGATGACGCTGGTCAGCTTCGTCGTACCGGCCCACCGGGTGCAGGGCTGGCTGCGCGAATGCCTGGACTCGATCCTCGGCCAACCGTTCGGCGACGTCGAGGTGATCGGCGTGGACGACGCCTCCCCGGACGCCAGCGGGGACATCCTGGACTCCTACGCCGCCCGGGATCCCCGGGTCCGGGTGGTCCACCTCGCCGAGAACGTCGGGCTCGGTCCGGCCCGCAACGTCGGGCTGGACCGGGCCGTCGGCGAGTACGTCTGGTTCGTCGACGCCGACGACTGGCTGGCGCCGGACTGCCTGCCGGAGGTGGCCGAGCGGCTGCGCGCCACCCGACCGGACGTGCTGGTCGTGGACCACGTCCGGGTGGGGTGGAACGACGTCGCCGGCCGCAGCGCCATGCCGGGGGTGTTCCCCGAGCCGCCCGGGGAGGACACCTTCCCGCTCCGCGACCGCCCGGCGGCCCTGCGCCTGCTGCACACCGCCTGGAACCGGCTGGTCCGCCGGGAGTTCCTGGTCGACCTCGGGCTCCGCTTCGCCCCCGGCTGGTACGAGGACGTCTCCTTCACCTACCCGGTGATGCTGGCGGCGGGACGGATCGGCGTGCTCGACCGGGTCTGCGTCAACTACCGGCAGCGGCGGGCCGGGGCGATCACCCGCACCCGGGGCGAGCGGCACTTCGAGGTCTTCGCGCAGTGGCACCGGGTGTTCCGGTTCCTCGACGACCACCCGGACCTGGCCGAGCTGCGGCCCGCCGTCTTCGAGCGGATGATCTGGCACCAGCTGACCGTGCTCGGCAACGGGGAGCGGATCGCCCCCGAGCTGCGGCCGGCCTTCTTCGGCCGGATCACCGCCGACTACCGGCGTCTCCTGCCGCCCGAGGGCTACCGGCCCCCGGAGGGGGTGGAGGGGCTCAAGCACCGGCTCGTCGCGGCGGGCCGCTGGCGTACCTTCAGCGCGCTGCGCGCGGCGAACCAGGCCCGCGCGACGGCCCGGACCACCACCCGGCGGGCCCTGCCGGTGGCCCGGCGCACCGCCCGGCTGACCCGGGATCTGCTGCTGCGCGAGTACTACCGGGCGGAGCTGCGCCGGCCGATCGACCCGACGCTGGCCGTCTACGCCGCCTACTGGTACCGGGGCTACGCGTGCAACCCGGCCGCCGTCGACGCCGCCGCCCGCCGGATGGCGCCGCACGTCCGGAGCGTGTGGATCGTCCGCCGGGACCGGGTCGGCACGCTGCCGCCCGGCACCGAGTACGTCGTCGCCGGCACCCGGGCGTACTACCGGGCGCTGGCCCGGGCGCGGTGGCTGGTGAACAACGTCAACTTCCCCGACTTCGTCCGCAAGCGACCCGGGTCGGTGCACGTCCAGACCCACCACGGCACCCCGGTCAAGGTGATGGGGCTGGACCAGCAGCGCTATCCGCTCGGCGCGGGCGGGATGGACTTCGCCGGGCTGCTGCGCCGGGTGGACCGCTGGGACTACAGCATCACCTCGAACAGCTTCTCGACCCAGATGTGGGACCGGGCGTACCCGGCGGACTACACCACCCTGGAGGTCGGCTACCCGCGCAACGACCGGCTGGTCCGCGCCACCGCCGAGGAGGTACGCGAGCTGCGCGACCGGTTCGGCGTCGGCCCGCACGAGCGGGTGGTGCTCTACGCGCCGACCCACCGGGAGCACCTGCCGCGTTACCGCCCGCCGTTCGACCCGCGGCGGCTGCTCGACACGCTCGGGCCGGCCGGGCGACTGCTGATCCGCAGCCACTACTTCCAGGACCGGGACGGCCGGGCCCGTCGGCGCAGCCACGGTCGGGCGGCCGACGTCAGCGACCACGGCTGCGTGGAGGACCTGTACCTCGTCGCCGACGTGCTGGTCACCGACTACTCGTCGGCGATGTTCGACTACGCCGTCCTGGACCGGCCGATCGTCGTCTACGCGCCGGACCGGGACGCGTACCACCTGGCCCGGGGGGTCTACTTCGACGTCACCGCCGACCCGCCCGGCGCGGTCGCGCTCACCTTCGCCGAGCTGCTGGAACTCTTCCGTTCCGGCGCGGTCGACGGCCCGGAGGCGACGGCGGCCCGGCGGGGGTTCCGGGAGCGGTTCTGCGCCCTGGAGGACGGGCACGCGGCGGAGCGGGTGGTCCGGCGGGTCTTCCTCGCCGAGCCGAGCTGAGCACGCCGCCAGGGCAATAACCCTGTCACAAGTCGAACATGGCACGTTTACCCGATGTGCGGATCCGATGATCCTGGTCACAGTCAAGCGTGGTTCGGCCGAGCTGGGGGAGGAGACGGTGACAACCGTCGCGCTCAAGGACGTCACCAAGGTGTTCCCGGACGGGACGCTCGCGGTCGACAGCGTCAATCTGGACGTCAACGACGGCGAGTTCATGGTGCTGCTCGGGCCGTCCGGCTGCGGAAAGTCCACTGTGCTGCGCATGGTCGCCGGCCTGGAGGACCCGAGTTCCGGAGCGGTGATGCTCGACGGCCAGGTGGCCAACGACCTGCCGCCGCGCGAGCGGAGGATCGCCATGGTCTTCCAGGACTTCGCGCTCTACCCGCACATGAGCGTCGGCGACAACATCGCCTTTCCGCTGAAGCTGGCCGGTGTCGAGCCGAGCCCGCGCGGCGAGCGGGTCGGGGACGTGGCCAGCGCGCTCGGGATCGGTGACGTGCTGGGGCGCAAGCCGAGCCAGCTATCCGGCGGGCAGCGGCAACGGGTGGCCATGGGCCGGGCGATAGTACGCCGGCCGGGGCTGTTCCTGATGGACGAGCCGCTCTCCAATCTCGACAGCGGCCTCCGGGCCGAGCTGCGCGCCGAGATCTCCGGGTTGACCCGGGAGCTCGGCGTCACCACCATCTACGTCACGCACGACCAGGCCGAGGCGCTGACCATGGCCGACCGGGTGGCGATCATGCGCAGGGGCGTGCTCCAGGACGTCGGCACCCCCACCCAGGTGTACGGCCGGCCGGCGACGCTCTACGTGGCCGCCTTCCTGGGCAGCCCCCGGATGAACCTGCTGGAGGCGTCGGTCTACGTCCACCTCGACCGGTACGTCACGCTGACCCTCGGCGAGCAGGCGCTCTACCTGCCCTGGGACGACATCCGCAGCCGGGCGGTGGCGCACTACCACGGTGAGCGGATCGTGGTCGGGATGCGGGCGGAGGCGCTGACGCCGGTGGCGCCGGACACCCCCGGGGACGTGCTCCAGGGTCGGGTCCGGTACCTGGAGCACCACGGCCACGAGTCGCTGGCCTTCCTCGACATCGGCGCGACGGCGATCATGGTGGACGAGATGGGCACCCCGGTGGAGGGGGGTTCGAACAGCCAGCGGGGTCGGCGCCGGTTCGGTCAGGTCGTGCAGCGGCTCACCGGCCGGAGCGGAGAGCCCGCGGCGACCCGGGTCAGCTCCGGCGGCAACCGGACGAGCGTCCTCAACGATCCGGGGCGGCATCACCGCCGTCCGGCCGAGCTGGCGGTACGGCTCGCCCCGTACCCGGCGATCACCGCCGGGCACCCGATGTCGGTCGCGGTCCGGATGGACGCGCTGCACTTCTTCGACGAGCGGGGCGACCGGATCGACGTGGGGTGGCGCTGAGCCCGCCGACCCCGCCGACCCCGGCGGGCCGGGATTGGCCGCGCCGGACGGGTCGCGGCGGGCCGGGCCGGTGCCCTACCGTCAGCGCACCCGGATGTCCATCGAGCACCGTTACCAGAGAGGGGCCCGCCGTGTCGGGTGACAGTCCGAGTCCGCTCGTGATCGAGCGGATCCTGCGTGACCGGGAGGGGATCTGGCAGCAGATCGTCGCCGATCAGGATCTCCACCGGCTCACCGGCCGGATGCTGTCCAGCTCGGCGATCGCGCTGGCCTGCTACGGTGCCGTGCTCGGCGCGTTCCACGGTGTGCTGATGGCGTTGACCTCGGCGGTCAAGCTGCCGATGCTCTTCCTGATCACGTTGGCGATCTGCCTGCCCACGCTCTACCTGTTCAACCTGGTCTTCGGGGCCCGGCTCTCGGTGCGGCAGTCGCTGGCCCTGGTGATGGTGGCGATCACCGTGACCTCGATGCTGGCGGTGGCGTTCGCGCCGATCAGCCTCTTCTTCCTGATCACCGCGCCGGACTACGGCTTCTTCAAGCTGCTGAACGTCGCGATCCTCACCCTGTCGGCGGTGGTCGGGCTGCGCTTCCTCACCGGCGGGATGCAGGTGCTCAACGCGCACGGCCTGCTTTCCCCGGCGTCCGCCGCAGCCCCGGCCGTCCCGGCGCAGGCGCCCGCCCCGGCCGTCGCCGCCCCGGCCGTCGCCGCCCCGGCGGTCCAGGTGGCGCCCGCGCAGGCCGCCGGGGAGGCGGCGCCCGCCGTCGCGGAGCCGGTCGCCGTCGGGGCGAACGCGAACGGCGCGAGCCCCGCGGCCGGGCAGGCGGTCCCCGCCGCCGGGCAGGCCGCCCCCGCCGCCGGGGAGGCCGCCCCCGCCGCCCCGCCGGCGCCGGGCGCGATCGTCCCGCAGCAGCCGGTCGCCGTGGCGGCGGCCGGACAGCCGACTGCCTTTCCGCCCGGCATGCTGCCGCCCGGCTACCCGGCGGGCCACCGGCCCTGGACCAACCCGCCGGTGCGCCGCTCGGAGCCGGAGCAGCGGCCGGCCAGCATGACCCTGCTCCACGTCTGGATCCTGCTCTTCGGCTTCGTCGGCACCCAGCTGGCCTGGACCCTGCGTCCGTTCGTCGGCAGCCCGGGCGAGGACTTCGCGCTGTTCCGCAGCATCGAGGGCAACTTCTACGCGGAGATCCTGCGCACCATCGGCAACCTCTTCTGAGGCAATGCCCGCGCCGGGCGGGGCGCCGGGGAGGCGGGCGAATGCCTTCCCAGCGCCCCGCCCGTCCGTTTCCCATGGCGCCTCGCTCGACCCGCGCCTCCATCGGTGCCGCTGCCGGCAGCGGCCGGCGCCTGTCACGCGCCGACGAGATCCCGCCGTTCCCGCTCGGCCGGAGCGGTCGCCGTGGGGGATGCGCCGGCGTTGGTGTCGCCGTGGGGGGATGCGAGGGTGTGTTCGGATCCTTTAGAGCTGATGACGCAGACGGGTCAAGGTTCACCCGTCCCGCTGATTCGTCTACGTCATCAGCTCCAAAGCGTCCACACCGCGGGTCGCCCCGAGGGCGAGCCGCCGCTGCCGCCCGCTGGTCGGTCGCCCGGCCACACCGCCATGTTGCCGCGCAAGTTACCGACTAGTAACGTCAGGGCATGTCCATCGACTCTCGCCAGATCGCGGCCGGAATGCTCCAGGCCGTGCCGTTCGCCCGTACTCTCGGTTTCGAGTTCGTCGAGGTCGCGCCGGAGGCGGCGGGCGGGGTCCGCGCCGTCGTCCGGCTGCCCGACACGCCCGCGACGCACAACCACGTCGGCGGCCCGCACGCCGGGGCCATGTTCACCCTCGGCGAGACCGCGTCCGGCACCGTGGTGATGGCCGCCTTCGGTCACCTGCTCGACCGCGCGGTGCCGCTGGCCGTACGGGCCGACATCGGGTACCGGAAGCTGGCCATGGGACCGGTGCTGGCCACCGCCCGGCTCGGCCGCCCGGCCGCCGAGGTGATCGCCGAACTGGACGCCGGCCGGCGCCCGGAGTTCCCCGTCGAGGTGGAGATCAGCACCGAGGACGGCACCCCCACCTCGACGATGACCGTGGTCTGGACGCTGCGCCCGAACCGCTGACGGGCGGCGAGCCTGCCGAAACGGGTTTCTCCGGCCGGTGCGATGGATAGATTCGTACCGTGCTGGGTCTACCCGCTCACGTGACCGCCTGTCTCTTCGATCTGGACGGTGTGCTGACGCAGACCGCCAAGGTGCACAACGCCGCCTGGAAGCAGACCTTCGACGACTTCCTGCGCCGCCGATCGGCGGCGACCGGGGAGCCGTTCCGGCCGTTCGACCCGGGGCCGGACTACAACCGGTACGTCGACGGAAAGCCCCGGGCCGACGGAGTCCGCTCCTTCCTGGCCTCGCGCGGGGTCGTCCTCCCCGAGGGCGACCCGGACGACCCGCCGGAGGCGGACACCGTCAACGGCGTCGGCAACCGCAAGAACGTCGTCCTGCTGGAGCGGATCCATCAGGACGGCGTCGAGGTCTACCCGGGCTCGGTGACGTACCTGAAGGCGGCGGTCGAGGCCGGACTGCGCCGGGCGGTGGTCTCGGCGAGCGCCAACTGCGGCCCCGTCGTCGCCGCCGCCGGCCTCGAGCCGTTGCTGGAGGCCCGGGTCGACGGCCTGGTCGCCCGGGCCGAGGGGCTGCGCGGCAAGCCGCACCCGGACACCTTCCTCGCCGGCGCGGCGCGGCTCGGCGTCGAACCGGCCCACGCCGCCGTCTTCGAGGACGCGCAGGCCGGCGTGGCCGCCGGCCGGGCTGGCGGGTTCGGCTACGTGATCGGGGTGGACCGGGTCGGTCAGGCCGACGAGCTGCGGGCCCACGGCGCCGACATCGTCGTCACCGACCTGGGGGAGCTGCTCGACGGGGGGTCGACGACATGATCCGGGAACGCGCCTATCCGGTGGAGCCCTGGCACGTCCGGGAGACCGTGCTCGACATGGACGTCCTCGCCCAGTCCGAGTCCGTGTTCGCGCTCTCCAACGGCCACGTCGGCCTGCGCGGCAACCTCGACGAGGGGGAGCCGCACGGCCTGCCCGGCACCTACCTCAACTCCTTCTACGAGCTGCGTCCGCTGCCGTACGCGGAGGCCGGCTTCGGCTTCCCCGAATCGGGCCAGACCGTCGTCAACGTCACCAACGGCAAGCTGATCCGGCTGCTGGTCGACGACGAGCCGCTCGACGTCCGGTACGGCGAACTCCTCGGCCACGAGCGGATCCTCGACCTGCGCGCCGGCACCCTGCACCGGGAGATGCACTGGCGCTCCCCGGCCGGGCGCGAGGTCAAGGTGCGCAGCACCCGGCTGGTCTCCTTCACCCAGCGGTCGGTCGCCGCGATCCACTACGAGGTGGAGGCGATGGACGGCCCGCTGCGGCTCATCCTCCAGTCGGAGCTGGTCGCCAACGAGAACCTCCCGGCGCAGAGCCGGGACCCCCGGGTGGCCGCCGTGCTGGAGTCGCCGCTGCAGGCGGAGGAGGAGCTGACCACCGACGACGGCGGGCTGCTGATCCACCGCACCAAGGTCAGCGGGCTGCTGGTCGGCGCCGAGATGGGTCACGACATCGAGGCGCCGGCGAAGTTCACCCTCGAGTCCGAGGGATACCAGGACTGGGTGCGTACCACCGTCGCCTGCGTGCTCCAACCCGGCGAGACCCTCCGGGTCGTCAAGTACCTCGCGTACGGCTGGTCCAGCCGGCGGTCGCTGCCGGCGCTGCGCGACCAGGTGGGCGCGGCCCTCGCCGGCGCCCGGCTCGGCGGCTGGGAAGGGCTGCGCCAGGAGCAGCGGAAGTACCTCGACGAGTTCTGGGACGCGGCCGACGTGCGGGTCGAGGGTGACCCGGAGGTGCAGCAGGCCGTGCGGTTCGGGCTGTTCCACGTGCTCCAGGCCGGCGCCCGGGCCGAACGGCGGCCGATCTCGGCGAAGGGCCTGACCGGCCCCGGCTACGACGGCCACGCCTTCTGGGACACCGAGATGTTCGTGCTGCCGGTGCTCACGTACACCCAGCCGAACGCGGTGCGGGACGCGCTGCACTGGCGGCACTCCACCCTCGAGCAGGCGCAGGAACGGGCCCGGACGCTGAACCTGCGGGGGGCGGCCTTCCCGTGGCGGACCATCGAGGGCTCCGAGTCGTCGGCGTACTGGCCGGCGGGCACCGCGGCCTTCCACATCGCCGCCGACGTCGCCGACGCGCTGCGCCGGTACGTGCTGGTCACCGGGGACGTCCAGCTGGAACGGGAGATCGGCCTGGAGTTGCTGGTGGAGACGGCCCGGCTCTGGCGCTCGCTGGGCCACCACGACCGGCAGGGCCGCTTCCACATCGACGGGGTGACCGGGCCGGACGAGTACACCGCGGTCAAGGACGACAACATCTACACCAACCTGATGGCGCAGCGGAACCTGATCGCCGCCGCCGAGTCCGCGATGCGGTTCCGCGACGAGGCCATCGACCTCGGGGTGACCGAGGAGGAGGCCGCGGCGTGGCGGGACGCGGCACACGCCATGCACGTCCCGTACGACGAGGGACTCGACGTGCACGAGCAGGTCGAGGGCTTCACCCGGCTCCAGGAGTGGGAGTTCGGGCAGACCCCGGCCGAGAAGTACCCGCTGCTGCTGCACTACCCGTACTTCGACCTGTACCGCAAACAGGTGATCAAGCAGGCCGACCTGGTGCTCGCCATGCACTGGCGCGGCGACGCGTTCACCGGCGAGGAGAAGCTGCGCAACTTCCTCTACTACGAGCGGCGCACCGTGCGGGACTCGTCGCTGTCGGCCTGCACCCAGGCGGTGATGGCCGTCGAGGTGGGGCATCCCGAACTGGCCCACCGCTACCTGCGCGAGGCCGCGCTGATGGACCTGCACGACCTGAACGAGAACACCCGCGACGGCGTGCACATGGCCTCGCTGGCCGGCGCCTGGATCGCGCTGGTCTCGGGCTTCGGCGGGCTGCGCGACCACGACGGCCAGTTGTCGTTCTCGCCGCGGCTCTCCAGCCGGCTGAGCCGACTGGAGTTCTCCCTGCAGTGGCGGGGGATGCGGCTGCGGGTGGACGTCCGCCCGCACCAGACCACCTACTCGCTGCGCGACGGTGGGCCGGAAACCGTCATCGAGCTGCGGCACCACGGGGAGAAGGTGCAGGTGACCGCCGCGTCCCCGGTCACCGTCCCGGTGGCGACCCCGCCCCCGCCCGGCCCCGTCCCGGAGCAGCCACCCGGGCGCTCGCCCCTGCTGCACCTGCCGGAGGACAACTCCTGACCGTGCCGCCGGTCACGAGGCCGACGGTCGGGTGACCGCCGACCTCATGACCGGCCGGTTCAGAACTGGGGACCGTTGGAGGGCCGGCCGCCCGCGTCACGGGGCGCGACCGCCCGCGGGTCGTCCGGGAGGCGCGCGTGCGACGCCTCGTCCGCCCAGTCCCGGTTGCGCTCGACGTCCTGCTCGCTACGTTCCTGCTCGGCGGTCCGGGTCTGCTGTCGGGCCTTCTGCTTGGCCATGGCGATCCTCGCGATCCGTCGGGGCGCGGCTGCGCCGGCTCTGCGATCACCCTGCGGCTTCCCGATCGACCCGGGCACAAACGACGGGCCCGCTCCCCGCGCTCCCGGGTCGCCGGATGTGGCGGTGGCGGGTGAACCCGGCGCGGGCGCGGGTATCCGACGCGCACTCGAGGCGTGGGAGGTGGGCGACATGGCCACACGGGGACAGGTGAACATTCCGGTCGGCGAGGTGGGACTGCCGGCCGACGTCGACGGGCCGGCCGACGCGGCCGGCGTGGTGCTCTTCGCGCACGGCAGCGGCAGCTCCCGGCACAGTCCCCGCAACGTGGCGGTGGCCCAGGTGCTCCAGCGCTCCGGTCTGGCCACCGTCCTGGTCGACCTGCTCACGCCCGAGGAGGACCGGGTCGACGCGGTGACGGCCGAGCTGCGCTTCGACATCGGGATGCTCGCCGACCGGCTGGCCGGGATCGTGGACTGGCTGGGCGAGGAGCCGTCGCTCGGTCGGCTGCCGGTAGGCCTCTTCGGCGCGAGCACCGGCGCGGCGGCGGCGCTGGTCGCCGCGGCGGCCCGGCCGGAGCGGGTGGCGGCGGTGGTGTCCCGAGGTGGCCGGCCGGACCTGGCCGGGGCCGCGCTGTCCGGGGTACGCGCACCGACCCTGATGCTCGTCGGTGGCCTGGACGAGCAGGTGATCACCCTCAACGAGCAGGCCGCCGCCGCGCTCACCGCCCCGCACGAGCTGCGGATCGTGCCCGGCGCGACGCACCTGTTCGAGGAGCCGGGCGCGCTCGACCAGGTGGCCGACGCGGCCGCCGCCTGGTTCGCCGCCCGCTTCCGCGTGCCCGCCTGAGCGCCGACCGGCCGGATCCGCCGCCGGTCGGTTCTCCGCTAGATCGCGCTCGTTCCAGGAAGTAGTGGCCTCGTCGACGTCAGGAGGCCACTACTTCCATGTTCGAGCGTGATCTCGCCGGTCGGTCCTCAGACGCGGGCGTGATCCAGCGGTGCCGCGGGTCAGGCCGGCGCGGGAGGCGGGGGTGGCGTCGCGGCCTTCTCCGCGGCGAGGCGTTCGCGGTGCCGCTGGACGGTGTCGACCACGCGGTACGTGACCGCGGCGATCGGCACCGAGACGAACGCGCCGGGAATGCCGGCGATCAGCGTGCCGGCGGTGACCACCACCAGGATCACCGCGGGGTGCAGCTGCACCTGCCGCTTCATGATCAGCGGCTCCAGCAGGTTGCCCTCGACCTGCTGCACCACGATCACCGCGGCCAGCACCAGCAGCGCCGTGGTCGGGCCCTTGGCGGCCAGGGCCACCAGCACGGCGACCGCGCCGGCCACCGTCGCCCCGACGATCGGGATGAAGCCGCCGAGGAAGGTGATCAGCGCCAACGGCAGGGCCAGCGGCACGCCGAGCAGCACCAGTGCCAGCCCGATGCCGAGCGCGTCGATCGCCGCGATGATCATCGTGCCCCGGCTGTACGCGCTGAGCGTCCGCCAGCCGGCCCGGCCGGCCTCGGCGGTGACCTGCTGGTTCGGGCCGGTCAGCCGGCGCAGCACCCAGTGCCACATCGACCGTCCGTCCTTGAGCAGGAAGAAGAGCAGCACCAGGGCGAGCAGCGAGGAACCGACCACCTCGGCGGCGGTCCGCGCCCCACCGATCAGGTCGAAGCCGCCACCGATGCCGCTGCGTACCTGGCCGATGATCTTGTCCAGTTGCGCGTCGCTGATCGGCAGGGCGGTGGTGACGAAGTCCCGGCTGCGCTGGAGACCCTCGCCCAACTCCTGGCTCAGCTCGTCGAACTCGGCGGCGGTCAGGTTCCACACCACCGCGCCCACCCCGACCAGGATGCCGAGCAGCAGCAGCAGGCTCAGCAGCGCCGCCAGCGGCCGCGGCACCCGCAGCCGCCGCAGGAGCAGCAACACCGGGTCGAGCAGCGCGGCGAGGAAGAGGGTGACCGCCAGCGCGATCGCCAGCGGCGCGAGCAGCACCGCGACCTTCCCCAGCAGGTACAGCCCGATGATCACCACCACCAGGCAGGCGCTCCACACCACGGCGGCGCGTACCAGCCAGGGCAGCGCTCCCCACGCCTGCTTCGGCTCCGGGCGGGCGCCCGCCGCCGTCAATCCGGGCGTACGCCCGCCGTCGTCCTCGACCACGTCGGTCCTCCTCGATCTCAGCGTGGTCGATACCCGACCGGGGTCCCTGCGACACCCACCCGTTGGCTCAACGCCGTGCCGGACCGGTGGTTCCGCTCAGGACAGACCGGGCCACGCCGCGAGGTAGCCGCCACCGGCACCGGGCCCGGCGTCCCGGGTGCGGTAGAACGGCCCCTTGTCCACCCGGGCCGCCACCGCCGCCACTCCGGACCCGGCGGTCACGCCGCGCACCGCGCCGGCGCCGCCGTCGGTGAAGACCACCCAGGTGAGCCGCCGCTTCAGGTCCGCCGAGAGCACCAGCACCCAGGCGTCCCCACCGGCGTACGGGGCGAGCCGCCGCCCACCCAGGGTGACCCGCGACCGGTCGGCGATCTGGTACGCGGACACCCCACCCGCGTACACCCGGCCGCGCTCGTCGGCGGTCACCGCGTACGGGGTGACGGTGTTGCCCCGGTCGCCCTTGGAGTCGATCCGGGCGAGCAGGTGCTGACCGGCGAGCTGCCGTCCCGAGGCCGGGTCGAGGCGGGCCAGGTAGGTCTGGTGGGCGTTGCCGGTGTTGAACGGCTGGGTGAACTTGTCGACGACGACGTTCGGCGCCGGCCGGGTCACGTCGGCGGCGGAGCGCCCGAAGATGCTGTTCCCGCCGTCGGTCACGCCGGCCAGGTAGAGCCTGCCGTCCCGGCCCATCGAGACCCGCTCGGCCCGGCTGTCGGCGCAGAGGTCGCCGAGCTTCTCCGCCGGGTGGTCGTACGCGCGCCAGCGCAGCGCCCCCCGCCGGTCGTACGCGTGCACGTAGGCGATCTGCACGGGAACGCAGGGGCCGGCGTTCACCTGCCGGTAGCCGGCGACGAAGACCAGGCCGCTGCGGTCGTCTACGGCCACGTCGCTGACGGTCCGCCCGGCGGGGCGGATGGTGGCCAGGGCGCCGCCGCGCAGGTCGTACACCCGCACCGCCCCGCCGGCGACGGCGGCGACGGTGCCGGCGGCGCCCACCGCGACGCGGCTGGCCGCCCCGGCGCGCTGCCACCGCACGGTGGTGGCGCGTGGGTCGAGCAGCGTGACGCCCCGGTCGGTGGCGACGGCGATCTCCCCGCCCTCGCGGCGCACCTCCAGGTCCTCGACCACCCCGGCGAGGCGGGTGACGCCGATCAGCCGGCGCCCGGTGCCGTCGAGGCGCAGCACCGCGCCGGGCCCCTTGCCGAGCGTGGTGCGGGTGCCGCCCCGCACGTCGGTGAAGCGGCCGCCGACGACGATCTCGCAGTTCGGGGCGGTGTCCACCGCGTTGGCGCTGTCGGTGGCGGTCCGTCCCGGGTGGAACGCCGCGGTCGGGTCGAGGGTGCTGCTGGACCGGGCGGCCGGGGCGGGGCGGGGACAGCTGACCGGGGCGGCGCCGAAGCCGGTGACCGCGGCGGGGGTGCCGCCGGGCGTGGGCTCCGCTCCGGCCGGAGCGGGGGTGCTCGGGCCGGTCCAGCGCGCCGGGGGGTCCGCCGGGTCGGCGCCGCATCCGGCGGTGAGTGCCAGGGCGACGGTGACGGCGGCGAGGAGTCGCTCGCCATGGCGTCGGTGCACGGCTCCGCCCCTTCCAGGAGGTCGCCGCGATCCTACGGCCCGGCGGGCCGGGTGTTTGCCCTTCCGGCGTGGGGGAACGCAGAGGACAACGAGTGAGGAGGACCGACATGAGTGACTTCATGGACAAGGCGCAGGACTTCGCCGACAAGCATGACAAGCAGGTCGACCAGGGCCTCGACAAGGCCGGCGACGTCGCCGACCAGCGCACCGGCGGCAAGTACGACGCGCAGACCGACAAGGCCGTCGACATGGCGCAGCAGCGCACCGGTGAGGGCGACCAGGGGCGCTGACCTCGTGTCCTCCCGTTGCCGGGTCACCCGCGGGTGACCCGGCAACGCTGCGTCCGTCCTCGCGCACCCCTGGTCACCATCGACCACTCTCGCTACGATCCGCAGTCGGGGCATGACTCCGGGTGGAGTTGTGCGGAGCGGACCGGCCCGCGCCCGGAGGCGGCGGGCCGTCGACGAGAGGGAGCCACCCCGGTGACCGAGACATCGCACGCGACGATCCCGCAGCGTTACCCGTTCAGTGACCCGCAGCGGCTCGACCTGGACCCCCACTACGCGCGGCTGCGCCGGGAGGAGCCGCTGACCCGGATCAGGATGCCCTTCGGTGAGCCGGCGTGGCTGGCCACCCGGCACGCCGACGTCCGTCTCGTACTGGGCGACGCCCGGTTCAGCCGGGCCGCCGCCGTCGGCCGCGACGAGCCCCGCACCACGCCCCACCAGCAGGACGGCGGCATCCTCACGATGGACCCGCCCGAGCACACCCGGCTGCGCCGGCTGGTCGCGAAGGCGTTCACCGCCCGGCGGGTGGAGCAGCTACGGCCGCGCACCCGGGCGCTCGCCGACGAGCTGGTCGGCGGCATGGTCGCGGCCGGTCCCCCGGCCGACCTGGTCGCCCACCTGGCCACCCCGCTGCCGATCCGGGTCATCTGCGACCTGCTCGGGGTGCCGGTCGCCGACCAGGACCGCTTCCACACCTGGTCGGAGGCGATCGTCTCGACCACCTCGCTCAGCCCCGAGCAGACGCAGAGCTACCTCGACCAGCTGCTGGCGTACATGGGGGAGCTGATCGCGCTGCGGCGGGCCGCACCGACCGACGACCTGCTCGGCGCGATGGTCCGGGCCCGCGACGAGCACGCCGACCGGCTGGCCGAGGAGGAGGTCGTCCAGCTGGCCGCCGGGCTGCTCGCCGCCGGGCACGAGACCACCGTGACCCAGATCCCCAACATGGTGTACGTCCTGCTCACCGAACCCGGCGCCTGGGACCGGCTGCGCGGCGACCCGGCTCTGGTGCCGACGGCGGTCGAGGAGCTGATGCGGTTCATCCCGCTCGGCAGCGCCGCCGCCTTCGCCCGGTACGCCCTCACCGACGTCGAGGTCGGCGGTGTGCTGGTCCGCGCCGGTGAGCCGGTGGTGGTCGCCATCGCCTCGGCGAACCGGGACGAGACCGTCTTCCCCGACGCCGACCGGCTGGACCTGGCCCGGGCGGAGAACCCGCACGTCGGCTTCGGCCACGGGGTGCACCACTGCGTCGGCGCGCAGCTCGCCCGGATGGAGCTCCAGGTGGTGTTGGAGACGCTCGTGGCCCGCCTGCCGCGGCTGCGCCTGGCGGTGCCGGAGTCCGAGCTGACCTGGAAGAGCGGCCTGCTGGTCCGGGGCCTGACCGCGATGCCGGTGTCCTGGTGAGCGCGGGGAGCGCGGCGCGACGCGATCGCGCGGTCGGGCTCGGAGGGCGGAACCGGTGAGCGGTTGGCGGGTGCACGTCGACCCGACCCGGTGCATCGGGTCGGGGATCTGCGCGGGCACCGCCCCGGCCCACTTCGTGCTGGTGGACGGGCTCGCCCGCCCGCTGGCCGAACGGATCGACCCGGCGGACCCGGTGCTGGACGCCGCCGAGTCCTGCCCGATGGAGGCGATCATCGTCTCGGACCGGGAGGGTGGCCGGCTCGCGCCGGAGCTCTGAGCCCGGGGCCGCGCCGACGGCCACGCCCGGCACAGCCCGGCGTGGCCGTCGGTGCGGCGGTGGTCAGCGCTGCTTCTCGTGCAGCTTCTCCATGGTGGTGGCGCGTCCGCTGAGCGCGTCGCGCATCCGGTCGACCAGGCCGGCGCCCGGGGCGAGCAGCTTGTTCGCCGGCGGGCGGTCCGGTGCGGCCGGGTGCGGGCGGGTCGGCGCGGTCTTCTTGACCGCCTCCACCTTCCCGGCCAGCTCGACCAGCTCCTCGGCGGCGCACGCGGCCCGCAGCCGGGGGAACAGGTCGGCCTCCTCGTCCTGCACGTGGTGCCGGATGGTGCTGGTCAGGTGGCCGAGCAGCTCGTCGAAGCGGGGGTCGGAGGGGTCGAGGGACTCCAGCTCCTTCATGGTGCGCTCGGCGTCGGCGTGCTCGGAGATCTCGTGATCGGCGACCTGGTCGCCGTCCGGCAGCGTCTTGCGCGCGGTCGGGTAGACGTACGCCTCCTCGGCGACGGAGTGGCGGACCAGCCCGGCGATCACCACGTCGGCAAGCTGGCGGCGGTGTTCCGGGGTGCCCTGCCGGCTCTCCAGCTCGACGAAGATCGCCTCGAACTCGCGGTGGTCGGCGGTGAGGACGTCGATGACGTCCTGGTGCGCGGTGGCCTCGTGATGGCTCATAGGATCCCCTTACCGGTGCGGACGGTCGGTTGAGGCCCACGTACCCCTTTGCCGCCGACCGAACCCACGGCGGCCGACTGATTCCGCGCGAGCGGCACCACGGGTGGCGCCGGGGTCGCGGGTCCGCTCATCGTCCCGGCGTGCCAGCCCGTACGGCCGGCCGGTAGTGGCCGTACCGGCACGCGTCGAGGCGTTGTCGCGACTGCCGACGGCGCGTACGCTTCTCCTCGGCCCGCCCTCACGGTCTCCAGTGAGGAGCAGTCATGCCCTTGAACCGCCTGCTGACCATCGGGGTCAGCGCGGGCGCGGCATTCGCGCTGAGCGTGCCGGCGGTCGCCGCACCGGCCTCGGCCGCCCCGTCCCACCACCGCTCCGGCGGCAGCCTGGTGCTGGTCGGTGGAGGTCTCGCCGACGACAACGCGACCGTCTACGGCGACATCGTCCGGCTCGCCGGTGGCCCCGGCAAGGCCCGGATCGGCATCTTCACCGCGGCGGCCCCGGTGCCGTCGGAGGACCCCGACGCCGGCACCCCGGACTGCAACAACAGCGTCTGCAACGGCGACTACTACGCCAACCTGTTCAAGTCCTACGGCGCGGTGGACGCCCAGTGGATCCCGATCGACGTGGACCGCCCGGAGGCCGCCGACGACCCGGCCGTGGTCAAGCAGATCAACTCGATGACCGGGTTCTTCTTCGGCGGCGGCGACCAGTACCGGTACGTCACCACGATGACCCGCGGCACGGCGCAGCGCGACTCCGCCGCGCTGGCCGCCGTCCGGCGCAAGCTGCGCGGTGGCGCGGTGGTCTCCGGCACCAGCGCCGGCGCCCAGATCATGGCCGGCCGCGACATGATCACCGGTGGTTCGGTGGAGCCGGGCCTGCGCGACGGCGCGAAGCCGGGCTACTTCGACGACCCGGGGGTGCTGGGCTACCTGCCGAAGGGGGGCTTCGGCTTCTTCACCGAGGGGTTGCTGGACACCCACTTCTCCCGGCGGGGCCGGGAGGCGCGGTCGATCCGGCTCGCCTCGGACACCGGTAACGACCGGGTCTTCGGGCTGGACGAGAACACTGCGCTCGAGGTGACCGGGGTCGGTTCGCGGCACCGTTCGCTGCGGGTCATCGGTCAGCGCGGGGTCAGCGTGCTGGACCTGCGCCGGGCCGAGGTGACCAGCACCGGTGGGGTGTGGGGCATCGAAGACGTGCGGTGGAGCCGGCTGACCGAGGGCGACCGCTACCGGGCCGGGCGCTGGCAGCCGGTGATCGCCCCGGGCAAGCAGCGGGTCACCCCCGCCGCCGGCCCGTGCACCGTGCCCCCGTCGGACGACGTCTTCTACGACTACGCGCTGGTCGAGCTCGCCGAGGGCCTGGTCGAGCAGGCGGGCTGCGAGTCGACGTCGGGCACCTCGTACGAGAAGGACCCGCAGTTCGCCGCCGAGGTGAGCAGGGGTCGCGGCTTCGCCGGCTACCGGGCCGGTGAGTCGACCTCGTTCGTCGGCGCGGTGATCGCCATCCGTCCCGCCTGACGCCGGAGCACGGCCGGGTGAGTGCCCGGACCGTGCGGTGGCGACGATCGTGATGACCCTGGGGCATACATGTGCCCCAGGGTCATCACGCCTTTGTGGACGGTGTGGGACCGGGGGCGGGCATCGGAAATCGTCACCACGCTGTAACAGAAGTTACGTATTGAGCAGTGAACGTAATGGATGTAACTTCTGTTTCATCGATTCGTGGCCCCTCGGAGGTGCCCATGTTCCTGTCCCGCAACCCCCGCCGACTGTCCCTCGTGGCCGCGGCCGCGGCCCTCATCACCGTGGCCCCGGTGGGGGTGACCGCCGCCCAGGCCCAGGTCACCCGGAACCGCCAGGGCAGCAGTGCCGACGTCAGCCGGACCACCTGGTCCGGCCCGGCGTACACGATGAACGGCTCCGGCGGCATCGTCACCGCCACCATGAACCAGGCGATCAACGCCATCCGTGGCGGCACCGGCTCGATCGACGTGGTGGTGATCGCCGGCTCGGGCACCACCACCCCGGAGTGCGACGTCATCACGCCGCTGACCGGCGTCAACTCCTGCACCACGCTGACCCTGACCGCCGCCCGTGACGGCGGCAACGCGCAGGTCAACACCGACGTCCGCAACGCGGAGTTCGTCTACTTCGCCGGCGGCGACCAGTGCCGCTACGTGGCCTGGAAGGGCACCGCGCTGGAAGCGTCCGTCGAGTCCGTGGTCGCCAAGGGTGGCGGCGTCGGCGGCGGCAGCGCCGGCCACCACGTCAACAGCGACATCGTGTACGACGCCTGCGCGGCCAGCACCACCTCGGCGATCGCCCTCGACGACCCGTACGACCGGTCGCTGACCTTCACCACCGGCATGTTCCGCTGGCCCAACTACGCCAACACCGTCAACGACTCGCACTTCGTCACCCGGGACCGGATGGGCCGCCTGATGGCCTTCGTGGCCCGCGCGGTGAAGGACGGCCGGACCAGCGGCGGCAAGGCCTGGGGAGTCGGTGTCGAGGAGGGCGCCTCGCTCTTCATCGACAAGTCCGGCCTGGCCACGCTGAGCGGCCCGAGCGCGTACGTCGTGCTCGGTGACCACCAGCCGGAGGTGGCCGTCTCCGGGCAGCCGCTGACCTACTCCAACTTCAAGATCTGGAAGTTGACCAGCGGCCAGACCTACGACTTCGCCAACCGGCCGACCTGCGGCTACTACCTGAAGAGCGTGAACGCCGGCGTGCCGAGCAGCAGCCTCTACAGTGGCACCCCGGTCACCGACTGCTCGACGCCCACGCCGCCCACGACGCCCCCGTCGGGCGGGAGCAGCTTCACCGAGGCGGAGCCGAACGACACGCGCAGCGCCGCCAACGACGTCTCCGGCAACACCTACCCGCTGACCGTCACCGGTGACATGAAGAGCTCCACCGACCGCGACTACTTCGCGCTCACCGTGGCCAGCGGTCAGAAGCTGACGGTGAGCTGCGCGGTGCCGACCGCGTACGACGCCGACATCTACCTGCTGGACTCCGCGGGCGGCACGGTGACCCGCTCGGTCGAGGACGGCGCGGGCACCGACGAGTCGGCCAGCCTGACCCGCAGCGCCTCCGGCACCGCCACCTACTACCTCGACGTGGAGGCGTACTCGGGCTCGGGCGCCGCCGACTACACCTGCACCCTCACCAAGTCCTGACGCGCACCCCCCGGGGCCGGGCGCGGAGCGGGACGGGTCCCGCTCCGCGCCCGGTTACGCTCAGCGCGTGTCGAACCACGATCTTGTCGAAGAGCCGCACGGCGTCGGCGTCGCGGCGCTGATCCGCCAGCGGCTCGGCGAGTGCAGCCCGGCCGAGCGCCGGGTGGCCCGTACCCTGCTCGCCTCCTACCCGTCCGCCGGGCTGGGCACCGTCGCCTCGCTCGCCGAGCGGGCCGAGGTGAGCGCGCCGACCGTGCTGCGCTTCCTGGCCCGGCTCGGCTTCGGCGGGTACCCGGAGTTCCAGCGGGCGCTGCGCGAGGAGCTGGCCGAGCGGGAGACCTCGCCGCTGTCGGCGTACCGGGCGGCGGAGCTCACCGGCACGCCGCCGGCGGGCGCGCTGCCCCGGGCCGTGGCCAGCCTGCCGGACGCGGTGGCCGGCACCCTCGCCGAGCTGCCGCAGGGCGAGCTGGACGCGGCGGTACGCCTCTTCGCCGACCAGCAGTTGCGGGTCACCGCGGCCGGGGGACGGTTCTCCGGGCTGCTCGCCCAGTACCTGGTGCTGCACCTGATGCAGGTGCGTGGGGGCAGCCGGCTGCTGCCGCGCACCCCGGTGGAGCGGACCGACATGCTGGTCGACGTCGGCCGGCGGGACCTCTTCGCCCTCTTCGACTTCCGCCGGTACGAGGAGCCCACCCTCGCGCTGGCCCGGGAGGTGACCGCGCGGGGCGCCAAGGTCGTGCTCTTCACCGACCGGTGGCTGTCGCCGGTGGCCGGCCTGGCCGAGGTGGTGCTCCCCAGTCGGGTCGAGTCGCCGTCGCCGTACGACAGCTTCGTGCCCGCGTTGGCCCTGGTGGAGACCCTCGTCGCGGCCGTGATCGACCGGCTGGGGCCGGTGGCGGGCACCCGGCTCAAGGCGATGGAAGCGGCCCAGCAGACGTTCGGTGGCGCCTGAGCGGCGTTACAGAAAATTGTAACCCCACCGAAATCGTAACGTGCGTTACAGTCCGGGGGCTGGTTCGTTCTGGCCCCCGGAAGGACACCTCATGCGCATCCGTCAGTTCGCCCTGGTCGGCGCGACCACGGCCCTCCTCGCCGCCACCGCCGCCTGCGGCGGCACCTCCACCACCGCCGCCGGCTCCGGCGACGAGGTCAAGCAGGTCTCCGTCACCATCGACGGGGTCGGCGCCGTCACCACCGACAACGCCCTGGCGAAGAAGGTCCCCGCCGACCTGCGCGGCCGGGGCACCCTGACCGTCGCCACCAACGCGCCCTACCAGCCCTTCATCGACTTCAAGGTCGAGGGCAAGAACGACGAGTTCAAGGGCCTCGACTACGACCTCTTCCAGGCCGCCTCGGCCCGGCTCGGCCTGAAGGCCACCTTCAGCCAGCAGCCCTTCGACGGCCTCGTCCCCGGCCTCCAGGCCGGCAAGTACGACGCCATCGCCGGCGGCATCACCGACAAGAAGGAGCGCCAGCAGGTCGCCACCTTCGTCGACTACTCCGCCTCCGGCACCGGCTTCCTGGTCAAGACCGGCAACCCGCTGGCCGTCAAGACCGTCGCCGACCTCTGCGGCCGCAAGGTCGCCGTGCAGAAGGCCAGCAACCAGTCCAAGAACCTCGCCGACTACAGCAAGGCCAGCTGCGCCGGCAAGGCGATCGACGTCAAGGAGTACCCGGAGAACCCGCAGGCCGTGCAGGCGCTGCTCGCCGGCAACGTCGAGGTGGTCGCCGCCACCAAGGTGAACCTGGTGGACACCGCCGCCACCCTGGCCGGCAAGGCGGACCTGGTCGAGGACCCGTCCGCCCCCAACGGCTGGCTGGCCAGCCCGAACGGCTTCGGTTTCCTCAAGGCCAACAAGGAGCTCGCGCAGGCGTACCAGGCCGCCGTGCAGTCCCTGATCGACGACGGCACCTACGGCAAGATCCTCGGCCAGTGGAAGCAGACCCCGATCGCGATCAAGCAGGCCACCATCGACCAGGCCATCGACTGACCCGGCGGACCACCGCCCCATAGACCGCGGTCGCCGGGCGCCCTCCGAATCCGTGAGGGCGGGCCCGGAGGCGCCCGGCGACCGCCGCACCGCACCCTCTTCCGCTCGCGACCGCGGGCTCCGCTGCGCTGCCCACCGGACCCCGCCGCAGGAGGCACCACAATGACAAGCGACACCGAGACCGTACGGGTGGTGCCCGTACGTCGCTACGGACGCTGGCTTACCGCGCTGCTCGTGGTCGGCCTGACCGCCCTGTTCCTCCGGGCGCTGTTCGACAGCCCCAACCTGGAACCCGGCACCATCGCCAACTACCTGTTCAAGGACTACGTCCTCGACGGCGTGGTCACCACGCTCTGGTTGACCCTGCTGGCGATGGTGCTCGGCACCGTCGGCGGCGTCCTGCTGGCCGTCATGCGGCTGTCGGAGAACCCGGTGCTGCGCGGCGTCTCCTGGGTCTTCATCTGGGTCTTCCGGGGCACCCCGCTGCTGGTGCAGATCATCTTCTTCGGGTTCCTCGGGGCGCTCTTCCCCCGACTCACCCTGACCGTGCCGTTCACCGGCACCATCCTGTTCGACAAGCCCACCAGCGTCGTGGTGACCGGGACCGTCGCCGCCGTGCTGGCCCTGTCGCTCAACGAGATGGCGTACGCGGCCGAGGTGATCCGCGGCGGCATCCTCGCCGTGGACCAGGGGCAGACGGAGGCCGCCGCCGCGCTCGGCATGAGCCCGACGCTGACCCTGCGCCGGGTGGTGCTGCCGCAGGCCATGCGGGTGATCATCCCGCCGATGGGCAACGAGACCATCACCATGCTCAAGTCCACCGCGCTGGTGTCGGTGATCGCCGGGCGGGACCTGATGACCGCCGTGCAGACCGTCTACCAGAACAACTACAAGGTCATCCCGCTGCTGGTGGTGGCCGCCATCTGGTACCTCGCCCTGGTCAGCCTGCTCTCGGCCGGCCAGTGGCTGATCGAGCGGCGGTTCGGCCGCGGCTTCGCCCGGGGAGGCGTCCGATGACCGTGACCGACCAGGCGGCCGTGCCGGCCGCCAGCGACGAGACGACCACCCCGATGGTGCGCGCCGAGGGCGTCACCAAACGGTTCGGCGCGGTCGAGGTGCTCAAGGGCATCGACCTGGCCGTGGCCCCCGGCGAGGTGAGCTGCCTGCTCGGCCCCTCCGGCTCCGGCAAGTCCACCTTCCTGCGCTGCATCAACCACCTGGAGCGGATCGACGGTGGACAGCTCTGGGTGGACGGCGACCTGGTCGGCTACCGCCGCCAGGGCGACAAGCTCTACGAGTTGAAGGCCCGCGAGGTGGCGCGCCGCCGCCGCGACATCGGCATGGTGTTCCAGCGGTTCAACCTCTTCCCGCACCTCACCGCCCTCGGCAACATCGTCGAGGCCCCGGTACGGGTGCTCGGCACCCCACGCGAGAAGGCCCGCGTCGAGGCGATGCGGCTGCTGGAGCGGGTCGGGCTGGCCGAGAAGGCCAACAACTACCCCGGCCAGCTCTCCGGCGGCCAGCAGCAGCGGGTGGCGATCGCCCGCGCGCTGGCCATGCACCCGAAGCTGATGCTCTTCGACGAGCCCACCTCGGCGCTCGACCCGGAACTCGTCGGCGACGTGCTCGACGTGATGAAGGGTCTGGCCGCCGACGGGATGACCATGGTGGTGGTGACCCACGAGATGGGCTTCGCCCGCGAGGTCGCCGACAGCGTCGCGTTCCTCGACGGGGGCGTCGTCGTCGAGCAGGGCACCCCGGACCAGGTGCTCGGCAACCCCCGCCACGAGCGCACCCGCGCCTTCCTGGACAAGGTGCTCTGATGGACCCTCTGCTGACCGCGGCCGGTGACCGGCTCGGGGCGTACCACGACCGGCTGGCCCGGCTGGTCGCCGTCGACTCCGGCTCCGGGCAGCTGGACGGCCTGCGCGAGGCCGCCGACCTGGTGCAGACCTGGTGCCTGGCCGCCGGGCTGGCGGTGGAACGGGAACCGGTCGCCGACCCGTCGGGCACCCCGCTCGGCGACGTGCTGATCGCCCGGCGGCGGGGCCGGGGGGAGCGGCGCATCCTGCTCGCCGGTCACCTCGACACGGTCTTCCCGCCCGGCACGGCCGCCACCCGGCCGTTCCGGGTGCAGGAGGGCCGGGCGTACGGGCCGGGGGTCAGCGACGACAAGGGGGGCCTGCTCGCCGGGCTCGCCGCCGTGGAGGTGCTGGGCGCCCTGGGCCGGGAGGAGTACGGCGAGCTGGTGCTGGTCTGCACCCCGGACGAGGAGATCGGCTCGCCGGGCAGCCGCCCGCTGCTGCGTACCCTCGGGGCGGAGGCCGACGTGGCGCTCTGCCTGGAGTGCGCCCGCGACAACGGTGACCTGGTGTCGGCGCGCAAGGGCGTCGCGGACCTGGAGATCGTGCTGCGCGGTCGGGCCGCGCACGCCGGCATCGAGCCGGAGCGGGGGGCGAACGCGCTGCTCGCCGCGGCCCGGCTGACCGTCGCCCTGGACGCGCTCAACGGGCGCTGGCCCGGGGTCACCGTCAACGTCGGGGTGCTGGAGTCCGGTGGGCGGCCCAACGTGGTCGCCGACCGGGCCCGGATGCTGGTCGACCTGCGCGCCTGGCGCACCGGGGAGTACGCGGCGGCGCTGGCCGAGATCCGCCGGCTGGTCGCCGAGCCGATCGTCGCCGGGGTACGCGGCGAGCTCTCCGTGCACGCCCCCACCCCGCCCTGGGAGCCGGGCCCGGAGGGGCGCTGGCTCACCGAACTGGCGGCGAAGGTCGGCGCGGGGCTCGGTCTGCCGGTGTCGCACACCGCCACCGGCGGCTGCGCCGACGCGAACCTGCTGGCCGAGGCGGGTGCGACGGTGCTGGACGGGCTGGGCCCGGTCGGCGGCGACGACCACAGTCCGGCCGAGTGGCTGGACCTCGACTCGGTGGTGCCCCGGGTGGCCCTGCTCGCCGGCCTGGTCGACGAGGTGGCCCGGCGCTGAGACGACGAAGAGGGCCGGTCCCCCTGTCGGGGAGACCGGCCCTCGCCGGTGTGCGTCGGATCAGGAGCTGTAACCGCGGCCCGCGATCCAGTTGGCCAGCTCGGCGGTCTCCATCCAGTACTCCTGGACGTCCGGGGCCGCCGGGTCGGCGATCTTCACGGTGTTGCCGTTGTCCTTGTACTCCACCACGGTCACGTAGTGGCCCGGGAAGCCACGCACGTTGCCGTCGACGTCGTAGGCGTTGCCGAGGACGTTGGCGACGATCGGCTCACCCGCGGCCACCGCGGCCTTGACGTCCGCCCGGAGCCGCTCGATCTGCTCCTTCGAGGCGACGTCCGTGCTCAGCTCGGTGGTCTTGTACTTGCCGCCGGTGTACTCGTTCAGCACCCGGGTGATGTCGAACGCCGAGTCGGTGCCGTTCTCGGTGGTGCCCAGCTTCTCGGCCAGCTCGTCCAGGCTGACGGTCTTGCCCGCGGCAGCGGACAGGGCCATCCCGGTCGACGTCGGGCCGCAGTAGTAGAAGTTCGGCTGGGCCTGGTACTCGTAGCCGGTGCGGCTCTTGTCCTTGCTCGGGGCCGCACCCTTGCTCTTCTCGGACACGACCGGGGCGGTGGCCGCCTTCTCGGCCGGCGTGGCCTGCGCCGCGATGGCGGGCCCGGCGATGGCGCCACCGGTGAGGATCAGGCCGGCGACGGAGAGCATGCTGTTGCGGAAGATCGGGTTCACGTCGAAGCTCCGTTCGGGGGTTTGACGTCCACGTCAGGGGACACGGACGCAAGCACCGGGAAAGGCGCTCGATTGCCAAGGGATCGGTGTGCCGGGCATCCGGCCACTCGCACACCGGTGATGTAACGACCGCCGGCCGGGACTCATTCCGCCCCCGCCCGCCGTGCTGCTCGCCCTACTCGGCCGTACGGAGGATGTAACCGCCGCCGGCCCCCGGCGATTCCGCCGCCCGGGTGTCGGTCGCCACCGTCGAACCGGGCAACCGGCCCGTGACGACGCAGACGTCACGAGGTGCTGGCCCCCGGACGGCGACGCGAACCGGACATCAGGGCCCGTACCGCCGACGCGCCTCAGGGGGTGGGGGGCAGGCTGCCCAGGAGGCGGGTCACGGCGATCTCGATGACCACCCGCTCCGGATTGGGGCGGGGCTGCCGGTAGCGCTCGGCGTAGCGGCGCTCGGCCTCGGCCACCGACGCCGGGTCGGTGCGGACCACGGCCCGTCCCTCAATGGTGAGCCACCAGCGGCCGTCGACGTGGCAGACCGCGACCGGAGTGCCATCGGCGCCGGCGGCGGCGACGTGCCGGGCCTTGGCGGAGCCCTTCGAGGTGATCACCCGGGCCAGGCCGGCGTCCGGGTCGAAGGTGACCCCGACGGGTACCACGTGCGGGGTGCCGTCGGCGCGCAGTGTGGTCAGGGTGGCGAGGTGCCGTTCCCGGCAGAAGAGGGCGACCCGCCCGTCGTGCGGGTCCAGCCGATGGTCGCCCGACATGTCCGTCTCCTGTCCGCCGGTCCGGTGCCGCTCCCGCCCCGCCCGGTACCGATCATGGCACGGGGCGTACCCGCTCCTGACCAGGGGGAGTGTCGGGCTGTCCGGGCAGTTCCCGGGCCGCGGCGCGGCGCCGGGCGGCCAACCGGCCCAGATAGAGCAACGCCCCGGCGAGGACGCCCATGTCGTCCAGGTAGATCGGATCGGGCAGCACGTCCACCGGGAGGACCGTGTAGATCAGCGCGCCGTAGAAGGCCACCTTGCCGCCGGCGCCGAGTGAGCCGAGCAGCCGTCGGGTGCGGACCACGCGGACGGCCAGCAGCACCGCGCCGACCAGCGTGCCCAGCGCCAGGATCCCGCCGACCACCACGAGGATCCACGCTTCCCGGGACATACCCGCAACGCTAACCCACCCGCGCCGTGATCATGCGATTCGGTGCCGGGCGGACGGGACGGGACGCGGCACCGTCGGGCCGTCAGGGCGAGATCGCGGGGGGCGGGTGGGTGGGTCAGGCGGGGGCGATGGTGCGCTGGCGGGTCGCGGTGACGGGTTCGCGGACGGGCTCGGTGGAGGTGCCGGTGGTCGGCATGGGGAGCAGGGCGGCGGCCTCGTCGGGGCGGCGGTCGAGAGCGGCGAACGCCTCCTCCCGCAGGCTCCGGGCAGCGGCGGCGGCGAGGTCCGCCGCCCGCCACGACTCCCGCTCCCGCTCCACGGTGGCGCGGTGCCGGGCGGCCAGGTTGTCCCGCACGGCGCGGCGCAGCACCAGCTCCTGCTCCACCGGGTGCCGGCGCGGGTCCCAGCCACCCCGGTTCGCGAGGACGTCGCTGAGCTGCTCCGCCGAGAGCTCCTTGCGCCCGTACGCGGCGAGCGCGGCCCGGTGCAGGTACCGCTCCCGGTCGGCGTACTCGGCCGGGGTCCGGACCGTCTGCGGCAGCGGCATGGCCGCGGCGGCGGAGAGCCGGCGGACGTCCGCCTCGGCGTCCTCGTACGCCTGCCACGCCGACTCGACCTCCTCCTGGACGGCCAGCCACTCGGCGCGCCGGCGCTCGGCCGTCGCCGCCGCCCGCTGGGCCGCCACCGCGATCTCCTGGGCGTACCGGACGCGTTCCCGCTCCTCCTCGGCCAGTTCCAGGTGCGTCGGGAGCGCGGCCTCGTGGAACCGGCCGGTGACGGCGGACCGGAGCCGGCCCGGACGGACGACCAGGGCCGCGACGGCCACGGCCGCGACCGCGAGCAACGCCAGCCAGATCACGGCGGCGGCGGGGACATCGAGCAGGACGGAGGAGAGCACGGTCTGCATCACCAGCACCTAACGGTGGGAACGGTGTGGACGGAGGAGGTCACGCCCGGCGGGCGGGCGCGGGAAGCGGCGGGGAATCACCCCGCGGTGCCGGACGCGCGCGGCCGGGACGACACCCGGCGGCGGTCCGACACCCGGACGGGTGTCGCGAGGCTCAGCGCCGGGGTGGGCCGCGAAGGCCGGTGGCGTCCCGGACCGGGTCGCCGGGGGCCGCAGGCATCGCGGGCGGCACGGAGGCCGGCGCGGCGGGAACGGTGGCGGGCCGGACGGGCAGCGGCCGCTCGGCCGGCGTCTCGGCGACCGGCCGGGAGGTGGGCGACAGCTCGGCCACCCGGGAGACCACCACGCCGGGGCGGGCCGCCGCGGCGGTGGCGGTCGCGCGCGCCTCGGCGGCGTCCACCTCGACCGCGCCCACGCCCAAGGCGAGCACCAGGGCGGCCAGCGCCAGCCGGGCCAGATCGCGCAGCGCGCGCAGCGTCACCGGCCAGGACGGGCGGGCGGTCGCTGCGGCAGGCACGGTTCCAACCTAGCGTCCCCGGCCGGGACCCGCAGCGCTCGACGGCGGTGGGGCGAGTGAACCGGGCCACCATGTGCGGTGTGGACGGACGACTCCCGACCGGGATGCGGCGGTCCCGCCGTGGGAGCCGGTCAGGTGCGTCCAGCGTCAGGTCGTGCGAGTCAGGCGAAGGCGAGCACCGCACAGAGGCCCAGGACGACGACCGCGGCGACGACGTTGGCGATCATCACGGCGGAGTAGCCGGCGGACTTCTGCTCGCCCGGTGCACCGAGCGCACCGCGACCGAAGGTGATCGTGGGCGCCATGTACTCCAGGCTGACCTCACGCCCCTCGTCGACACCCACTTCCCGGGTCACCCGTCCCACCCGCCGCGGGAGGGCGTACGGCACCCACACCTCCAGCCGGTGCTGCCCCGGGACGACGGGAATGTTGTGCCTGCCCCAGCCGGGGACCGCCACGTCGACGCCGTCCAGCCGTACCCGGGGCGTCGTGGCCGCGTAGAGAAAGGCCGCCGGCGGGTGGCGCAGCGTGAGAGTCAGAGCGGTTCGTCGACCGTTCCGGTCCGGATCAGTCACCCGACACCCCCATGATCTCAACAGTGCCGGGTCGCTGTCGACCGGCACCCGGACGGCACCGTAACGCAACCGTCCGGTCCGGAACGTCCCCCGCGAAGCTTGGCGGAAGGGCCGCGCTGCGCCTCCCTCCGCCGGTCACCTCCGGCCCGACCACGGCCGTCGGCCCGCCCGGAGGAACCCCTCCGGACGGACCGACGATCGTCGGTCAGTGGTCGCCGCCGAGCACCGGGGGCGCGGCCCGGTCGCCGTCGTGCCAGACCATCTCGTCCTCGGTGAGCCAGGTCAGCCGCGCGTCGTCGTCCTCCTCGGCGTGCTGGCCCCGGCCGCCGAGCACGCCGTTGCGGTTGGCCGCCCCGGGTGCCGTCGCGGGCCGGTTGGCCGGCGCGCCGCCCGCACCCGGACGGCCCGTGCCGCCGGCGTTGCCGCCCGCCTGACCCGCCGCCAGCCGGCCGGTGCCGGCGGCGGCCCGGTTCTCCATGGCCGGGGCTCCGGCGGCCGGACGGGCCGACGGCGCGGGAGCCCCCCGGCCCGAGGAGGCCAGCGAGCCGGTGCCGACCACCCCACCCGCCGGTACGGAGCCCGGCGCACCGAACGTCAGGCCGGGCCCGACGCCCGGGGTGCCCGGCGTGGTCGGGGCCGCCCCCGCCAGACCGGCCGCCCCCACCGCCGCCCCGCCGACCAGCGCGCCGCCGAGCAGCGGGTCCGCGCCGGCGAGCTGCGTGCCGGCGCCGGGATCGAGTGGAGTCGCGGTGCCGCCGGGGGCCACGCCAACCGCGCCCGGGCCACCCACGCCAGCGCCCACGGTGCCCGTCTCCGGGTTGCCGGAACCGCCCGTCGGGCCGGGCGACACACTGCCCGGGGTCTCCACCGACGCGTCGCCGCGCCTCCCGGCGAGCCCGGTCGTCGGCGCGGCGGACGGGGTGCTCGACCCCGGGCCGCTCCGCGCCGTCGAACTGGGCCCGTCGGCGCCGCCGGGCAGCCGGGGGTCGGGGACCGGGGCGTCGACCACCCGCCCGTACGCGGAGACCTCGTAGCCTTCGGCCAGCCTGGCCACCACCTGGACCATCCGCTGGTGGGCCTTCTCCTGCTCGGCCTTGTCCTGCTGGTGGCCGATCAACCCGCCGATGATCGCCCCACCGACGCCGAAGATCGCGCCGTCCTTGGCCTTGGAGATCATCTTGTCGTGGTCGTCGGTCTCCTCCGGGCTCTCCGCGTCCCGCTGGGCGACGCGCAGCGCGTCGGCCATGTCGGTGAGCGCCTGCCGGACCTGGGCCGTGCCCTCGGCCAGCTCACCGGAGAAGCGCACCACCAGGGAGAGCCGGTCGACGAACTCGCGGGCGGCGTCGCCGGACCAGGTGCCGGCGAGCTTGTCCAGGTCGGCGTCGAGATCCCGGGCCAGGTCGTCGAGGGTGTCCTTGAGCGTGCTCCACTGGCTGGCCAGACCGTCGACCTGGCCCGGGTCGCCCGCCTGCACGACCGCGTCGTAGAGCTCCTTGTGGCTGACGTGCTGGTAATGGTGGGTGTAGTCAGTCACGCCCGTCCTCCCGCTCGTTCAGCACCTCGTTGACGCCGTTGAGCGCGGCCTCGATGTCGGCGGCGGCAGCCGCGTTGCGGGCCTCGGTGGTGCGGTAGTTCGTCATGATCGTCTGAGTGGCGGTCCGGGCCGCCGCCACCGCCCGACGCAGCTGGGCGACCCGCTCGGCGTAGCTCGCCTGCACGTCGCTGTAGCGACGGGCGTTGCCGGTGCCGTCGGTGAAGGTGCCGAGCGCCGGCGGGCGGCAGGCCAGCTCGGTGTTCAGCTTCCTGAGCGCCGTCTCGGCCTGGGCCAGACGGTCCGCCAACCGCTGGTGAAAGTCCTCAAGGGACAGTACGTCGACTGTCGTGCGCCCGGTCATGGCAGCATCCCCGTTGTCCATAGTCGAAGCCGTGGCCGCATTCAGGTTAGTCGACACCCGCCACCCCGGGCGACCCGCCGACCGGCCCCGGTCAGCCGCCCCGCGTCGACCCCTGGGCGGCCGGGCCGGACGGCCCCGGTGCGCCACCGGCCTCCTCGTCGTCCCGGGCGTACTCGGCCAGCGCGTCCTCCCGCTGCAGGGTGGGGCCGGTCGGCACCAGCGCGAGCAGTGCCGACGGCACCACCAGCGGCGGCACGCCGCCGTAGCCGAGGGCGGCGACGGCGTCACCGGAGGCCCGGCCCAGCGGGTGCCGCACCCCCTGCCCGGCGATCAGGTAGACCGTGGCGCCGGCCGCCGCCTCCGCACCCTCGCCGGCTCCGGGCGCGGCCTGGACCAGGACCCCCTTGCCGTGCGGCAGCAGCACCTCCTCGGCGGTGCGGACCGCGTCCCGCGCGCCCTGCCGCACCGACGTCCCGCCGGGTGCCGACAGCTCGGCCGGTGCCCGGTCGAAGACCTCCAGCGCGGTGGTGGGCGGGCCGCCGGTCGGGCCCGCGCGGTACGTCGCGCAGACCACCGTCTGCCCGGCCCGGACCGGGTACAGCGCGGGCAGCTTCGTCGGCATCCCGTCGGCCTCCAGCCGCCGGCCGTCGAACAGCTCGCCCGCCTGGTCCGGGCTGATGTCGCGAATCTGACCGTCGTCGCTGCTCAACAGCAGCGCGGTGATCTCGCCGATGTTGGCCAGGCCCTCGCGGGTCAGCACGTAGTGGTCCCCGGCGGCCCGGAACACGTCGCCCACCCGGGCCGGCCGGTCGCCGACCGTACGGCCGCTCGGGCTGCCGTCACCCTCGATCGCCGGGCGCCGCAGCGGCGGCCCCGCCGGCACCGCGTTGAGCAGTTGCTGGCCGACCCCCAGGGTGGGAGCGCCGGTCATCCGCAGCGCGGCCAGCGTCCCCCCGTCGCCGACGACCTGGAGCCGCGACCCGCCGGTGAGCAGGAAACGCTGCCCGTCCGACTCGACCAGGACCGCCCGGTCCGCCAGCGGCGCGCCGCCGCTGAGCGGCCGGCCGACCACCATCCGGGTACGCGACCGGCGGGAGTCGGCCGGATCCGGCACGTCGCAGACCGACCAGGGCAGGTCGACCAGCGAGCCACGGTCCGGCAGCGCGTCCGGGGCGCCGACGATGCCCACCGTGCGACCCCGCGGGCGGTCGCCGATGGCCTTGCGCGACATGGTGCGGACCTGCGGGTCCGGCTCGTTGAGGATCAGTCGCGCGGAGGCGTAGTTCAACGTCGGGTGCAGCGTCCCCTCGAGGAAGACGTACGTCGCGCCGGTCTCCCGCTCGATGACGAGCGTCTTCTCCTCCAGCGGAGCCGTGTTCCCGGTGAGCTGCCCGTACGCCCCGGCCACGCCGAGCACGACGGCGGCGGCGAGCACGCTGCCGGCCACGGCCATGCCGAGCCGCCGCATCGGGAGGTTGGTGGTCTCCGGGTCGCCGGCGAGCAGCGCCGAGACGATGCGGCGGGTGACGAAGCGGTACGCCTGCACCTGGTCGCGGCGGGTCCGCATGGTTGACCTCCGGCGGGGGTGGTTCCGCGACGATCAGGTCGGAACGTCGCCGCGGGCTTCCCTACGATAAGGGGCCGTCGACGGTTCACCGGGACCCCCGCCCACGCGCCGCCGGCCACCCCCGCCGACGGCGGACGCCCGTGGAGTCCAGAAGGGACGCACACCGATGACTCAGCTTCAGGCGCCACCCGGTCGTACGCCCACCGTGCCCGCCGTTCCGGCCGACCGTCCCGTCGTGCCGGCCGACCGGCGCGGGCGCGGCCGGATCGGGCCGGTGGCCGTCGGCCAGCTGGTCGTGGTGGAACTCTGCGCGGTCGCCGTCTGGGCGGTGCTCGACGGGCCGGGTTGGCTGGTCGGCACGGTGGCGGGGCTGGCCGTGCTGCTCACGGTGGCGACCTTCGCCCGACGCGGCGGACGCTGGTGGTACGAGGACCTGCTGCTGCGCCGCCGGTTGCGCCGCCGGGGGGAGGACGCCCGCGCGGCCGTCGCGGCCGGTGACGTTGTGGACCCGCGGCTGGCCGCGCTCACCCCCGAGCTGAGCGTGATCGAGCTGACCGAGCGGGGCACCCGGCTGGGCATCGGCCAGGACGGCCGGGGCTGGTTCGCGGCGGTGGCGCTGACCGGGGCGGCGGGCGCGCCGGCCGGCACGGTCGAGTCCGCCACGGTGGACCGGGCGCTGCGGGTGCTCGCCGACCTCACCGCCCCGGTGACCCTCACCCAGGTCGTCTCGCACACCCTGGTCTGGTACCCGGCCCCGGGCGCCCCGCCGGCCGCCCACCGGACCGTCTGGGTGGCGCTGCGGCTCTCCGTGCCGGACGCGCGGGCCGCAGCGGTGACCCGGGGCGGCGGGATGCGCGGCGTGCACCGGACGGTGGCCGCCGGGGTCGGCCGGCTGGGCAAGGCGCTCAACGCCGCCGGCCTGCCCCACCGGGTGCTCGGTCGGGACGAGCTGCGCGCGGCGGTGGTCTCCGCGGCGGGGCTGGACCTGGCGCCGGAGCCGCCCGCGGAGACCTGGACCGGGCTGCGCGGTGGCGGCTGGACCCAGCGCTGCCTGACCCTGCGCCGGCGCCCGGAGGCGTCCCTGGGGACGCTGGTGGACGCCGTCACGGCGACCTCCGCGCCGTCGCACACGGTGGCGGCCGTGGTGGTGCCGGGCGACCCGTCGGTGCCACCGCTGCTCCGGGTGGCCGGCCGGGACGACCACGTCGACGCCCTGGTCGAGGCGGTACGCGAGGTGGCCCGGCGGTGCGGCGTGTCGGCCCGGCCGCTCGACGGGCAGCACGGGCCCGGGGTCTACGCCACCACCCCGGTGGCGACCGCCACCGGGACGATCAGGGTCGGAGGTTGACGATCCAGCCGTAGGCGCCGCAGACCCAGACGGCCAACGGCACCAGCGCGACGATCAGCAGGATCTCGACGATGTCCAGGACCCGGCCCCACACCGGCGAGATCCGCTTGCCGGCCACGGTCAGCCCGTAGATGAGGCTGACCACGGTGGTCAGCAGCAGGCCGCCGAGGACCACGCCGAGCCGTACCGCCGGTGAGCCGGCGGCGAAGACGGCCGCCGCGGTCAGGAGCAGCCCGGCGGTCCCGGCGACCAGCACCGGGGTGCGCTGGGCGCGCCCGATGAACGGCCGGGCCCGCAGCAGCGACAGCAGCGCCAGCACCAGGCAGAGCAGCACCGCCGGCAGCCGGCCGTCCACGGCCAGGACGACCTGGCCGCCCAGCACCAGCAGGGACACCGTCCAGAGCAGACCGGTGAGGAACTCGTCGGCCCGCTCGCTCTGCCGCAGCACCCGCCGGCCGTCGACGGTCTCGGTGTCGGTCTTCAGGTCGTCCGGGCCGGTGGGGATGGAGGGCACCGGCAGCCGGGCCAGCCGGTACGCGGTCATCGGCAGCATCGGCACGGTCGCGAACGCGACCGTGGCGACCACGGCGGCGGCCGCCGCGGCGTCGAGACCGAGGGCGAGGCAGAGCAGCGCGCCGAAGCCGGCCGCGGCGCCGACCGCCACCGCCCCGAGGAAGAGCGGCATCCGGTCGCCGACGGCCAGCGCGGCGACCGCGCCGAACAGCACCACCGCGGTGCCGGCGAGCAGCACGTGCGGGCTGGCCAGCTCGGTCAGCTCACGGTCGCCGCCGAGGACGAGCAGGCCGCTGGCGGCCGCGTACCCGATCCCGGCGACGGCCAGGACCGCGCCGGTGCGGCTGTCGCCGGCGGCCCGGGACAGCACCGCCGCGGTGACCACCAGGGCCACCGCCACCAGCAGCGCGGCCAGCGCGCCGGGCAGCTGGGGCGGCCCGGCGAGGAGCGTCACGGCCGCTCCGGCGGCCAGCGTCAGGCCGGCCAGCAGCACCGAGAAGGCGCGGGTGGTGCCGACCTGCCAGGTGCCGGCCCGCTGGTTGGTCGCGGTCGCCACCGCGTCCACCACGTCGTCGAAGACGATCTCGGGGGTGGCTGCCGCCCGGGGATTGAAGTAGAGCACCTCGCCGTCGCGGACGCCGAGCTGGGCGGCGGTGCGACCACCGTCCAGCGGTTGGCCGCCGAGCCGGGCGAGGGACCAGCCCCCGTGCCGGACGCCCTCGTCGGCGAGGTCCTCGCCGGCGTAGCGCAGCAGGGTGGGGAGCAGGTCGGCCAGCGGCACGTCGGAGGGGAGCGCCAGGTCCATCCTGGTCCGTGGCGCCACGATGGTGATCCGGCTCAGTCCACCGGTCGCCGTCTTCGTCGCCACTGTGGCCTCCTCGCGCTCTGTCAGCTCCACCTCGACCGGCGGCCTCGCCCCCAACGGGTCCACGACGCTCACGCGAGATTACCTACGATGGCGGGCACGTACGATGCCCACCCGACAACTCCGGTCGGTCGTGAATCGGCTCGAGGGCCGCTTCTGGGGAGGAGACAGCCGTGAGCACCGTGGTGTTCCGCCGGCTTCCGCGTCAACCCGGGCCCGCGTTGCCGCGCGGGGAGGTGCTGCTCGAATCCCCACCGGAGCTGCCCGAGCCGACCCCCCGCAGCATGGCCCAGCTGCTGATGATCCTGCCGATGCTCTGCGGCGTCGGCGCGATGGCCTTCCTCTACGCCGGTCGGGGCGGCTCGACCATGACCTATGTGGCCGGTGGCCTGTTCGGAGTGTCCATGCTGGGCATGGCGCTCGGCACCATGACCACCGGCAGCGGCAAGGACAAGGCCGAGATCAACGCCGAGCGCCGCGACTACATGCGGTACCTGGCCCAGATGCGCAAGCGCACCCGGCGCGCCGCCGAGCAGCAGCGGGCCGCGATGACCTGGCGCCACCCGGAGCCGGACGCCCTCTGGTCGATCGCCGCGTCCCGCCGGATGTGGGAGCGGCGGATCACCGAGGACGACTTCGGTGAGCTGCGGATCGCCACCGGGCCGCAGCGCCTGGCCGTGGAGATCGTCCCGCCGGAGACCAAGCCGGTGGAGGACCTGGAGCCGATGAGCGCGATCGCGCTGCGCCGGTTCGTGCGGGCCCACTCCACGGTGCCCGACCTGCCCACCGCGCTGTCGCTGCGGGCGTTCAGCCGGATCGCGCTGCGGGGTGACCGGGAGCCGGTGCTCGACCTGACCCGGGCCGCTCTGGCCCAGCTGGTCACCTTCCACGCCCCGGACGACCTGCTCCTCGCGGTGGTCGCCGCACCGGACCGGCAGCAGGTGTGGGACTGGGTGAAGTGGCTGCCGCACGCCCACCACAGCGCGCGGACCGACGCGGCCGGCGCCCGCCGGCTGGTCTTCGCCAGCCTCGCCGAGGCCGAGGAGGCGCTCGCCGCGGAGCTGGCCGGGCGTCCTCGCTTCGCGCCGGAGGCCAAGCCGCTGACCTCCGCCCCGCACCTGGTGGTGGTGATCGACGGCGGCGAGGTCTCGGCGACCTGCCAGCTGATGGGGCCCGGCCTGCTCGGCGCCACCACCATCGACCTCTCCGGGACGGTGCCCCGCGACGCCGGCCGCTGGCTGCTCTGCCTGGACGCCGGCGACGGCACTTCGCTGGAGCTGGTCCGGGGCACCGCCACCTCGCGGCTGGGCCGCCCGGACCGGCTCGACGCCGCCGCCGCCGAGGGGCTGGCCCGGCAGATCGCGCCGTACCGGCTCTCCCAGCAGCAGGCCACGGCGGAGGAGCCGCTGGCCCGCAGCATGGAGCTGCCCGACCTGCTCGGGGTGGGCGACGCCGCGACCGTCGACGTGCAGCAGACCTGGCGGCCGCGCGGGCACCGGGACCGGCTGCGCATCCCGCTCGGGGTGGGCCCGGACGGCAACGTCGTCGAGCTGGACTTCAAGGAGTCCGCGCACGAGGGCATGGGCCCGCACGGGCTGGTCATCGGCGCCACCGGCTCTGGCAAGAGCGAGCTGCTCCGCACCGTCGTCGGCGCGCTGGCGGTGACCCACTCGTCGGAGGAGCTCAACTTCGTCCTGGTCGACTTCAAGGGCGGCGCCACCTTCGCCTCGCTGGAGGCGTTGCCGCACACCAGCGCGGTGATCACCAACCTGGCCGACGAGCTGCCGCTGGTCGACCGGATGCGGGACGCGCTCGCCGGTGAGATGACCCGCCGGCAGGAGGTGCTGCGGGCCGCCGGCAACTACGTCTCGCGGTTCGACTACGAGAAGGCCCGGGCGGCCGGCGAGCCGCTTCCCCCGATGCCGAGCCTGCTCATCATCTGCGACGAGTTCAGCGAGCTGCTCGCCGCCAAGCCGGACTTCATCGACCTCTTCGTGATGATCGGCCGGCTGGGCCGGTCGCTCGGCGTGCACCTGCTGCTGGCCAGCCAGCGGTTGGAGGAGGGGAAGCTGCGCGGACTCGACACCCACCTGTCGTACCGGATCGGTCTGCGCACCTTCTCGGCGGTGGAGAGCCGGATCGTGCTGGGCGTGCCCGACGCGTACGAGCTGCCCAACGCGCCCGGGCACGGCTACCTCAAGACCGACACCAGCACCATGCTGCGGTTCCGGGCCGCGTACGTCTCCGGGCCCTACCGCGCGCCGGGGCAGGCGGCGCAGTCGTCCCGGGCGCTGGTGCAGCGGCGGATCGTGCCGTACGGGGTGAACTTCGTGCCGGTGCGGGTGCCGCAGGCGCCGGTCGAGGTCGCGCCGGCGCCCGAGCAGCCGGCCGACGGCAAGGCCGTGGCGATGCTGGACGTGCTCATCGACCGGCTAAAGGGCAAGGGCGCCCCGGCGCACCAGGTGTGGCTCCCGCCGTTGGCGGAACCGCCGAGCCTCGGTGAGCTGCTCGGCCCGCTGGCCGCCCACCCGACCTTCGGACTGACCACCGCCAACTGGCCCGGCCGGGGCCGGCTCACCGTGCCGGTCGGTGTCGTCGACCGCCCGTACGAGCAGCGGCGGGACCCGATGATGGTCGAGCTGGCCGGCGCGGGCGGCAACGTGGTGATCGTGGGTGCCGCCCTGAGCGGCAAGAGCACCCTGCTCCGTTCGATGATCGCGTCGCTGGCGCTCACCCACACCCCGCGCGAGGCGCAGTTCTACTGCCTCGACTTCGGCGGCGGCGCGCTGCGCAGCCTGGAGGGGCTGCCACACGTCGCCGGGGTGGCCGGTCGCCGCGACACCGAGGCGGTCCGCCGCACGGTGGCCGAGGTGCTGGCGATCCTCGACGACCGCGAGAACCGGTTCGCCCAGCACGGCATCGACTCGGTCGCCGGCTACCGACGCCGCCGCGCGGCCGGCGAGTTCGCCGACGACCCGTTCGGCGACGTCTTCCTCGTGGTGGACGGCTGGAACACGCTGCGCCAGGAGTACGAGGAGCTGGAGCAGACCATCACCAACCTGGCCAACCGGGGCCTGGGCTTCGGCGTGCACGTGGTGCTGACCGCGGTGCGCTGGGCGGAGATCCGGATCAACATGCGGGACCTGCTCGGCACCAAGCTGGAGCTGCGGTTGGGTGACGCCAACGAGTCGGAGATCGACCGCCGGGCCGCGGCGAACGTGCCGACCGGTGCTCCGGGCCGGGGGCTGACCCGGGACAAGCTGCACTTCCTCACCGCGGTCTCCCGGATCGACGGCAAGCGCGACATCGAGGACCTGACCGAGGCGTCGGTGGCGCTGGCCCGGCACGTCGCGGACGCCTGGCCGGGCCGCCCGGCCCCGAAGGTGCGGCTGCTGCCGCGCCGGCTGCCGCTGCACGAGCTGGTCCAGGTCGCCGACCGGTCGGTGCCGGGCCTGCCGATCGGGGTCAACGAGTCGGCGCTCGCGCCGGTGTACCTGGACCTGGCCAACGAGCCGCACCTGACCGTCTTCGGCGACGCCGAGTGCGGCAAGACCAACGTGTTGCGGGTGATCGCGCGCGGGATCGTCGACCGGTACACCCCGGCCCAGGCCCGGATCGTCATCGCCGACTACCGGCGCGGGCTGCTCGGCGCGGTCGAGGGGGACCACCTGCTCGACTACGCCCCGTCCAACCAGGTGTTCAGCCAGGGGCTCGGCTCGATCCGCAGCGCCCTGCAGAACCGGCTGCCCGGCCCGGACGTCACCACCGCCCAGCTGCGCGACCGCAGCTGGTGGAAGGGGCCGGACCTCTACATCCTGGTGGACGACTACGACCTGGTCGCCTCGGGCGGCAGCAATCCGCTCAGCGCCCTGCACGAGCTGCTGCCCCAGGCCCGGGACATCGGCCTGCACCTGATCGTCACCCGCCGGGTGGGCGGCGTGGCCCGGGCTCTCTACGAGCCGGTGCTGCAACGCCTGCGGGAGCTGGACTCGCCGGGCCTGCTGATGTCCGGCAACCGGGAGGAGGGTGCCGTGTTCGGCACGCTGCGGCCCAGTCCGCAACCGCCGGGCCGGGGCACCCTGGTGCGCCGCCGGGACGGCCAGCAGCTCATCCAGACCGCCTGGGCCGACCCGGCGTGAGCCGGCCGGACGGGCGACAGTTCGAAGACGGGGAGAGACGATGTGGCAGCTGTGGTTCTTCCTGACCGCCCTGCTGGCGGTCGCCCTGGGAATGCTGTGCGGCCTGTACGAGCAGCTGTCGCGGTCGCGGTCGCGGGCGCCGCGGCTCGCGCTCGCCGTGCTGGCGCTGGCGGCGGTGGCGCTCATGCTCCCGGTGCTGGTGGATCGGGCGCTCGACAAGCCGGTCCTGTGGCTCGCGGTCGCGCTGCTGGCCGGCCTGCTCGCGACCGGTCCGGCGATGGTCCGGCAGGCCCGCCGGCCGCCGGCTGACCCCGCCGGGCGGAAGCTGATCCTGCCGGGCGACAAGGACTGGTGACGGATCGGGCGACTCGCCCTGCTCTTCGCGGACGGGTCCGGATCGTCCTCGGCCGGCCGGCGGCGGGAAAGCCCGTCGATGGGTCACGGCATTCCCGACGTCACCAGGGGTTCCCTCCACCGGACGCCAAGCATCGACCGACGCCCGTGTGAACAGGGCTGCGCGCGCTGGACACGGTGGGCTACCGTCTCCTGAGGAGTGTCCGTCGGTGGGGTGTTGGCCTTGCCGCGGGGGAGGGGCGCGGCAGTTCCGCCGCCACAACATGACGGAAGGGTGTGAAGCATGGCGTTCGAGGTCGAAGCAGCGACTCTGCATACCGCCGCGAGTGACGTGCGGTCCACGCGCAGCGAGGTCGACGGCGAGCTGAAGAAGCTGTGGAACGTGGTCGACGACCTGGCCATCGCCTGGAAGGGCCAGGCGTCCACTGGCTTCCAGTCGCTGATGACGCGTTGGAACGAGGACACGGTCAAGCTGCTGACGGCGATGGACAACATCGCCGACCTGCTCGACAAGTCGGGTACGACGCACCAGGTCAACGACGAGGAGCAGCAGCAGATGCTGGACAAGTTCCACTCTGCGCTCAACCCGTGATCCGCCGAGACGAGCAGGGGAGGAACTCATGAGCATCAAGGTTGACTACGCCGTCCTCGAGAGCGCCAACCAGCAGATGCAGAGCATCTCGAAGACCATCGACGAGAAGCTCGACACGCTGCGGTCGATGCTGGCCAAGCTGGAGTGGGACGGCCAGGACCGGGCCGCCTACGAGCAGCACCAGGCGCAGTGGGACACCGCTGTCCGGGACATCAACCGGATCCTGAACGAGATCGGTGGCGCGGTCGGCGTCGCCCGCGAGAACTACGTCTCCACCGAGATGAGCAACGCCCGGGTGTGGGGCTGAGGTTGTCGCCCGCGCGGCTCCGGTCCGGTTCTTCCGGGTCGGAGCCGCTTCGCGTTGCCGGGCCCTTCGCCGGTCCGCCGGTCCGGTCGGCGCCGGCGGCTCGGTCCACCGGCCGGAGGCGTGCGCCGGTCGGCCCGGCTGCGGCTCAGGCGTCCACCGGCTCGGTGCGACGGCCGGGACGCCAGCCGCGACGCCGCCCCCGGTCCAGGATCGGCCGGGCGGCCAGCAGCAGCCCGGCGACGACCGCCCCGACCCCCGCCGCCCAGAGCGCCACGGTGCGCTGCCCGGCCAGCGGGTCACGGGTGGGCGCGGGGGGTGGCAGCGCGCCGGCCGGCGGGTCGCTGCGGGTGCCGAGCAGGCTGGTCAGCGCCCGGTACGGGTTCACCACCCCGTAACCGACCTCGGGGTTGTGACCGTCGGGCGGGTTGTCGGCGGTCCGGGTGATCCGGTGGGCCACCTGCTCCGGGGTGAGGTCGGGCTCGGCGGAGAGCAGCAACGCGGCCACCCCGGAGACGTAGGCGGCGGCGAAGCTGGTGCCGCCCTGCGGTTCGGTGAGGTAGCCGGTCCCCGAGGGCGCGGGGCCGATGATGTCCAGGCCCGGGGCGGCGACGTCGACGTAGTCGCCGCTGACCGAACTGCCGACGTGACCGCCCTGCGGGTCCACCCCGGCCACCGCGATCACCCCGGGGTACGCGGCCGGGTAGGCGGGCCGGTCCTGCTGTTCCTCCTGGCGGTTGCCGGCGGCGGCCACCACCACGACGTTCTTCGACAGGGCGTACTCGACGGCGGCGGCCAGCTCCGGCCGGTCGAACGTGGCCAGCGACAGGTTGATCACCTGGACGTCCTGGTCGACCGCCCAGCGGATCGCCTGGCCGATCTCCACGGGCAGGCCGGTGTCGCTGGACTGCCGGGTGTTGGGCAGGACCCGGATCGGCAGGATCCGGGCCGCGGGCGCGATGCCGCTGTAGGGGGCGCCGGTGCCCTCCCTGCCGGCGATGATGCCGGCCACGATGGTGCCGTGCCCGGCCTGGTCGCACTGGCCTCGCGCCGCCGGTAGCCCGTTGTAGTCCCGGCCCTCGCGCACCTGGCCCTTGAGCAGCGGGTGGGCCGGGGAGACCCCGGAGTCGATGACGGCGACGGTGGCGCCCTCGCCGCGGGTGATCCGCCACGCCGACGTCGGGTCGAGCCGGCGCAGCGCCCACGGCGTCTCGGTGGGTGCGGGTTGGCTGCGTGGGCCGGCGCAGCCGGGTGCGGCCACGGCCGGCGCCGGCGGTACGACGAGGGTGGCGAGCAGGGCCGCCGTGACCGCACTGAGGACGGCCCGGGACGTGCCTGCGGCGGGCCGGGTCACCGGCGTGCCGTCGGGCCGGATGGTCTCGCGCACCCGGTGAGATTACCGCCGTCGGAGCGTCCGCGCGGTGACGGGCGGGACCGTGCGGGTCGGGCGCTCAGGAGCGGGGTTCGGCCGGTGCGGCGGTGAAGAGGGCGAGCAGGTCGCCGACCTGGCGGTCCGCCTCGGCGGGGTGCCGGAAGTGGCCGGTCGGGTTGACCGTGTACTCGTTGCGCCGCCCCACCCGGGTGCGCTGCAGGTAGCCGCCGGCCTCGAGGTCGGCGACGATCGCCTGGGCGGCCCGCTCGGTCACCCCGACCTCGTCGGCGACGTCCCGCAGCCGGGCGGTGGGGTTGCGCGCGATGGCGAGCAGCACGTGCGCGTGGTTGGTGAGGAAGGTCCAGTGCCGGGTGCTCCCGTTCCCGCCTGCTGTCGTCGCCATGCCCGCCATCGTATGGCCCGCCGTGCGGATTTTCGGCCCTGCCCTGGTCAGGGGGTGGCCGGCCCGGCCCGACGCGGCCGGCCAAAGCATGAAATCTGTATCACGTGATTCTTGACGTATCTTCGGGTGCGTGTGACGGTGGGCGGCGAGGCCGCCTCCGTCGCCGGCCGGTTGACCGACCCGACCACGGACCGAGGTGAGGGAATGGCCCCGACCACTCCGACCCAGGCGCTCGCCGAGCTGCACGCCGGCAACCGGCGGTTCGTCACCGGCACGCCGCGCCACCCCAACCAGGACGCCGGCCACCGGGCCGCCGTCGCCGACGGGCAGAACCCCTTCGCGGTGATCGTCGGCTGCTCCGACTCCCGCCTCGCCGCCGAGATCATCTTCGACCGGGGACTGGGCGACCTCTTCGTGGTCCGCACCGCCGGGCACACCGTCGGCCCCGAGGTGCTCGGCAGCGTCGAGTACGGCGTCACCGTGCTCGGCACCCCGCTGGTGGTGGTGCTTGGCCACGACTCCTGTGGAGCCGTGCAGGCCGCCCGGGACGCCGCCCGGACCGGCACGCCGCCGACCGGGCACCTCCGGGCCGTGGTGGACGCGGTCGGGCCGAGCCTGCGCCGGGCGGCCGAGGAGGGCGTGGACGACGTCGACGGCATCGTCGACATCCACATCGCCCACACCGTGGAGGCCATGCTCGGCTCCTCCGCCGCCCTCGCCGCCGAGGTGGCCGCCGGGCGGTGCGCGGTGGTCGGGATGTCGTACCGGCTCGCCGCCGGTGAGGTCCGGACGGTGGCGGCGGTCCCCGCCGCCGCTGCCGCCGTCGTCCCGCCGCCGGCCCAGGGCGGGCGCCCGGCCGTGGTCGCCGGCTGATCCGGCCCGAACGACGAGGGCCGCCCCGCACGCGGCGGGACGGCCCTCGGACTGCGCGGTGTCGCTAGAGCATCGACATGTGCACGTGGTCGGTGTGGTCCGACGGGCCGCTGTACGACTTCCACCCGGTCGCCGGGAACCAGATCTGCCGGTTCCAGATGACGTAGTAGATGCCGAGCCGGTCCGCGTTGCGGATCAGGAACGCGGCGAGGTCGTTGCCGTACCGGCGGGTGTCGTTGTTGTACCAGGGGGAGAAGCCGCTGTTCTGCAACGACCAGTCGCAGGCCTTGCCCTTCGGGTGCTCCCACGGCCCGCCCGGCCGGTAGCAGCCGACGAAGCGCTTGAAACCGGCCCGCCGGACCTCCTTGTACGCGTGCAGCGTGCGGGGGGTGATCAGGCCGGAGGTGGTGGGGTCGTCCTCGGTACGTCCCTCGGGGCGCCAGCCGCCGTCCGCCGTCCGGCCCGGCGCGATCCGGGCCACCGGGGATTCGGCCGACACCAGGCCGCCGGTGAAGCCCTTGCCGCCGACGAGCGCGAGGGCCTTCTCCGCCTCCCGGCTCTCCCGGGCCATGTCGTTGGTGAGCTTCTGCTGCTGGCGCACCTCGCCGTCGAGCGCCAGCTTGGCCCGTTCGGCGCGGGTCTTGGCGGAGGTGACCTCGCTCAGCTTCTGCGCGTTGACCATGTTCAGCTCGTCCAGCGCGGAGGCCCGCTTGAGGAACGTGTCCGGCGCCTTGCTGTCCAGCAGGATCGCCGCCGCGCCGATCCGCCCGGTGCGGTAGGACTGCGCGGCGATCTGGCTGACCTGGGGCCGCAGCGCCTCCAGATCCTCCTCGGCGCGGCGGATCTCCAGCGCGAGTTCCCGCTGGAGCTTCTTGGACTTCTCCAGCTGCGACTTCGCCTTGCTGTACTCGCGGTTGCGCAGCTCGATGACGTCGGTGAGCAGTTCGGGCTCTTCGTCCTCCTCGTGCCCGGAGGGGGTGGGCGTCGAGGGGGCGGCGATCGCCGGGGCCGGCCCGGTGAGGATGGCCAGAGCGGTGAGCACGGCCACCGCCGGTGTCAACCAGCGGCGCAGGGGTGCCGTCACAGTGTTCCCTTCCGTCGACCGCCGACCGGGTTAGCTGACGGGTTCGGGACGGAAGTGGTCCCTACCGCTCGCGCGGATTCACCCCATGTACCTGGTTCCCCGGCTCGCCGTGCGGCGATTGGGCGGCGGCACCGCAGGCGCCGCTGCGCGCCTTCGGCGGTGACCGGCAGCGAGGTTACCCGAGAGGAGTACCGGGGATCTACGTCCAGAACCCGACTAAAAGCGTTATTTCGCAATAACGGTGCGTGACCAGTGACGCGGTCGACAACCGCCGCACCGGCGGCGGTCACGCTGAGGAGTGTCACCATGCGGTGTCCGTGTTCCTTTCCGGGTCGGGCCACCCCGCGGGGGTCGGGGTGGACGGTGGGCCGTGACGTGGGGCGCTGAGCGCCTCCAGTGCCGCGTCCCGGTCGGCCGGCGGCCGGGGGGTGGGCGTCGGGCGGTCGGCCGGCGGCGCGTCGCCGGCCGGGCCGCGACCGGCGGTGGTGACCAGCGCGGCCAGCCCGGTGGTCAGGGGTACGGCGGCCACCAGGCCGAGGGTCGCCACCGCGCTCCGGACGATCTCCTGGGCCAGGAACTCGCTGGTGAGGATCTCGCCGATCGCCCGGCTGTCGGCGGTCAGCAGGAGCAGCAGCGGCAGCGAGGCGCCCGCGTACGCCAGCACGATGGTGTTGACCGTGGACGCGATGTGCGCCCGCCCGACCCGGGTGGCGGCCCGGTAGAGCTGCAACCGGGACAGGCTCGGATTGGCGTGGGCGAGTTCGGTGACGGTGGCCGCCTGGGTGACGGTGACGTCGTCCAGCACGCCGAGCGAGCCGATGATGATCCCGGCGAGCAGCAGGCCGTGCAGGTCGACGTCGCGTTGGTACAGCGACAGCGTGGTGGCCTCCTCGCTGCCGAAGCCGGTCAGGTGGGTGGCGGCGGTGGCCAGGCTGCCGAGGAGACCGGTCAGCACCAGACTGCCGAGGGTGCCGAGCACCGCCACCGACGTCTGCGCGGTGATCCCGTGGGTCAGGTACAGCACCACGAACATGATCAGGGCGGCGCCGGTGATCGCGATCAGCAGCGGTGAGCCGCCCGCCGAGATGCCGGGCACCACGAAGGTGAGCAGGATGGCGAAGCTCGCGCCCAGCCCGGCCAGCGCCGCCAGGCCACGCCAGCGTCCGAAGGCCACGATCGCCGCCGCGAAGAGGGCGACCAGCCAGACGAGCGGCTTGCCGCGCTGGTGCTCGGCGATGTTGTAGCTGCTGGACGTGGGGTCCGCCGGGTCGGTGAGCTTGACCAGCACGATCTCGTCGTCCACCGCCACCGTCGGGGCGCCCGGGCCGGACGGCACCGGCGTCTGGACCTCCCGGCCGGTGTCCGGGCCCTGCTCCACCCGGACGGTCACCGTGCCGCACGGGCCGTCGGCCGCCCCGGGTGTGCCCTCCGGCAGTTCCGGCGTCGGTGGGCAGGGCTCGGTCAGCACCCGGGTCACCGTGCCGTGGTAACGCGGCACGTCACCCCCGCTGTTCGCCTCCCGGCCGTCCCGGGGCCAGAGCACCAGCGCGGCGAGCACGGTCACGACGAAGAGCGGGACCACCGTCGCGACGAGGAGCCGTCGCACTCCTGGTGGAGTGGACGGAGCGGGACGGGTGTGGTCGGCGCCCATTGCGGTTCTCCCAACGATCCAGAGTGGGGTACGGGTCAGCCGGCCGGCGGGTTCACCGGCGGGACACGCCGACCGGAAGACTGCCCCCGGGGTCACCCCGGGCGAGCGCCACCGTCACGCACGGCGAGCAGACGCCTCGGCGGCGTCGCGGCGCCGCGAGGGACGACCACGGTCCCGCCCACCGCGTCCGGCCCCGGCGCGGTACGCGGGGCGGTGTCGGCTCGGTGCGGACGGTCATCGCCGGAGAATGGTAGCGAGAGACCAGGTCCGCCCGCCCGGCTCGCCGCCCGCGCCCGGCTCCGACAGCGCAGGGCGAGCCGGTGGTCACGAAGTGTGGCGGCATCCGTGGCGTACGGGGCCGGCGCGGACCGGCCGGGTTAGCGTGGTGGCGTGCGGACGGCGAGCGCGGTTCCGACCGGGTGGTGGCCCCGACTCCTGCTGCTCGCCGGCACCCTGCTCGGCCTGGCCACCATGCACACGATCGGTCACGGCGCGCACGTCGGCCCCGGTCATCCGATCGGATCCGGCGTCGCCGGTACGCGGCCCGGCCCCCTCCACCACGACGAGCCCGCCCGGGCCGCCGCGGCTCGTCCGGATGGACACGGCGCCGCCGCCCCGGAGCCGGCCGCCGTGACCCGCAACCACGCCGTCGTGCCGGCCGCCGCGACCCGTAACCACGCCGTCGTGCCGGCCGCCGTGACCCGGGACCACGCCGCGCTGCCCGTCACGCCGACGGACGGGGGACCGACGCTCTGGAGCGTCTGCCTGGCGGTGCTCGGCGCGTTCGGGACGGCCGTGCTGCTGGCGCTGCGCCGGCGGCGGGTCACCCGGTCCGCGACCGCATCCGGTCGACCGGTCCGGCCGTCGTCCGGGTCACGGGGGCCGCCCCGGCGCCCGGTCGGGCTCCGCCTCGCCACGGTGTCGGTGCTGCGCAGATAGGACGGCCCGGCGCGGTTTCCGCCGCGCCTGCCGGTCCGCTGCTCGTCCACCGCACACCGAAAGGTCTGATCGTGTCCACTCGTACCCTCGCGCGCCGTGCCGCCCTGGCCGGTGCCACCCTCACCGCCGCTCTCGCCCTGGCCGCCTGCGGCGGCGGCCACTCGGCCGGCTCCGGCCACGACATGCCGGGCACGGGCGCCCCGGCCGGCGCCAGCGCGGGCGCCCCGGCCTCCGCCAGCCCGGGCGCGTCCGCCTCCTTCGGCGACGCGGACGTGATGTTCGCCCAGATGATGATCCCGCACCACCAGCAGGCGGTGCGGATGTCCGAGCTGGCGGAGAGCCGGGCCGGCGACGCCGAGGTCAGGAAGCTGGCGGCGCAGATCAAGGCCGCCCAGGCGCCGGAGATCGCCACCATGACCGGCTGGCTCGCCGCCTGGGGTCGGCCCGTCCCGTCGGGCGGCCCGTCCGGTGGGCATCTGCCGGGGATGGACCACGGCATGCCGGGCATGATGTCGGAGGCCGACATGGCGAAGCTCGCGGCAGCCTCTGGCAAGGAGTTCGACCGGCAGTTCCTGACCATGATGATCGCCCATCACGAGGGCGCGATCACCATGGCGAAGCAGGAGATCGCCGGCGGCGCCAACGCCGACGCCAAGGCCATGGGGCAGCAGATCGTCACCGCTCAGCAGAGCGAGATCGACACCATGAGGAAGATCCTCGGGCGGCTCTGAGCGGCCCGGGGCCCGCACCACGTCGGTCGGGGGTGTCGGGTCTGCCCGGCACCCCCGCTCGGCTCAGCGGCGCGGAGGCCGGCCCGGCCGCCGGTGCGGACGGGTCAGCCGCGCTTCATCAGGCGGCCGACGGCGGCCATCATCTCGTCGGCCATCTCGTCGGCGCGACCCTCGGCCGCACCCTCGTGCATGCAGTGCCGGGCGTGGCCGTCGAGCAGGCCGAGGGCGACCTTGTCCAGGGCGGCCTGGATCGCCGAGATCTGGGTGAGCACGTCGATGCAGTACCGGTCGTCGTCGACCATCTTCTCCACGCCACGGACCTGGCCCTCGACACGGCGCAGCCGCGCGAGCAGCTGGTCCTTGCTGGCGGTGTAGCCCCGGATCGGGGTGCTCGGTGTGGTCATGACGGCAAGGATAGCGTACCCCTGGGGGGTATGCTACGGTCCCAGGGCGACCTACCCCAGGGGGGTATAGGATGGACGGGAGAGGAGAACTGCCATGGTCACCACCACGTACCAGGTGCAGGGCATGACCTGCGGGCACTGCGTCAACTCGGTGAGCACCGAGGTGAGCGCGATCGAGGGCGTCCGCGACGTCCAGGTGGACCTGGCCACCGGTCGGGTCACCGTCACCAGCGAAGGCCCGTTGGACACCGGATCCGTGCGCGCCGCGGTCGACGAGGCCGGCTACGACCTCGTCGAGGCGTGACGGGTCACCCACCCGGAAACCGAGGTAGCACCATGAACACGGCGACGAAGCTGAGCGGTTTCGCCCTCGGCCTCGCGGCGGTGTTCGGCGCGTCGTACGGGGTCGGCCACCTGGCCGACCCCGTCACCCCCGCCGCCGAGACCCGCCACGACTCCACCGGTACCGACCACGGCGCCACCGACGACGGGCACGGCAGCGCCGCCGACGCGGCCACCCACCTGCCCGGCGGGCTGCTCGTCTCCGACCGCGGCTACACGATGGAACCGGTGGACGCGCCCGCCGGGCAGTTCGCCTTCCGGATCAGCGGCCCCGACGGCGCGCCGGTGACCCGCTACGACGTGGCACACGACAAGCGGATGCACCTGATTGTCGCCCGGCGCGACCTCTCCGGCTTCCGCCACGTCCACCCCGAGCTGGACGCCGACGGCACCTGGCGGGTCGAGTCGCCGCTGGGCGGGCCCGGCCTCTGGCGCGCCTTCGCCGACTTCACCCCCACCGGCGGGCAGCCGCTCACCCTCGGCGTGGACGTGGCCGTCCCCGGCCGGCTCGACCCCCGGCCGCTGCCGGCGCCGGCCACCAGCACCACGGTCGACGGCTACACGGTCACCCTCACCGGCACGCCCGAACCGGGACGCACCAGCCGGCTGACCCTGACCGTCGGCCGGGACGGGAAGCCGGTCACCGACCTCCAGCCCTACCTCGGGGCGTACGGGCACCTGGTGGCGCTGCGCCAGGGCGACCTGGCGTACCTGCACGTGCACCCGGAGGGCACGCCCGGCGACGGGCGGACCCCGGCCGGGCCGGCGGTGACCTTCGCCGCCGAGGTGCCCTCGGCCGGCGCCTACCGGCTCTACCTGGACTTCCGGCACGGCGGGGCGGTGCACACGGCGGAGTTCACCGTCGTCGCCGGCACCCCCGGGCCAACCACCGGGGCGGCCCCGGCGGCCCCGACGGTCGCCCCGGCCGCCCCCACCCCGACCGGCGACGCCGGACACGGCGCGCCCGGTCACGGGCACAACTGACAGGAGGTGCCGCGATGACATCGACCACCGAGTCCCTGCCGGTCGCCCCGAACCGGATCGAACTCGCGATCGGCGGCATGACCTGCGCGTCCTGCGCCGCCCGGATCGAGAAGAAGCTCAACCGGATGGAGGGCGTGCAGGCCACCGTCAACTACGCCACGGAGAAGGCCACCGTCCGGTACGCCGACGAGGTCAGCCCGGACGACCTGATCGCCACCGTGGAGAAGACCGGCTACACCGCCGTCCTGCCGCCCCCGCCCACCCCGGCGGGCGCGGCCCAGCCGGCCGGTGAGCCGGTCGACGAGCTGCGCGGGCTGCGTACCCGGTTGTGGGTGTCGGTGGCGCTGACCGTCCCGGTGATCCTGCTCGCCATGGTGCCGGCCTGGCAGTTCACCTACTGGCAGTGGCTGTCGCTGACCCTGGCCGCCCCGGTCGTCGTCTACGGCGGCCTGCCGTTCCACCGGGCCGCCTGGATCAACCTGCGGCACGGCGCGGCGACCATGGACACCCTGGTCTCGCTGGGCACCCTCGCCGCGTTCGGCTGGTCGCTCTGGGCCCTCTTCCTCGGCGACGCCGGGGTGCCCGGGATGACCCACCCGTTCCGTCTCGACATCACCCGCACCGACGGCGCCGGCAACATCTACCTGGAGGCGGCCGCCGGGGTGACCGTCTTCATCCTCGCCGGCCGATACTTCGAGGCCCGCTCCAAGCGGACCGCCGGCGCGGCCCTGCGCGCCCTGCTGGAGCTGGGTGCCCGGGACGTCGCGGTGCTGCGCGGCGGGGCCGAGACCCGGATCCCGGTCGACCAGCTCGCGGTGGGGGACCGGTTCGTGGTCCGCCCCGGCGAGAAGATCGCCACCGACGGGGTGGTCGACGAGGGCACCTCGGCGGTCGACGCCAGCATGCTCACCGGCGAGTCCGTGCCGGTCGAGGTCACCCCGGGCGACCCGGTGGTCGGCGCGACGGTCAACGCCGGCGGCCGGCTGGTGGTCACCGCCACCCGGATCGGCGCGGACACCCAGCTCGCCCAGATGGCGAAGCTGGTCGAGGAGGCGCAGACCGGCAAGGCGGCCGTGCAGCGGCTCGCCGACCGGATCTCCGGCGTCTTCGTCCCGATCGTGATCGCGCTCGCCGTCGGCACGCTGGGCTGGTGGCTCGGCGCCGGGGCCGGCCCGACCGCCGCCTTCACCGCCGCGGTCGCCGTGCTGATCATCGCGTGCCCGTGCGCGCTCGGCCTGGCCACCCCGACGGCGCTGCTCGTCGGCACCGGGCGGGGCGCCCAGCTCGGCATCCTGATCAAGGGCCCGGAGGTGCTGGAGTCCACCCGCCAGGTCGACACCGTGGTGCTGGACAAGACCGGCACCGTCACCACCGGCCGGATGACCCTGGTCGACGTGCTCCCCGCCGAGGGGGGCGACGCCGTCGAGTTGCTCCGGTTCGCCGGGGCGCTGGAGGCCGGCTCCGAGCACCCGATCGCCCGCGCGGTCGCGGCCGGCGCCGCCGAGGCCGGGGAGGTCCTCCCGGTCACCGGCTTCGCCAACGTCGAGGGGCTGGGCGTCACCGGCGTGGTCGACGGCCGCGAGGTGGTGGTCGGTCGGCTGCGGCTGCTGCGCGAGCGGGGTCTCGACGTACCCGAGGGGGTCGTGCGGGCGGTGACCGACGCGGAGGCCGCCGGCCGGACGGCGGTGGTGGCCGGCTGGGACGGCCGGGCCCGGGGGGTCCTCGCGGTCGCCGACGTGGTCCGGCCGACCAGCCGGGCGGCCGTCGCCGGCCTGCGCGGGCTGGGCCTGACCCCGGTGCTGCTCACCGGGGACAACGCCACGGTCGCCCGCGCGGTCGCCGCCGAGGTGGGCATCGACGAGGTGATCGCCGAGGTGCTGCCCGCCGACAAGGTCGACGTGGTCCGGCGGCTCCAGGCCGAGGGGAGGACCGTGGCGATGGTCGGTGACGGGGTCAACGACGCCGCCGCCCTCGCCCGGGCCGACCTGGGCCTGGCCATGGGCACCGGTACGGACGTGGCGATCGAGGCGTCCGACCTGACCCTGGTCCGGGGCGACCTGACCGCCGCGGTGGACGCCATCCGGCTCTCCCGCCGCACCCTCGCCGTCATCAAGGGCAACCTGTTCTGGGCCTTCGCCTACAACGTCGCCGCCCTGCCGCTGGCCGCCGGCGGGCTGCTCAACCCGATGATCGCCGGGGCCGCGATGGCCTTCTCGTCGGTCTTCGTGGTCGCCAACAGTCTCCGGCTGCGCCGCTTCCGTCCGGTCGCCGAACAGCCTCGGTGATCACTTTCGGTGATCCTGTGCCGGGCGTCGGGTTTCCGTCGTTCGACCCGGGGGTACATCGGAGGCGTCGGAGGAACTGCAATCTGGAGGTTCGCATGGGTATCGACGACAAGATCGGCAACGCGTCCGAGAACACCGCCGGCAAGGTCAAGGAAGGGCTCGGTCGGGCGACCGACGACGAGCGCCTCGAGGCCGAGGGCCGCAACGACCAGGCCAAGTCGAACCTCAAGCAGGCCGGCGAGAAGATCAAGGACGCCTTCAAGAGCTGATTCGCGCAGCCGCGACGCCGGGCCGACGACACGTCGGCCCGGCGCGCTGCGTACGGGCCCCACGCCGGTCGCGGAGGGTGACCGGCGTGGCGGCCCGCCGCCCCGCCCGCGATACCGCAGAGTCATGATGGTGCCGCCGAGATGTCGGGGCGCAGGAGACCACTCGCCACGGACCATGACCGCGCCGTCCCACCCGGACGGCCACCACCGAACGGGGAAGTCGATGTACCGCAGCACCGCCGGCGCGCTCACCCTGCTGGCCGTCGCCGCGCTCACCGCCGGATGCCAGAGCTCCGGGGACGACCGGGCGCCGACCGCCCCGGCCACCGCCGGCGCCACCGCCCAGGCCGGCGGCACGCCGACCGCCGCCGCCGAGCCCACCGCGGCCGCCACCCCGACGACCGCCAGCGCCGCCAACACCCTCGCCGTCTGCCAGGCCGTCGACAAGCTCATCATCGACGCCAGCCGGGACATCGCCCGCGACTCGGCATCGGCCACCCAGCGGGAGCTGACCCCGGAGCAGCTCAACGGTCAGCTCAAGGGCAACCTGGCCGAGCTCGCCGACGACGTGCGCGACCAGGCCGCCCGGGCCGAGGACCCGCGGGTCAAGGCGGTGGTGACCGACGTAGCCGAGCAGATCGACGGCGGCGTCGCGGCGAAGAGCCCGGCGACGTGGATGACGACCAGCTTCGTCGACATCCCCCCTCGGCTCACCCGCGACTGCCACGTCTGATCCCGTCCGCGTCAGCCGGTCGTGGTCGTCGGGCCGCCACCGCTGCCCCGGTCGTCGAGCACGAGCGGGGCGCGACCGCGCACCACGTAACGGATGTGGGTGACCTGCGGCGTGTGGATGACCCGGGTCGGTTCCAGCTCGACCGCCTCCTTCTCGCCCAGCTCGAGGTCCGCGTCGAAGAGCCGTAGGCCGGAGCCGAGCACCACCGGCACGACGTGCAGCTCCAACTCGTCGAGCAGGCCGGCCTTGAGCACCTGCCGCACCAGGCTGCCGCCCCCGGCCACGGCGACGTCCCGGCCGCCCGCCGCGGCGCGCGCCTGCTCGACCGCGCTGGCCACCCCCGTGGTGACGTAGGTGAAGCTGGTGCCGCCCCCGCGCACCAGGGTCGGGCGGGGGCGGTTCGTGACGACGAAGACCGGCGCCCGGAACGGCGGCTCCTCGCCCCAGGGCACCTCACCTCCGTCGGCCATCCGCCGTCCCATCACGTACGCGCCGGCCGCCCCGAACGATTCGGCGACCACGTCGGAGTTCACGTCCCGTTCCCCGCCGGCGAAGCCCTGCCGCTCGCGCCAGGCCATCGCGTCGGTCACCCAGCGGGTGACCCGGAAGAACCCCGCACTCTCGGCCGACTCCATCCAGTCGCCGTCGCCGGTGTGCCGCGGGCCGGCGTAGAAGCCGTCCAACGACACCGACAGCTGTGCGGTCACCTTCGTCATCTCGCGTCGCCCCCCTCCGTCGGGCGGCGCCCTGCGCGCCGCTCACCGGTGAATCGGCGCCGACCCGGTTGAGCCGACAACGAACGGATGTGACGCCGGTCACCTCAGGCGGTCGGGCGTCGCACCCGGTAGGTCACGTGGGTGACGGTCGGACCGGCCACTACGGACACCTGCTCCAGCGACAGGTCGGCCACCCCGTCGAAGAGCCGTTCGCCGGCCCCCAGCAGGATCGGCACGATGTGCAGCTGAAGGGTGTCCAGCAGCCCCGCCGCCAGGAACTGCCGGACGGTGCTCGCCCCACCGGCCACCGCGACCGCCCGGTCGCCGGCCACCTCCCGGGCCCGCCGCAGCGCCGCCTCGACCCCGTCGGTGACGAAGTGGAACTCCGTGCCGCCCCGCATCAGCAGCGGCTCACGCGGGTGGTGGCTGAGCACGAAGACCGGGGTGCGCCACGGCGGGTCCTCACCCCACCAGCCCTGCCAGTCCGGATCCCACGGCCCCGCGTCGTTGCCGAACATGCGGCGCCCCATCACGTACGCGCCGATGCCCCGGGTCATCCGCTCGACCACCTCGGCGTCGACGTCGCGCGCCCCGGCGGGCGGCCCGGGCCGCTCCCGCCCGGCGTCCAGCGCGAAGAACCACTCGTGCAGGCGCAGCCCACCCCGGCCCAGCGGGTCCTGCCGGCTCTGCTCCGGCCCCGCCACGTACCCGTCCAACGACATCGAGATCTGACACGTCACCGTACCCATGCGGGGTCGACTTCCCGGGCGGCCGGAACTCATCGGCGGGCGGCGAGCCGCGCGGCCCGCAGTTCGAGGTACCGCTGCTCGGGCCGGCTGGTGGTGCGCCGGGCGGCCAGCAGGTACGCCTCCCGCGCCGCCGCCGGCTCCCCGGCCAGCTCCAGCAGGTGGGCGCGGACGGCGGCCAGCCGGTGATGGCCGGCGACCCGCTCGTCGGCGTCGAGCGGGACGAGCAGGTCGAGCCCGGCGCGCGGTCCGTCCACCATGGCCACCGCCGCGGCCTGGTTCAGGGCGACCATCGGGTTCGGGGCGACCACCGCCAGCACCCCGTACAGGGCGACGATCTGCCGCCAGTCGGTCTCCTCCGCCGAGGGCGCCTCCGCGTGCACCGCGGCGATCGCCGCCTGGAGCTGGTACGGCCCCGGCGGCGACCAGGTCAGCGCCTCGGTCACCAGCGCCACCCCCTCGGCGATCGCCGCCCGGTCCCACCGGCTCCGGTCCTGCTCGGCGAGGGGGACCAGCTCCCCGCCCGGGCCGGTACGCGCCGCCCTGTGCGCGTCGGTGAGCAGCATCAGCGCGAGCAGCCCGGTCACCTCGCCGTCGTCCGGCAGCAGCCGGCGCAGCTGCCGGGTCAGCCGGATCGCCTCCGCGGTCAACTCGGTCCGGTGCAGGTCGCCGCCGTTGCTGGCGGTGTAACCCTCGTTGAAGATCAGGTAGAGCACCTGGCACACGGCGCGCAGCCGGTCGTCCCGCTCGCCCGGCGCCGGCGGGACGAACCGCGCCCCGGCCGCTTCGATCCGCTGCTTGGCGCGGCGGATGCGCTGGCTCATCGTCGACTCCGGGATCAGGAACGCGGCGGCGATCTGCGCCGTGCTCAGCCCGCCGACCGCGCGCAGGGTCAGCGCGACCTGCGCCGACCGGGACAGCGCCGGGTGGCAGCAGAGGAAGAGCAGGGTGAGGCTTTCGTCCGTGGTGCGCGGCTCCTCGTCGGCGGGCGGGGCGGCGCCCGCGTACGCCGGTTCCCGGAGCGCGACCGCGACCTCGCGGTCCCGGCGGGCCCGCTCGCTGCGCCACTCGTCGGTCAGCCGCCGGCCGGCGACGGTGAGCAGCCACGCCTTCGGGTGCTCCGGCACGCCCCGCTCCGGCCAGCCGGTGGCGGCGGCGAGCAGCGCCTCCTGCACGGCGTCCTCGCAGGCGGAGAAGTTCCCGTGGCGGCGGACCAGGACGCCGAGGACCTGCGGCGCGAGGTCGCGCAGCAGGTCCTCCACCTGGCGGTCGGTCACATCTCCGTCCCGGCCTCGCCCATCACCGGCCGCACCTCCAGCACGCCGAAGCCCCGCCGCACGTCCGGCCAGCGGGCGGCGATCTCCACGGCCCGCTCCGGGCTCTCGCAGTCCACCGTCAGGTAGCCGGCGAACTGCTCCTTGCTCTCCAGGAACGGCCCGTCGGTGACCTCCGGCCGCTCCCCGGTGGACCGCACCGTCCGGGTCTGCGACGGGTCGGCCAGCGCCTCCCCGCCGACCAGCTCACCGGACGCGGTCAGCTCCCGCATGATGTCGTCTACCTCGCCGAAGAGCGCGGTGCGCTCCTGCTCGGAGAGCCCCTCGACGAAGCCGGGGCGGTTCCAGATCAGCAACATGTACTTCACGATCGCTCCTCGGGTACGGGCCACGGCGTGGCCGCTCGGGAAGGGATCGGAGCCGACGCGGCCGATCCGACACCCGAGCCCGAGGATTTTCCCGCGCGCTCAGCGCCGGCCGGGCAGTGGACGCGCCGGCGAAGCGCCGCCGTGCAGCGCCGCCCGGTCGGCGGCGGAGGTGCCGGAGTGCCAGCCCTCGGCGTCCCGGACGGTCAGCCGCGCCCGGGTGACCCCGGGGAAGAGGGTGTCCATCCGTTCACGGACCGCGTCGGAGCGGGCGGCGAGCACGGGCAGCAGCCGCTCCGGGCCGGCGGACTCGGCCGCCTGCCGGTCCGCCTCGTCGGTGGCGGCCCGCAGCCGCTCCCCGATCCGCAGCGCGAACGCGTTGAGGAACGACTCGTCGTACGCCCTGGTCCGCCGGCTGCTGGTCCGCTTCCGCTCGGTGCGGCCGCGCAGCATCGCGGCGGTGGCCTGCACCAGCAGCGACGTGTAGAGCAGCTCGACCGCCTCCAGGTCGCCGGCGAAGCCGAGCACGGTGGCGAAGCCGAGGTCGTCGTTCCAGACCGACTCGCACCGGTTGGCCGCCGCCACCTCCTGCACCAGCAGCGCCTTCGCCCCCGCGTAGGGGGCCTCGGTGCCGAGCCGGACCCCGCCGGGCAGGTCCGGCCGTTCGGCGGTGGCCTCGACCAGCGCCCGGTCCAGGCTGTGCCGGGCCATCAGCTCCTGGGCCTTGCCGGTCAGCGCCTCGGCCTCCGCCGGGAAGGTGGTCGACTCCGCCTTGGCCAGCAGTGCCCGAACCCGGTCGAGCATCCGGGAGCCGGCCGGCGCGGGGCCGCCGCGCCGGGGCGTGGCCTGCGCCCCGCCGCCGGGTGGCGGACGCAGCACGGCGATCGGTGGCAGGCCGTCCAGCAGGGCCAGCAACTCGACCGCCACCCGCAGCGCGGCGATCCGGTCCTCGCCGTCCCGGCCCGCCCGCCGGCTCAGCCAGCCGGCGTCGTCGTCCCACCAGACCCGGGCGTCGAGGCTGTCGAGCTGGTCGTCCCACCATTGCGGGACCGCCCCGGCCTGCGCGCGCCGCTGGGCGGCGAGCGCGTCCACCAGCATCCGGCCCGGCTGCGCGCCGAGGCGGCGGTTGACGATCCGGGTCACGTCCACCGGCTGCCAGCCGCGCGGCCAGAGTCGGGCGAGGGCGCCGGCCAGGCGGTCGAGCAGGGCGGCGTCCACCACCGCCGTGCCGTCCGTGGCGCCGGTGCCGACGACGAGCCGGTCCAGCTTCCGCTCCGCGTCGCGTACGTCGGTGCCGCGCACCGCCGCGACCGCGTCGGCGATGAGGGCGTCGGCGTCCGGCACGGGGGGTCCTTCCTCGAAGATGACGCCCCGGTGGTGTCCGGATCGTCGGGAGTGTCGCCCGGCAACGGTACCCGGGTGCGGATCGGCGGTCGCGGCACTCAACCGTGCGGCCGTCGTCCGCGTACTCCTGTCCGAACACGGATCGACGGGACGGAGGCCGATGTTGGGAAGCCTGACGGTGAGCGGGGTGGCCGAGGGCGGCCGGCACCGCGGGCGTCGCGGAGCGGCGCGCCGGGCCGGCGCGTTGACGGTGACGCTGGTGCTGGCCGTCGGCGTGGCCGGTGGCGGCCTCTGGGCGGCCCGACCCGGCGGCGTCGACCTCGCCGACCTGGTCGGTGACGTGCGTCGCGGGCCCGGCGCGGCCCGCCCGGCGGTGGCCGCCGCCCCGGTCCCCGCGAACGCGGCTCCCGCGACGTCGGCCCGGCCTCGGGTGTCCCCGGCGCCTCCGGCCCTGCGGTACCCCGAGCGGGGCACGGGCACCTGGCGCACCGCCACCGCCCGGGGCGCGGTCGCCGGACGCGGCGGTGAGCTGCTGCGGTACCAGGTGGCGGTGGAGGGCGGCATCGACGAGGTGGACGAGGAGCGCTTCGGCCGGGAGGTGGCGGTGGTGCTCGCCGACCCCCGGGGCTGGACCGGCGACGGCCGGTGGCGGCTGCAACGCGTCGGCCCGGACACCCCGGCGGACTTCACCGTGCTGCTGACCACCCCGGTCACCCGGGGACAGCTCTGCGGCGACGTCGGCGACCGCTACACCTCCTGCCGCAACGGCGACCGGGTGGTGGTCAACGTGGCCCGCTGGGCGCGGGGGGTACCCGGCTTCCGGGGTGATCTGGTGACCTACCGCGCGTACGTGCTCAACCACGAGGTGGGGCACCGGCTGGGCCAGGGCCACGAACTCTGCCCCGCACCCGGCGGTCCGGCGCCGGTGATGCAGCAGCAGACGCTCGGCCTGCACGGCTGCACCCCGAACGCCTGGCCCCGCGTCGACGGCGCCCCGCTCAGTGGCCCACCCGGCGAGTACGACGACCCGGTCCCCGCCGAGGACTGACCCTCAGTCCGGCGCGCCGTGCCAGCGCACCAGCAGCACGGTGGCGTCGTCGCGGAGCTGGTCGTCCTGGTAGGCCAGGATCGCGTGCACCAGGCGCCGGGCGGTCTCCGGCAGCGGCAGCTCGTCGGCGATCGCCCGTACGGCGTGGTCGACCAGCCGGTCGACGCCGAACGGGATGCCGTCGGCGGAGCGCGCCTCGGTGATGCCGTCGGTGTGGAAGAGCACGTCGTCACCGGGCTCCAGGGACTCCTCGACGACCAGCGGCGGCCGGTGCTCACCGAGGGTGACCGGGAGCGCGGTCGGCGTCGGCAGCACCGTCGCGACCCGGCCCCGGCGCAGCACCAGCCCGCTCGGATGCCCGGCGGAGATCACCCGCAGCCGGCCGGTGCGCTGGTCGAGTTCGGCCAGCACCCCGGTGATCAGGCCCCGCCGGTCGTGGTCGCGGACGGCGGTGTCGATGTGGTGGTAGGTGGCGATCAGGTCGAAGCCGGCCCGGCGGGCGTTGCGGTACGCGGCCAGCGCGAGGCTGGCCAGCATCACCGCCCGCATCCCACCGTCCGACCCGTGCCCCACCGCGTCGAAGAGCGCGAGGTGGGCGGTGTCGCCGTTGACCGCGTAGTCGAAGGCGTCGCCGCCGACGTCGTAGCTGGGCTCCAGGATGCCGCTGATGGTCATCGCGCCGGTGGAGAAGGTCAGCGGCGGCAGTTGGGCGCGGAGCATCTCGGCGGCCAGCCGCATCGGGGCCCGGCGGCGCACCCGCTCGACGGAGTCGCTGTAGCTGGCCCGGGTGACCACCAGCTCGGCCAGGAGTGAGCAGGCGGCCACGAAGCCGGGCACCCGGTCGGCGGATACGGGCCCGGAGGAGACCACCTCGACCACGCCGAGTCGTTCCAGCCCGTCCAGCAGCGGCACCCAGAGCCGGGTCCCGCCCTCGGCGGCGTACGGACGCATCAGCCCGTACGCCCGGCCGGCCAGGGTGCCCTCGATGGTCAACGACTCGCGCCCGGGTGAGTCGTCGTCGCGCATCGGCAGCAGCTCACGCTGTTCGTGGTCGACCAGGTAGAGGATCATGTCGGTCGCGCCCAGCTCGCCGGCCATCCGCCGGGCCAGGCGGGGGAGGTCCTCGGGGCGGGCGTGGTGGGCCTCGTGCAGCGCCCCGTGCAGCGCCTGCCACTCGCTCATCCGTACCTCCGTCACCGCCGGGCGAACGACGCCCAGATGTTCTTGGTGGTCGCGGTGGCGTACCAGCCCACGTCGAGGGAGACCGCCATGGCGATCTGCAACCCCCGGCCGCCGGCACCCATCGGCCGCATGTCGGCCAACTCCGGGACGCTGTCCAGGTTATGGTCGGCGACGTCGAGGATGAGCGATTCGTCGGCGGCGAGCAGCCGGACGATGGTCGGCGGCCGGCCGTGCTTCAGCGCGTTCGTCGCCAGCTCGGTGGCGACCAGGATCATCAGCTCGGGGACCTCGTCCAGCCGTCCGCCGTCGCTGAGCTGTTCGCCGGTCAACTCCTGGTGCAGGGAGGCGCGCAGGCCACGTAGGTCGGTCGCCTCGGCCAGGGTCCATCGCCGCAGCTCCACGGCCTGCGGCGGGGGTGACGAGGTACGCAGCTGTCCCATGATCCTGACGTACCCTCGGTGGCGGCTTCTTAAGCGGAGCCCCCCATCGCCCCGCGCCTCGTGCGGATTCTCCACCTCGACCCGGCACCCGTCCGCACGGTCCGCCGCGCCGGGCACGGACGGACGTCCGGACCGATGATCGTGGCCGTTCCGGGGTCTGCGCCGAAACCGGCGGTCGCGTAAAGTCCGCATCCGGTACGGGCCATGTCGGTGACGGCAGCGCCCGGTGTTCGCCGCCCCGGGCGGTGGGCACCCGGCGCCGGCTCGCGAGTCCACCCCCCGCAGGAAGAGCCGATGCCTACCAGCACCGAAGCACCCCGGATCAGCGTCGTGGTCCCGGCCTACAACTCCGGCCCGCACATCGAGAAGCTGGTCTCCTCGCTACTGGGTCAGTCGATGCCGGCCGACGAGTTCGAGGTGGTCTTCGTCGATGACGGCTCCACCGACTCCACCGGCCCCCGGCTGGACGAGCTGGCGGCCGCCCACCCGCACATCCGGGTGCTGCACACCCCCAACTCCGGTTGGCCGTCCCGGCCCCGCAACCTCGGCGTCCAGCACGCCCGCGGGGAGTACGTCTTCTTCGCCGACGACGACGACTGGTTCGGCGAGGAGGCCCTGGAGCGGCTCTACGCCTGCGCGGCCGAGCACGACGCGGACGTGGTGGTCGGCCGGATGGCCGGGCACGGCCGGTCCGTGCCCCGGGAGCTGTTCCGCCGGAACCGGTTCGACGCGACGCTGGCCAACTCGCCGCTGATCGACAGCCTCACCTCGCACAAGCTGTTCCGGCGTTCCTTCCTCAACGAGCACGAGCTGCGGTTCCCCGAGGGCAAGCGCCGCCTGGAGGACCACGTGCTGGTGGTCCGGGCGTACTTCCTGTCCCGGCGCACCTGTGTGCTGGCGGACTACGTCTGCTACCACCACCAGCGCCGTACCGACGCCGGCAACGTGACCGCCGAGCGTCTCGACCCGGCCGGCTACTTCGTCAACCTGCGCGAGGCGCTGGACATCGTCGACGCGCACACCGGCCCCGGCGAGCTGCGGGATCGGCTGCACCGGCGGTGGCTGCGCAACGAGATCGTCGCCCGGCTGCGGGGTAAGCGGCTGCTCAAGGCGCCCCCGGAGTGGGTCGAGCTGGTCGCCGGGGAGGCGCAGCGGGTGATCCGGGAGCGCTTCGCGCCGGGCGTCGCCGCCGGCCTGCCGCCGGTGCAGCGGGTCGTGACCTGGCTCACCGAGCAGGGCCGGACGGCCGACCTGAGGCAGCTGGCCGGATGGGAGGCGGCCGTGCACGCCACGGCCACCGCCGACCGGGTACACCGGGACTCGGCGACCGTGACCGTCACCTTCTCCGGCGGACTGCGGTCGGGCGAGCACCCGGTCACCTTCGCCGCCGACGGCGACCGGCGTCTGCTGTCACTGCCGGTGGCGGACGTTCCCGCCGAGCTGCGCGACTCGACGGAGCGGCTCACCCAGTCCAAGCTGGACCTGATCGCCCGCCGGCGGGAGACCGGCGAGGAGTTCTTCGTGCCCGTGGAGGGCACCGTCGAACTGGTGCCCGTCGAGGGTGGGCAACTGCGGGCCGTGCTGCGGGGCACCGCCCGGCTCGACTTCGGTGCCCTCAACCGGGGCCGGACCAAGGGGACGTGGGACCTGAAGGCCCGGATCACCAGCTGCGGCTGGACCGAGGACGCCGGGATGTCGCTGGCCTTCCGGTGCGCCGTCGACGGCGCTCGTCCGGTGAGGCTGCCGCACCCGAAGAGCCTGCGCTCCCGGCTCCGCCGGGCGGTGGCCCGCCGCCTCCCGGAGTCGGTCCGCCGCAAGCTGCGCCGCTGACCCGGCGGCGGCGCGCGGCAGCACGCCGGGCGCCGCCACCGCGGGTACGCAGTCGTTGTCGCCGGCCGGTCGGTCGTGGTCACCGTGCCAGCCGGCCCGCCGGGAGCAGCCCGACCAGGGGGAGAAAGGGCGGGAAGTCCGGTACGCCCGCCGGCCTCGCCGCGCCGACCGGTGGCCGGACATCGTGATGGTCGTCACGTAAGGTGATCGCAAACCGCCGATGGCCTCCGATCTGGCTGCTGGGCACTGTCGGCGAGTGCGCACGGTGCTATACGGTCGCGAGGTGATGGTCGAAGAGCACTGGTGGAACGGGGACGCGTCGGTACGCGGTCGCCGTGACGTGTACATCCGCACCGATGGGCGGCGTTGGGAAGTGCAGGCCCAGATCGGTGGCGCGTGTGGCCGCTCGAAGGTGCAGGAATGCCCCAGTCGTAGCTCGGCGAGCATCCTCGCCGGAGCGTGGCGCGGAGGCGACCCGTCCTGGCGCGAGCTGTCCCGCTGACCGCGGCCGCGCCCCGGGTGTCTCCGACCCTCGGGGCGCGGCCCCACCACCACCCCCGGACGGCCTGCCCACCGACCCGGTAGCGCGCACCCCATCCGCCCCGACGCCCGTCGTCGTCCCCGGCAGGAAGTCACCTCACCCGCCCCGGCGCCCCTCGCTGTCCGCGCGCCACGCCGCGACCAGCGGCTCGTACAGGTCGTGCGTCGGTTCGGTGTCCCCGGGTGCGTCGCCGGACCGGCCATCCGCCGGCCGCCATGATCGTGCTCCAACCAGGAAGTAGTGGCCTCGTACCCGCCGGGAAGCCACTACTTCCTGGATCGAGCGTGATCATGGGAGGCGGGCGCGCATTCCGGACGTGGGGCGGGACTGCACACGGCGCGGAGCGCGTTCCGAGCGGCGGTGCCCGACACCTCGGGCGGCACGCCCGCGGAGAGCGGCCCGCACCGGCGGCCTGGTGCCCGGTTCGCCCCGCCCCCGGTGCCCGGTCCGTCCCGCCCCCGGTGCCCGGTCCGTCCCGCCCCCAGCGCTGGTCGGGATGCGCGGGCACCTCGCCGCGGGACCGCCCGTGGCCCCCGGAAACCGCCGATCGGTGCCCACCGCCGACATCTCGCCGGTGAGCTGCGGATAGTTGCCTATTCGCAATGGTCGCGGAATCACCGGAACTCGGTAACCTGCCAGCGTGACCGACGAATCCGCGACATCGGAGCCGGACCGCCCGGTGCCGGCGCCGGTGTCTCCGCGCGTCGTCACCGCCGCCGTGCCGCTGATGTCGCAGGAGTTCACCGCCACCACGGTCACCGACCTCCGGCACGCCCTGCGGACGCAGGTGGCGATGGCCGGACTGACCGGGGACCTCGCCTACGACTTCGTCCTGGCCGTGCACGAGCTGGTCACCAACGCCGTGCGGCACGGTGGCGGTCGCGGCCAGGTCGACCTGCGCCGCCACGACGACGTACTCATCTGCGAGATCACCGACCGGGGCGCGGCCGTCGGTGAGCTGCCGGTCCGACTTCCGGCGGTCGACACCGCCGGGGGCCGCGGCCTCTGGCTGGCGCAGCAGCTGACCGACGGACTCATCCTGACCCGGCACCTCGAAGGGGTGTCCGCCACCGTCACGGTCTGCGTGCGGCCGGCCGACGACCCGGCGGTCCGGCCGACCGCCGTTGGCGGGCACGGCGCCGCCGACGACGATCAGGAGCACCGGTGACGCGGGGGCGGTGAGGGGCCGCCGAGCCCGTCGCCCAGGGTTTCCGGCGTCGTCGGGTTTCGTGAGGTGTCTCCCGGCTCCGCTCCGCGGAACCGGCACGTCGGCGCGGCACACCTGTCTACGCTCGGAAGCGGGGCGGTGGTTGTCGTCGGCCCAGGCGGCCGACGGGCCTCACCACCGCGATGGGGGGGACGAATCATGGCCAACGCCTCTTCGGTGAAGAGCGCTCCGACCGTGGTCCTGGTGCACGGGGCCTTCGCCGACAGTTCCGGCTGGAACGGGGTGGTCGAGCGCCTGCACGCGGCCGGCATCACGGCCCAGGCGGTGCCGAACCCGCTGCGTGGCCTCACCGAGGACGCCGCGTACGTCGCCAGTGCCTTCCAGCAGATCGAGGGCCCGGTGCTGGCCGTCGGTCACTCGTACGGCGGGGCGGTGATCACCAACGCCGCGACCCGTGCCGACAACGTCGTCGGCCTCGTCTACGTCGCCGCCTTCGCTCCGGACGAGGGCGAGACGCTGATGGGCATCGAGAGCGACTCCAAGGACAGCGTCCTCACCACGGCCCTGCTCCAGCGGCAGTACCCGACCGCGGAGGGCACCGAGACGGAGTTCCTGATCGACCCGGCGAAGTTCCACGACGCCTTCGCCGCCGACGTCTCGAAGAAGGACGCGGCGATCATGGCCGCCACCCAACGTCCGGTCTCCTCGCTGGCCTTCGCCACGCCCACCACGAACCCGGCCTGGAAGAAGCTTCCCTCCTGGGCCGCCGTCAGCAACGCCGACAAGGCCGCCGGAAGCGACGTCCTGCGGACCATGGCCCAACGCGCCGGCGCGACCACGACCGAGATCGACGGTTCCCACGTCGTCATGGTCTCCCAGCCACAGGCCGTCACCGACGTGATCATGCAGGCGATCGACGCGGTGTCGCGGTAGGCCGGCCGGTCCCACCCGCCGCCGTCAGGTGCTGATCGCGCCGCGTGAGTCACCCGCCGTACCCGGAAGGATGGGACCCCCATGGACGTCTCGGAGAGCACTGCCCTGGTCACCGGCGCCAACCGTGGTTTCGGCCGCGCCGTCGCCGGAGAGCTGCTCTCCCGTGGCGCCACCGTCTGGGCCGCGGCCCGGGAGACCGCGCAGATCGACCTGCCGGGCGTGCGCCCGCTGCGGCTGGACATCACCGACCCGGGGTCCGTGGCCGCCGCTGCCGAGATCGCCGGCGACGTGACCGTGCTGGTGAACAACGCGGGCTCGTTGACCGGCGCGGATCTGCTCACCGGTGACATGGACCAGATCCGGCTGGACATGGAGACGCACTACTTCGGCACCCTCGCCGTCACCCGGGCCTTCGCCCCGGTGATCGAGTCCAACGGTGGGGGAGCGGTCCTCAACGTGATGTCGGTGCTCTCCTGGTTCGCCCTGCCCACCGGCGGCGCCTACGCCGGTGCCAAGGCCGCCGAATGGGGTCTGACGAACGCGTTGCGGGTCAAGCTCGCACCGGCCGGCATCCGCGTGGCCGGACTGCACGTCGGCTTCATGGACACCGACATGGCCCGGGAGGTCGCCGCCGAGAAGCTCGCTCCCGCCGAGGTGGCCCGCTACGCGGTCGACCAACTCGCCGCCGGCGCCTACGAGATCCTCGCCGACGATGTCAGCCGGGACGTGCAGCGCAAGCTCTCCGGCGGCGTGGCCGCCCTCTACCCGCAGCTTCCGTAGCCGTGGCTTCCTGTTCCCCGCCCGAGGCCGGGTCGTGTCCCGCGACGCCGCCGACGACACACGCTCGACGGCCCCGTCCTCGATCGACATCGCCCCGCGCTGAGCCGGGGATGATGCACCGGACCGGACGCGGCGGCTCCATCTGCCGAAGGGGCGGATGGAGCCGCTGGTCCCGCGTCAGATCTGCTGGGTGCCGCCGTCGACGAAGAGCTCGCCGCCGGTGATGAAGCTGCTCTGGTCGGAGGCGAGGAAGAGCGCGGCGTTGGCGATCTCCTCGGGGGTGCCCATGCGCTTCATGGGTACGCCGGAGGCGATGGCCTGAATCAGGCTGGTGGCCTCCTCGGGGCTCGCTGCCAGACCCGTGATGCCCGGAGTCTCGGTGGGGCCGGGGACCAGCGTGTTGACCCGGATCTTGCGGTCGACCAGCTCGGCGGCCCAGGTGCGGGCGAACGAGCGGATGGCGGCCTTGGAGGCGGCGTAGACGCTGAAGGCGGGCGTGCCGTTGACAGCGGCGGTGGAGCCGGTCAGCACGACCGACGCGCCACTGTTGAGCAGCGGCAGCGCCTTCTGCACCGTGAACAGGGTGCCGCGGACGTTGTTGTCGAACGTGGTGGTGTAGTGCTCGACGGTGATCGAGCCCAGCGGGAGGAACTCCCCACCGCCGGCGTTGGCGAACAGGACGTCCAGCCCCTTGCCGTGGGCCTGGATGGTCTCCATCACCCGGTCGAGATCGTCGAGGTTGCCCACGTCGCTGGCGATGCCGGTGGCGTTGGCGCCGATGCTGGCCACGGCCTCGTCGAGCGGACCCTGGCGGCGTCCGGTGACGAAGACGTACGCGCCTTCCGCGGCGAAGCGGCGGGCGGCGGCGAGGCCGATGCCGGTGGTGCCGCCGGTGACGAGGGCGGTCTTGCCGTCAAGCTGTCCCATGGGTGGGCTGCTCCTTCTTGAGATGATCCATTGGTTCGTCCCGGTTCGCCCTTCGGGCGATCGGGTGGTCAGTTGGCCGGTGCGGTGCGGCGGAGCCCCGGCAGGAGACCGGCGAGTTCGCGCCACTGCGGCAGCGGGAGCCCCGAACGGGCCGCGCTCTCCGGCCGGAGGACGTGCAGCGCGACATGGTCGGCCCCGGCGTCGAGGTGCTCCCGCACCCGCTGGCCGACGGTGTCCAGGTCGCCCCAGGCGACCAGGGCGTCGATCAGCCGGTCGCTCCCGCCGGGCACCAGGTCCTCCTCCGTGAAGCCGAGCCGGGCCAGGTTGGCCCGATAGGCCGGGAAGTTGATGAACATGCCGATGCCCGCGCGGGCGGCTGCGCGCGCCCGGTCCGCGTCCCGGTCGAGGACCACGGCCAGGTGCGGGGCGATCATGGGCGGTGGCCCCACACGTTCCCGGTGGATGGCGGTGTACTCGGGTGTGACCAGGAAGGGGTGCCATCCGGCGGTCCGGGACACGGCGAGGTCGGCCATCTTCGGCCCGAGCGCGCCGAGGAAACGGCGCTCGGGCCGGACGGGCGCGGGCGCGCCGTCCAGGGCGTCGAGGTAGCGGGCCATCGACTCGATCGGGCGGCCGTAGTCCTGCCCGACCTGCGCGGCGGAGTGGGCGTTGCTCACCCCGAAGCCGAGCAGCGTGCGGGTGCCATGGACGGCGTCGAGCGAGGCCAGCCGATCGCCGAGCGCGAACGGGTCCTGTCCCCAGATCCCCAGCACGCCCAGCGCGACGGTGGCGTGTGGTGCCGCCGTCAGCAGGTGGTCCAGGTCGTCGACGGCGCCGTTGCCGTCCAGACCCGGGGTCCAGAGCGTCCGAAAGCCGAGTTCGTCCAGTTCGGCGGCCGCCTCCCGCACCTGGGGACGGGCGGCGCCACGCAGCTCCATGCTCCACACGCCGGCGGCCGGCAGTGAGGTACGCAGATCTTCCATCGTTTCCCCCCGTGAATTACGTACCGCTCGGTACACAGCGAACGTAGCAACCGCGGGGGCCCCGCGGCAATTCCATACCGATCGGTTGTGCAGCACCTCACTTTTTGTACCAGTCGGTACGCGAGCGTGGTACGGCCCGCGGGAGGGAAGGCCGGATTCGTGCCACCTCGCCGCTGGTGCACCCCGGCCGGCGATTACTCGGGCTGCTGCCGGGTAACCCGCCGTCCCGCCCTCGTCCGGGCGGGACGGAGGGGGGACAGACGGATGACTTTGAGTAGGGAACCAGGATCTCCGCCGTCCACGTCAGGCGGTGGTACTGCCCAGCACGCCCGTGAAGAGGCCGGACGAGTGGGCCAGGAGGCGGCGCACGCCGGTGGCCGGATCGCCCACGAGGGTGTGGAGCAGGGCCGGCACGTCGCGTCGGAGGCCCGGCAGCAGGCGTACAACCTGGTCGGGAAGACCTCCGCTCAGGCCCGGTCGCAGGCCCAGCAGCAGCAGAAACGGGCCGCCGACAGCCTGCGGGCGTTGGGCACCGAGCTGCGGTCGATGGCCGAGGGGGACGGTCAGCGCGGTCCGGGTGCGCTGGTCGTCCGCCGCGGCGCTGACGCCGTCGACCAGGCCGCCAGCTGGCTCGATGCCCGCCAGCCCGGCGACCTGGTCCGCGAGGCGCGTGAGTACGCGAGTCGGCACCCCGCCGCGTTCCTCGCGGGCGCGACGATCGCCGGTCTGCTCGCCGGCCGGCTCACGCGCGCCCTCACCGGCGGCCAGGGCGGCGGAACCGAACAGCAGTCCCGGGAGGCGCCGCCGAGCCAGGAGGACGTGGCGGGCGTCAGACCGCTGCACGCACCGCCGTCTCCGGCCGGCGGCGCACCGGTCCGCCACGGCCCGAGCGGCACCGAGGTGGGCCCGTGAGTACGTCATTCCCCAGCGGCGCCGGCGGCCCCGACAGGAGTCAGGCCTCGGTCGGCGAGCTGCTCGCCGATGCCAGTCGGAACTTCTCCCTGCTGATGCGGCAGGAGGTCGACCTGGCCAAGGCCGAGCTGCGGGAGGAGGCGCGCACCGTCGGCACCACGGCGGGCATGTTCGCCGCCGCGGCGATCGCGGCCCTGCTGACCCTGCTGTTCGTGTCGCACGCGCTGTGGTGGGGTCTGTCCAACGTGATGGACCAGGGCTGGGCGGCGCTGATCGTGGCCGTGCTGTGGGCCGTGATCGGGGGCGTACTCGCCTCGCGGGCCCGCACGCAGCTCCGCACCATACGCACGCTGGCGCGCACCAAGGAGACGGCGCGAGAAGTACCGGATGCGGTCAGGGGCCGCTGAGACGGGGGGAGAGCCATCATGTCGAACGACCCGGACAGGATCCGGCAGAACATCGAGACGACCAGAGCCGAGCTGAGCAGCGACGTCGACGCCCTGGCCCACCGAGCCAGTCCCCGCCGGATCGCCTCGGCTCAGGCGACGCGTGCTCGCGGCCGGCTCAGCCGGGCCGTCGACAGCGTCATGGGAACCGCGAGGCACACCAGGGCAGGTGCGACCCGGCGAGGCTCGGCGGCCGGTCACCGCGTCTCCGACGTGGCCCACCACGGTGCTGAGGCAGCATCGGGCGCGGCCCACCAGGCATCAGGCACCGCGTCCGCCGTGGGGCAACGGGCCCACGAGTTCACCGACGCGACGCGTGAGCGTGCCCACGAGCTCACCGACGCGACGCGTGAGCGTGCCCACGAGCTCACCGACGCGACGCGTGAGCGTGCCCACGCACTCACCGACGCGACGCGTGAGCGTGCCCAGGGCAACCCGCTCGCCGCGGGCCTCATCGCCTTCGGCGTCGGTCTGCTCGCCGCGTCCCTCGTCCCGCCCAGCAGGAACGAACACGACCTCGCCGGGCGGGCGAAACAGAAGGTCATGGAACACTCGGGCCAGGTCAAGCAAGGGGCCGGCTCGATGATGCACGAGGTTCAGGAGAACCTCCGGGAACCCGCCCAGCAGGCGTCGGAAGCCGTTCGGTCCACCGCCGCGCAGGGCGTGGCCGCGGTCCGCGACACCGGTCGGGACCAGGCCACGCACGTACGGGACGACGCCCGGGACGCACCCCGGAGGATGTAGCAACGCCATCTGGGCCGCCCACGCCGGTGGCAGCTGCCTGGGGAGCGCCGCCTCCACGGGCAGCTGTTGCCGTTGCCCTCGTACCACCGCAGTGGCACCTGCGAATTCGCCCACCCGAGGAACCGCCGCCGCCGACACTGGAGGAATGAGAGCGCGACGGGTCCCCAAGAAGCGGTGGTTGCTCCTCCTGGCTCGCCGTGGCCCTTGGCCGCTGGCGGCTGCGCTGGCCATCGCCGGGGCCGCCGGGGCCGTCGCGGTAAGGCGACGCCGAGCCGCCACCGCCGGCGCCCCCGAGGCGGGCGGTCGGGGCTCCGAGTCCGACGGCACCCGCCCCTCCCCGCCGGACCACATCCCGATCCCCGACAACCTCCCGTAGGCGGGTCGGGAAGACGCTGGGCCGAAAGCACCGGCGGCAAGGGCAACCCGCGGGTTGCCCGGAACCGCCGCTCGCGCCTCCCCCGAGCGGCTAGCGTCCGGAAGAGTGAGAGCTTCCGGTCCAGCCGTCGCGGTGATCGCCGCGCTCATGGCGTCGCCGATGGTCCCCACCACCACCGTCGGCACTCCCGTCGTGCCACCCGCATCCTGCCGTCCGGCGCCGCAGGTTCCGGCACCACCCGACCCCGCGCCACCGGCGACGGCGCTCGCCGCCTGCGCCGGGCCCGCGTCCGTCAGGCCGCTCGCCGCGGCGTCCGGCCAGCCGCACGCCCCGGACGACTTCGTCGTGCTCTCCGACGTCGATTCCCGCATCCTGACCGACATCCGGTACGCCACCGCCCACAACTTCGTCGGCCGGCCGATCGCCGGCTACGCCGAACCGCTCTGCCTGCTCACCCGGGCGGCGGCCGACGCGCTGCGCCGGGTGCAGACCGCCGCGCTCGCCCAGGGCCGCACCCTCAAGGTGTACGACTGCTACCGCCCGCAGCGGGCCGTCGACGACTTCGTCCGCTGGGCGAAGCAGCCCGGCGAGGAGCAGACGAAGGCGGAGTTCTACCCGCGGGTGAAGAAGTCCGCGCTGTTCGACGAGGGCTACGTCGGCGCCCCGACCGCGCACAGCAGCGGCAGCACCGTCGACCTGACGCTGGTGGCCGTGCCGCCGGCCGCCCAGCCCGCGTACACCCCGGGGCAGCCCCTCGTCGCCTGTACCGAGCCGGCGGGGCGACGGTTCGCGGACAACAGCATCGACATGGGCACCGGGTTCGACTGCTTCGACCCGTCCTCCGCCACCGACAGTCCCCGCGTCGGTGACGCCGCGCGGTCGAACCGGGCGCTGCTGCGACGGCTCATGAGCGAGGCCGGTTTCACGAACTATCCCACCGAGTGGTGGCACTACCGGCTCTCCGCCGAGCCCTACCCGAAGAGGTACTTCGACTTCCCGGTGGCCCGTTCCTCGATCTGACCGGGAGGTCACGGGGCGTCGTCGGCGACGAGAAGTTCGCAGGGCGAGGGGTGTGGCCCGCGTGTGAGGGGAACCCCATGGCCCGGCCTCCCGACGACCGGCTCAGGACCTGGCGAGGGAGGCGTCCCGGAGTTGGGTCCTGCGGCGCCCGCCGACGCTCGGGAACGTCGATCGGCAGGTGGGCGGATCAACCGCAGCGGATTCCCTGATGTCGCATGACGTGTCCGCTCCTGCGGAAAGTCCGAAAGGGTGCTACATGTCGGCACGTAGATTTCGCTCCTCGCTCATGACGCTGGTGTTGCTGCTCGGGGTGACGGCCGTGGTCGGGCCGGTCGGGGAGAATGCCGCCGCCCAGCCCGACACCTGCGCGAATCCGACGAGCGGCCGGGAGTCGGACGCGGTTGGCGCGAAATTCATGGTGGCGACGGCTCACCCGCTCGCGACCGAGGCCGGATGCAGGATTCTCGCTCGGGGCGGCCGCGCGGCGGATGCCGCGGTGGCCGTGCAGGCCGTGCTCGCCGTGGTGGAGCCACATGCGTCCGGGCTCGCCGGTGGCACGCTCATCAACCACTGGGACGCCGACGACGAGAAGGTCAGGTTCTTCGACGGCATGGCCCGAGCGCCGAAGGTCGTGACCGAGAACCTTCGGACGCCCACCCCGCAGGAGCGGGCGGCGCTGCGCATGGACCGCTTCCCGATGGCCGCCTCGGCCACCGGAAGGTCGGTCGGCGTTCCGGGCACGGTGCGGGTGCTCGCCGATGTGCACGAGCTGTACGGCACCCTGCCGTGGGACGAACTCTTCGACGACGCCATCCGGCTGGCCTCGGACGGCTTCCCGATGTCTCCCAACCTGCACGACGGTTTCGAGGAGCGCTTCAACGGGCGCAAGCGCTGCAACTACCCCGACCTGCGTCCCCGCTACTGCAACGGCGACGAGCCGAAGGCGGCGGGGACGACGCTGCACAACCCCGAGATCGCCGAGGTGCTGCGGGAGATCCGCAGTGGTGGTGCGAGGGCCTTCTACGATCCGAACGGCCGGATCGCCCCGGCCATCGCTCAACATGCCGCCAAGGGCCCGATCAAGATGAAGGGCAACACGGCCGGTCCGGTGGTGATTCCCAGTCTCATGACGGCTGAGGATTTCGCCGACTACACCACGGTCGAGCGCACCGAGATCTGCCGGGACGCGTTCGGCGCGTCGGTCTGCACGTCGCCGCCACCGGCGTTCGGAGGAATCGCGGTCCTCCAGATGCTGGGTGTGCTCGAACGGGGCGAGGTGGGGAAGACCACGCCGGGTTCGCCGGATCGCGTCCACCTCTCGGTCGAGGCGAGCCGGCTGGCGAACATCGACCGACGCGCCTACGTGGGTGACCCGGACTACAACGGCGTGCCCGTGGAGGGCATGCTCGAGCAGAGCTATCTCGACCAGCGCTTCTCGCTCTTCTCGAAGGACCGGGCGATCCACCCGGTGGAGCCCGGGGATCCTGCGGGAGTCACCCCATCCCCGCCGCAGGTCGGCGATGAGCCGCCCACGGTGGACGTCGGTGACCCCACGAGCAGTGTGAGCATCGTCGACGCCGACGGCAACGCGCTCGCCATGACGACCACCATCAACAGCCACTTCGGGTCCCACCTGGAGGCCCGCGGGATGATGCTCAACAACGCGATGAACAATTTCACGGACACCGAGTCGGTCTCGCCCGGCAAGCCGGTGAACGTCATGGAGTCGCGCAAGCGGCCGACGGCCTCGATGGCGCCGACGATCGTGCTGGACGCTGAGGGCGAGAAGCTGCGGATGGTGGTGGGCGCCGCGGGCGGCTCCCACATCCCTGACTACGTGGCCCAGGCGCTGGTGGGGATGCTCGTCGACGGCATGACACCGGCCCGGGCTCTGGACGAGGGTCATTTCAGCGGACAGAACCTGACTCGCAGGTGCGAGGGGCAGCGGGACGCGCCGTCCGAGGTCGAGGCGAACCGGCAGGTCGCCCTTCGCCTGGTCACTCTCATGCAGCGGGATCACCCGTGTCCCCGAGCCGTGGCGCTGGACAGCGGTTCCACCGCCATCGAGCGGAGAGGCGACCAGCTCCTCGGCGCGGCCGACAAGCGCAGGGACGGTGTCGCGGCCGGCCGTTGAGCCCGACTCCACCCCTCTTCTCGGCACGCGGGAAGCCGCCCGTGGAATGCCGCACGCTCAGGTTCATCTCCGCCGGGTGACGTCGCCTCACCCTGCCGAGACCGATGATCGGAAATGACCGTGCGGCTTCCGATGTACGCGGAAGGAAAGGGTCGCCATGAAGGCAAATGGCAGAGGGGACAACCCTGCGCCTGGCCGGCGAATTCATGAACGGTTCAGTGGACGCGCTCCGGTCGTGACAAGGCGGGCGAACGCGCTCTCCGAGGAGCAACTGGTCACCTGGCGCCAACGGGCGCTCGACCAGCAGCTGCCGGCCGCGGGGTTCCCCGCCGGCTCCGGCAAGCCGTCGCTGGTGTACCTCTGGGCGACGATGGTCCTGGCGGCGGCCATCGTGCTCGGTTTCGCCCTGAACCACCAGACCGGCGTTCCTCCGGCGGTGGTCGATTCGCAGCGGGACAACGTGGCGAAGGTCGCCGCCAGCACGCGCCTGACCATCCAGTACTCCATCGAGGACCTGGATCGCCGGGTGGCAACCCGGAATCCGGCCACGCCCGACCCCGAACTCCTCAAACAGGTGATGGGTGACGGCGCGATCTGGAACGGCGCGTCGGTGGTGGAGAACGCCACCCGTCGTCCGCTGGCGACGGCCGGCGCCGCGGTGCCGTTCGAACTCCTCCCGCCGGCGCTGCCCGGCGGCAGCACCTTCCCGATCACCACCGCGGACGGCCCCGCCCTGGTCCGCACCGTCACGCTGGACGGCGCGCGGACCCTGCTGGCGATCCAGCCGCTGAGCGTGGACGAGATGCGGCTCAACCCCACCGCTCGGCACGGCGTCTTCGCGCTCACCCCGGACGGCAAGAGCACCCTGATGCAGGGGGTGAGCGCCGTCGACGACACCCACCTGCCGGTCGTCTTCCGCGACCTGGCCACGTCCGACTCCACCGAGGGTCACGCCATCAGGGTGACCGAATGGGCGGACCGGCAACTGGTGGTCTCCTCCGCTCCCGTCGGAGAGACGGGCGTGACGCTGGCCACCCTGATCGTCGCGGACGAGACCGGCGGTACCTCCACGTTCCAGGGCTTCCTGCTGGGCCTGTCCCTGCTGGCACTGGCGGTGCCGAGTTTCCTGCTGATGCGGCTGGCGCTGGTCGGTCCCGTGCGGTCGCTGCTCCGGCAGGCCAAGGCCAACGCGTGTGGGACGGTGCCGGCCAGGCGGCCGTGGTTGGGCGTCGCGGAGGCGCACCGCATCGCCCGTGCGCTGGCCCCCGCCGCCGGTGACCCTTCGGCGGCGACCGGTGCGCGCCGCAGGTGGCGGTGGCGGTGGCGGCCGACGGCGACCCAGGGCCTCGCGGTGGCCACCGTGGTGGCGCTGCTCTGGCCGGCCGCAGCCGTGGCGGCCACGCTCCGCGCGCCCGAGGCGCCGCTTCCCCAGCAACTCGTACGCGACGAGGAGAGCCGGGCCGAAGCGGCGAGCACGCTGCTGGGCAAGGCGCTGAACAACGGCCTGCAGACGGTGATCCGGATCTCCCAGGCGGCCGAGGCCGGCGACCCGGCCCAGATGTCACCGATGCTCGACCAGGAGTTGGCGGACAAGCAACGGTTCCGCAGCCTCTACCTGATGGACCCGAACGGGTCGGCGGTGAGCTCCGCCGGGCGTGAGCCGCTCCGGAACGAGCCGGTGAAGGGTGAGGTCGGCATCGAGCTGGACGACCGGACGGACCGCCTGCCGGTGGTCTACGCCTTCCGGGTCAGCCCCGACGGCGTCGCGACCGTCGGCGAGTTCAACATCGACTACCTGCTGGAGATGCTGCGCGCGGTCGACGGCCAGGTACGGGTCGTCGACGAGGACCTGCGTACGGTCTTCGACTCGGAGGGGTTCCGCGCCTTCCAGGAGCTGGAGGGCAGCGCGCGGGGCGCCGCGGCCGCGGCGCTCAAGGGTGGCACCGTCGGGCAGGCGGAGACGCCCGACGGGAAGCCGGCGCTGATCGCCGCGGCGGGCCTGACCAAGCCGAGCACGGTCACCTCCCTGAAGTGGTCGCTCGTGGTGGAGCAGGACCTGGCCGGGCTGCGGTTGCCGCAGAGCGACGGGCGGCGGTGGACGCTGCTGGTCGCCGGCGCGGCGACCGGTGTCGTGCTGCTCACCCAGGTCTGGCAGTACTTCGTCTTCGCGCGCCCGTTGCGACGGCTGGCCGACGAGGCCGACCGGATCAGCAGCGGAGCGCTCGACGTGCCCATCCCGCCGCAGCGACACGACGACATCGGCGCGCTGGCGGTGTGCCTGGAGGTCTGCCGTCAGGTCCGGCACACCGGCTCCTCGCGGTTGGGCGGCGCGACCCGGCTACGCGGCACGGAGGACGACCCGACAGTCGTGCTCCCGCAGGTCCCCGCACGGGGTGCCGCCGACCATCCCGTCGATCCGGACGGAAGGAGCTGACATGGCGTACCTCTACATCGTCTTCGTGCTCTGCTGCCTGGCACTGCTGGTGGCCGGGATCGTCGAGCAGCGCAACCACTACCGCAATCTGGACAAGATTCCGGACCGGGTGCTGGTCAACGGGATCCGGGGCAAGAGCTCGATCACCCGGCTCTGCGCCGGTGCGCTGCGCGGCGGCGGCCGTACGGTGGTCGCCAAGACCACCGGGACCGCCGCGCGGTTCATCTTCCCGGACGCCAGCGAGGAGCCGGTGCACCGCAAGTTCGGCATCGCGAACGTGGTGGAGCAGATCGGGATCGTGCGGCGGGCCGCCGTGTACCACCCGGACGCTCTGGTCATCGAGTGCATGGCGGTGATGCCGCCGCTGCAGGAGACCAATCAGAGCAAGCTGATCCGTTCCAACATCGGCGTGCTGTGCAACGTCCGCGAGGACCACCTGACCGAGATGGGCCCCACCCTGGACGACGTCGCTCGGTCCCTGAGCAGGTCCATGCCGGTGGGAGGGGTCTGCATCACCGCCGAGCGGGACCGGCTGGCCATCCTCCAGGAGGAGGCCGACCGACGGGACTGCCGGCTGATCGCGGTGGATCCCGAGTCGGTCACCGACCGGGAGATGGACGGCTTCGGCTGGATCACGTTCAAGGAGAACGTCGCCATCGCGCTGGCCGTCGCCGAGCAACTGGGCGTCGACCGCCAGAGCGCGCTGCGGGGCATGCAGGAGGCGCCGCCCGACCCGGGTGTGCTCTCCGTGGCCCGGGTCATGCACGGCGAGAAGCGCATCCGGTTCGCCAACATCTTCGCCGCCAACGACCCGGAGTCCACCTTCATGAACATCCGACAACTGGAGGATCAGCAGCTCATCACCCGCCCGCTGACGATGGTCATCAACTGCCGGCCGGACCGGGTCGAGCGCAACGGCCAGATGGGCGAGATGAGCGCGCAGGTGCAACCGGAGCAGATCGTCCTGATCGGTGAGCTGACCAAGAGCGCCCGGACGACCGTGCCGGCCGAACTTCAGGACCGGGTCGTCGACCTCGGCGGCAAGCTCACCCCGGATCGCCTGCTGGAAGAGGTGACGGCGGCGACGCCGGACGACTCCTCGATCATCGCCGTGGGCAACATCCACGGCCAGGGTGAGGTGTTGGTCCACGAACTGGCGGCGCTGCCGGGCTGGAGCTGCGAGGACGGTTCCAGGTCCGCCTCGATGCTGCAAACGCCGACCGGAGAAAGGATCCAACGATGAACTTCGGCGGAGAACTGAGTGCACAGCTCGCCACCGCGAGCCTCGGTATCGGGCTGGTGTTCGCCCTGTTGTGCTACCTGACCACCAACCTGTCGCCCGGCGGCATGATCACGCCCGGCTGGATCGCGCTGACGCTGATCGAGGACCAGCTCCAAGCCGTGATCATCTTCGGGATGACGATTCTGACCTATCTCCTCACCCGCGTGATGCAACGGGTGGTGATCCTTTACGGGAAGCGCCTGTTCGCGGCGATCGTGCTGCTCAGCGTGCTGCTCCAACTGACGCTCTTCGTCCTCGTCCAGCGGGACCTGCCGCTGCTGTTCGCGCACCAGACGTTGGGCTTCGTCATTCCAGGACTCATCGCCTACCAGCTCGTACGTCAGCCGCCGAAGGCCACCATCCTGGCGACCGTCGTGGTCACCGGAATCACCTTCGGTCTCGCCTACAGCGGCGTCGTCGCCGGCTTCGTGCCGGTGACCTGACCGACGGCCGGGATCAAGTGGTGAGAGGAGGAACCGGCATGAACTTTCGTGCCTACTTCCGCAGATCAACCGTCCTGCTGACGATCATCGGATTCGCGCTGCTGCTGGTGGCGAGCACGATCACCTACGTCGTGGCCCGCCCGACGCCGAAGGACCAGCCGGAGCTGACCCTGGGCGTGACGACGGCGGCGGGCCAGCCGGCCCGCGGCCCGTCGGGATACAGCTACCAACGGTCGACCTCGCCCGATCGCACGGAGATCATCGACTCGTCGGGGCAGCCGGTCGCGACCATGACCGACGGCGCTCGGACCGCGCACATCCACGGTCCTCCCCGCACCTTCGAGGAGCCGCACTACACCGCGGCGAAGGTCGAGACGACGTACTGGGTGCGGTTGGCGCCGCAGGCGTGGCGCGCCGGCGCCGAGCACGAGCAGTGGTTCATCGACTGGCTCGCCGCGGCCCGCAACGACCGCTCACCCGACGTGCTGGCGATCGCCATGGAATACATCTACGAATCTCCTCCGAAGAAGGACAACCGGGGACAGCAGTACTCGGGTGACGCCTCCTTCGGGCCGCCGGATCCGCTCGACCCCGACGGTCGCTCGGAACGCTCCGATTTCTACGACTACCTGGGCATCCCGTGGATGTTCCCGGAGGGCAAGAGCGTGCAGCCCGAGCCGGCTCGCATCCTGGCCCTGGACTGCTCCGGCTACCTGCGGATGGTCTACGGCCACCGGCTGGGCTTTCCGCTGCGGGGTACCAACACCCCGGGTGAGGGTCTGCCGCGCCGGGCGTACGCCATGGCCGAGTTCGGCCCCGGCGCCCAGCTGATGCCCAACTCCGGTCAGAAGGCGCGCGGACTGGACCGGCTGCTCCCCGGCGACCTGCTGTTCTTCAACGCGGGGCCGGTGGTCGACGGTCACATCGAGCACTCCGGCATCTACCTGGGCCTCGACGACAGTGGCCACCACCGGTTCGTCTCCAGCCGGTCGCAGGCGGACGGCCCCACGATGGGTGACCTCGCCGGTGAGTCCATCCTCGACGGCGCCGGCTACTGGGCCGAGCGGTGGCGCACCGCCCGGCGGGTCTGACCCGCATCGGAGAGGTGAGGACCTCCTGGGCAGGTGCCGAGCCACCTGGCCCGAGCGAGGTCCTCGTTGCGTCGTCGCGCCGCCCAGCGCGGACGGGGACAGGAAGGTCCGTGTCCGGCCGCCGTACGCGCGAAGGCCGCTGGCCGGGACCCTCTCGGGGGCACCCGGCCAGCGGCCTCGCCGCGCCGGCGCCAGCTGGAGCAACGCGCTGCGAGCCTCTCGGTCGTCGTTTACCCCTCCCCTACCCGGGCACCCGCGGGGGGACTCCACCGGTCCTGCTGCACCCGATCCGCTTCCGCGACCTGCGCAGTACTGTGAGTAATTTTCATATAGCGTGGATGTGCGGGTCGCCGACCGCCGCCGCGCGGTGGCGACGCCATCGTTCGATCGGGTCCCAGGTGTTCGTGGGCGGGCCGTCCGTGCCGTCCGACCGGCTCCACGCACCCCCTGAGGGAGGGATCGTGCAGGATCAGTTCGACGTACCAGGTGGTACCCGCTGGCGGCGCTTCGCCGCGATGCTGATTCCCGCCACGGCCCTCGCCGGCCTGATGGTCCTGGGGATGGCCAACGGCGCGGTCGCGGCCTCGTTCGCGGTCTCCGGCCAGACCTTCAAGGTCTCCGCCTCCGAACTGCGCGGTCAGGGCTTCGTCCAGTACGGCGGCGTCGCCGAGGAGATCGACGGCACCCAGCACCCGGTGGCGGTGACGGGCATCCGCGAAGCCGAGCTCTTCGACCTCTGCCAGTCGGCGAAGGTCCCCGGTGCTCCCGTGGTGCTCACCATCACCGCCGGTGGGGGCGGCCGGCCCGCCACCGCGAGAGATCTCTTGATCGACGTGGAGTCGCTCGAGGGCGATGTGGTGTTCCGGAACATCAACATCGGGCAGGACGCCTCGACGCTCGAGGGCGGTCCGCCGGGCGCGAGGGGTGAGCCGAAGGGCTTCGGCCAGCAGGCCGAGGCCGTCACCATCACGAACCTCCGCCAGGTGGCCCGCTCCACCCAGGCGGGGCGGTTCAGCCTGACCGGCCTGAGGCTGAAGGTGAATGTCGGTGCGGCCGCCAAGGAGTGCTTCTGACCTGGTCGGCGGCGCCCTGACGGCCCGTCTCCGGTGATCTACCTGCCCGGGACCCCTACCCCGCAGGAGGCGTACGTGGCAACTGTCGCACCGCGGCGGGCGCAGGCGGTCCGGTTTCGCGACGGCTGGAGCGGTTTCCGCCGCTGGCGGCGCACCCGGCCGTTCTGGGGCGGCCTGCTGACCGCGACCGCCGGCCTGGAGATCTTCGGTACCACCCAGATGTCGCTCCAGGGGCTGACCTTCCAGCTCGGGCCGACGGGCTTCCTCTCCTGGTTGATCCCCACCATCCTGGTGACCTGCGGGCTGCTGATGTGGTTCAAGCCGCAGCAGCGGATCTTCTACGCCGTGGTCGCCGCCGTGACCGCCCTCTTCTCCCTCGTCGGGGTGAACCTCGGCGGCTTCTTCTTCGGCGTGCTGCTCGGCACGGTCGGCGGTGCTCTCGGCTTCGCCTGGGTGCCGGGCGCTCCCTCGACCGGCGGGTCGGTGGGCGAGGCGCACGACGAGGAGACGACGCCGGACAGGCCCACCGAGCCGGAGTCGGCCGCCGATGACCCGCAGACGCACGAGCCGGCCGACGACGCGACGGTGCGGGGCGAGCAGGAGGCCGGGGAGATTGACCTGGGATCCCCCGACCCGGGCCGGCAGGCGCCGATCGCCAAGACTCCGCCCTCGTCGACGAGCTGATGTCGCGCGGGGACGCCAGCAGGCCGGACCGGGCGGCCCCGCCGGCGTTCCCCGCGTACCGGGATCCACCCGCCGGTCCCGGCCCACGGAAGCCGCGGTTCGTCGCCGTGCTCCTCGGGCTGCTCGGTCTCTCCGCCGCCGCGGTGCTGGCCGCCCCGGCCTCGGCGCGGGCCTGCGTACCGGCCCCCGCGCCGCCCGAGCCGGCACCCGTCACGACCGTGACGCCCCCACCGACGCCTCCCGCGACCGGTTGCGCCACCCCGAGGCGCACGCCGCCTCCCACCGGCAGCAGACCGGGGACGCTGCCGCTGCTCGCCGTCGAACCGGGTCAGCCGCTGGTGGCGGCGGCCCGGTCGACGCTGACCGGGTCGAAGGTGACCATGACGGGTCTACGCCTGGAGGGCATCGTCGACCTGCCCACCACCGGGGGCACCGTGAAGGTGCTGAAGTTCCGCATGGCGGAGGCCGTGGCCGACGATCCCCTGCTCCGCGCGCCGGGGTCGGTTCGCTACTCGGCCGGCCGGTTGACGCTGCGGGGCGAGGTCACCCTGTACGCCACCCAGTTCGTCGGCCGGCTGCTCGGCATCGAGATCAGGCTGACGCCGGACCGCCCGCTGCCCGAGGTCATGCCGACCGCGTCGGCCGACCCGGTCACCTTCACCGACGTCGCTGTCGAACTCGCCTTCCTGACCGGCGACCTGGTGACCGCTCGGCCGCAGCTGAGGCTGACCCTCGGTTGACGCGAGGATGCCGGCTGGTCGACGTCCCGGCCGCCGGGTGGTCCGTTCGGGCATCCGTGCCGGGGTGCGCGCCCGGGGGCCGTTCAGCCGGCGACGGTCTGGTCGGTCAGGTGCTTCAGCACGGCCCGGACGTCACCGTCCGTACGGGCCATGATCCGGCGCTGTCGGGTCGCTCCGGTGCCCTCGCGGCGTACCCGATCGATCTCCCGCAGGGTCAGGTCGAGGTCACCGTGCCGGGTCAGCGCGGGCGTGACGGTGACGAGCAGTTCGTCGACGAGATCCCAGGCGGGCCGGGCGCCTCCGCCGCGAAGGTCGATGAGGTCGCCGTCGACACCGTCGTGGGCGGCCCGCCAGTGCGCCGCGGCGACCAGGCAGTCCCGGATCCGGGGTACGGGCGCCCCGGCGTGGACGTGGTCGACCATGGTGGCGACCAGTGCCCGGACCAGCCCGGCGACCAGCACGGTGTCGTCCACGGTGGGGCAGACGTCGCCGACCCGGACCTCGACGGTGGGGTACGTTGCGGATGGGCGGGCGTACCAGTAGACCATCGCGCCGTCGAGCATGATCCCGGCGGCGATCAACTCCGCGACGGTGGCGTCGTAGTCGGCGGCCGACTCGAAATGCGGGGTGGGCCCGATGCTGGGCCACCGTTCCAGCTGCATCGAGCGCCAGCTCGCGTGCCCGGTGTCGCGGCCGTCGTGCAGGGGCGAGTTCGCGGTCAGCGCCTGCACCACCGGCAGCCACGGGCGCAGGTGGTTGCAGACCTGCACGGCCAGCTCCCGGTCCGGCACGCCGACGTGCACGTGGCAGCCACACACCGCCGGGTCGTGCGCCACCGGCCCGAACCGGCGGGACATGGCGTGGTACCGCTGCTCGTCCGGCACCGTGCGGTGCGCCTCGCACACCGGTGTGGCCCCCACCGCCACCAGCCGCGCCCCGGCGGCCTCCGCCGCCCCGGCGGCGGCGCGGCGCAGGGCGACCAGGTGCGTACGCAGCTGCGCCAGATCGGTGCAGACGGGGGTGACCATCTCCACCATGCTGTGCCGGAACTCCTGCCGGCTCTGCTCGCGGGCGGTGCCCGACAGGGCGTCGCGCACCCGGTCGGCGACCGGCAGACTCTCCCCGGTCTCCGGGTCCAGGAGCAGGAACTCCTCCTCGACCCCGAGCGTGAGGGTGGCGGGCGTGGGTCTCGCGGGGGCGGTCACGTCTTGCCGCTTCATGGTCGGATCCGATCGTGCGGGCGGTGGTGGCCGCCGCCGGAGGTGGCCTGACGCCCGGCCTGGGCGGCGTTGCTCAGAGCAGGTCGTGGACGGCCCGCAGGGCGGCTCCCACGGCGTCCGTCGAGTTGGCGACGCGGCGGTGCGGCTCGAACGCCGTGGCTCGGCTGCGCCATCTCTCGACGGTACGAGGCCCGCCGCTCTCGGGGCGCCGTTTCCGCAGACCAAAGGCAGGCAGATCGACCCGGTACGGCAGCGTCAGCAGTCGAAGTAGAGCGAGAACTCGTGCGGGGTCGGGCGTAGCACCATGGGCTCGACCTCGTTGGCCCGCTTCCACTCGACCCAGGTGGAGATCAGGTCGGGGGTGAAGACGCCGCCGTCGAGCAGGTAGTCGTGGTCGGCCTCGAGGAAATCCAACGCCTGTCCGAGGGAGTTCGGGGCCTGCTTGACGTCGCCCCACTCCTCCGGGGGCAGGTCGTAGAGGTCCTTGTCGATCGGCGCCGGGGGTTCGATCTTG